>NZ_CP017476.1:4447500-4747500 GCF_001761385.1 Hydrogenophaga crassostreae | reverse complement strand
TCGCTTGGTGGTGAGGCGATGACCTTGCAGAAGGAAAGCGGCTGGATCTTCGGCGCCATTCCGGCCGGCACGCTCACCTGGATCCAGAACGCAGGCTTTGCCTGGGTGCTGTCGCTGGTGCCGTTGTCCATCCTGTGCTGGTTCGGCATGAACAACCTCACGACCGTCTCGCCGAACATCGGCGGCACGATCCCCGCCTTTCTGAAAATTGTCTGGCTGTACACCCTGTCGTTCATTCCCGCAGGCGTGGGCCTTTACCTGTACCTGCCCGCTCCCAGCGGCCTGGGTGTGTTGAACATGTGGCTCGCCATGCCGCTGATCATCATCAGCACCTTGATGGTGATGAAGCTCACCGCGTTTGGTGCGATGAAGGACAACGTGGCCAAGCAGTTCGCGATCTTCAGCAACAAGCACACCTGGTCGCTGACCATCCTGTACATCGTGACCTTCGGCTCCTTCATCGGATTTTCGATGGCGCTGCCACTGTCGATGAAGGTGATTTTCGGCATCAGCCACGTGCCCGACGCCAGCGGTGTCATGCAGCACACGCTGGTCAACCCGAATGGCCCGGCTGTTCTGGCCTACGCCTGGATCGGTCCCTTTGTGGGCGCAGCCATCCGCCCGGTGGGTGGCTGGATCTCCGACAAGGTCGGTGGTTCCATCGTCACGCAATGGGTCTGCGCGGTGATGGCCGTCGCCGGGGTGGCGGTGGGCTATGTGATGCAACTGGCTTACCACTCGGCCACGCCCGAGCAATATTTCTTCATCTTCCTTGCGCTGTTCATGGTGTTGTTTGCCGCCAGCGGCATTGGCAATGGATCGACCTTCCGCAGCATCGGCGTCATTTTCGATCGCCAGCAAGCGGGCCCCGTGCTGGGGTGGACCTCGGCCGTCGCCGCTTATGGCGCTTTCATCGCTCCGGTGGTGATTGGTCAGCAAATCAAGCTGGGCACACCCCAGATGGCGATGTACGGCTTCGCCGTGTTTTACGCCCTGTGCCTGATCCTGAACTGGTGGTTCTATCTGCGCGCCGGCGCAGAGATCAAGAACCCTTGAACGTGAATGCCTTGACCCCTTTTTACGGAGACCTCACATGAGCCACTTCCTCGACCGCCTCAACCACTTCTCTGCCCCCACGGAAAGCTTCTCCGAAGGCCACGGCACCGTCACCGGTGAAGACCGCACCTGGGAAGATGCCTACCGCAACCGCTGGGCCCACGACAAGATCGTGCGCTCCACTCACGGCGTCAACTGCACGGGCTCCTGCTCGTGGAAGATTTATGTCAAGGGCGGCATCGTCACCTGGGAAACCCAGCAGACCGACTACCCGCGTACGCGTCCTGATCTGCCCAACCACGAGCCGCGCGGCTGCGCCCGTGGTGCTTCCTACTCCTGGTACCTGTACTCCGCCAACCGCGTGAAGTACCCCATGATCCGTGCGCGCCTGCTCAACCATTGGCGCGCAGCCCTGGCTGTGTCCAAGAGCCCGGTCGACGCCTGGGCCAGCATTGTTGAAAACGAATCGGCGCGCAAAGAGTGGCAGCAGCAACGTGGCCTGGGCGGCATGGTGCGCAGCACATGGGACGAGATCAACCAGCTGATCGCCAGCGCCAACGTTTACACCGCGAAGAAATACGGCCCGGACCGTGTGATCGGTTTCTCGCCGATTCCCGCCATGTCCATGGTGAGCTACGCCGCGGGCGCCCGCTACCTGGGCCTGATCGGTGGCGTGCCGCTGAGCTTCTACGACTGGTACTGCGATCTGCCACCCGCCAGCCCACAGGTGTGGGGCGAACAAACCGACGTGCCCGAGTCGGCCGACTGGTACAACTCCACCTACATCATTGCGTGGGGCTCCAACGTGCCGCAAACGCGCACCCCCGACGCCCATTTCCTGACCGAGGTGCGCTACAAGGGCGCCAAGACGGTGGCGATCACGCCCGACTACGCCGAGATCAGCAAGCTTTGCGATCTGTGGATGCACCCCAAGCAGGGCACGGACGCCGCCATCGCCATGGCCATGGGCCACGTCATCCTGAAGGAGTTCTACTTCCCCGAAGGTGGCAAGCAGCGCAGCAGCTACTTCGACGACTACGTGCGCCGTTTCACCGACATGCCCATGCTGGTGCAGCTCGAAGAGCGCACCCTGCCCGATGGCCGCACGGTGGTGGTGCCCGGCCGCTACCTGCGCGCCAGCGACTTCAACGGCAACCTCGGCCAGGACAACAACGCCGACTGGAAAACCCTGGCGTTCGACACGCAGGACAAGGTGGTTCTGCCCAACGGCTCCATCGGCTTCCGCTGGGGCGCCGAAGGCCGTTCGGACACCGGTAAGTGGAACCTGGAGAACAAGGAAGCGCGCCACGACAGCGAAGTGAAGCTCAAGCTCAGCCTGATGGAAGGCGAGGGCAGCGAATACGACGTGGGCGATGTGGGCTTCCCGTATTTCGGCGGCATTGACACGCCCAACTTCGATGCCAACAAACAGGCCGGCGCGGTGGGCGATGTGATCGTGCGCCAGGTGCCGGTGCGCCGCATCAAGCTGGGCAAGGAAGGCGAAGAGCGCACCATGCTGGTCGCCACCGTGTTCGACCTGACCGTGGCCAACTATGGCGTTGGCCGAGGTCTGCCGGGCGAAAACGCCGCAACCAGCTTCGACGACGACACCCCTTACACCCCTGCCTGGCAGGAAAAAATCACCGGTGTCAAACGCGACCAGGTGATCGCCGTGGCGCGCCAGTTCGCCGACAACGCCGACAAGACCAAGGGCAAGTCCATGGTCATCATCGGTGCGGCCATGAACCACTGGTACCACAGCGACATGAACTACCGCGGCATCATCAACATGCTGATGATGTGCGGCTGTATCGGCAAGAGCGGTGGCGGCTGGGCCCACTATGTGGGGCAGGAAAAGCTGCGCCCCCAGACCGGCTGGACCGCGCTCGCGTTTGCGCTCGACTGGATCCGTCCACCGCGGCAGATGAACGCCACCAGCTTCTTCTACGCCCACACCGATCAGTGGCGCTACGAAAAGCTCGGCGTGGAAGAAATCCTCTCGCCGCTGGCCGACAAGGCCAAGTTCGGTGGCAGCCTGATCGACTACAACGTGCGCGCCGAGCGCATGGGCTGGTTGCCCAGCGCGCCCCAGTTGCAGACCAACCCCTTGCAAGTGGTGAAAGACGCGCAGGCCGCGGGCATGGACCCCAAAGACTATGCGGTCAAGGCACTGAAAGACGGCACGCTCGCCATGAGCTGCGAGGACCCGGACCACCCCAACAACTGGCCGCGCAACCTGTTTGTGTGGCGCTCCAACCTGCTGGGTTCCAGTGGCAAGGGCCACGAGTATTTCTTGAAGCACCTCCTGGGCACGACCCACGGCGTGCAGGGCAAAGACCTGGGCCCCGAAGAGGCCAAGCCCACCGAAGTGAAATGGCACGACAAGGCGCCCGAAGGCAAGCTCGATCTGCTGATCACGCTCGACTTCCGCATGAGCACGACCTGCCTGTACTCCGACATCGTGTTGCCCACGGCCACCTGGTACGAGAAAAACGATCTGAACACCAGCGACATGCACCCCTTCATCCACCCGCTGTCCACCGCGGTGGACCCCGCCTGGCAGAGCCGCAGCGACTGGGAAATCTACAAAGGCTTCGCCAAGGCCTACAGCGAAGTCTGCGTCGGCCACCTGGGCGTGGAAAAAGAAGTGGTGCTGACGCCCATGATGCACGACACCCCCGGTGAACTGGCGCAGCCTTTTGGCGTGCAGGAGTGGACCAAGGGCGAATGTGAACTCGTTCCTGGCAAGACGGCGCCACAGATCATGGTGGTCGAGCGCGACTACCCCAACACCTTCAAGCGCTTCACGGCCCTGGGCCCATTGATGCAGAAGGTGGGCAACGGTGGCAAAGGCATTGCCTGGAACACCGAAGACGAAGTGAAGCAGCTCATGGAGCTCAACGGCAAAGTGCTGGACGAAGGCGTTACCAAGGGCATGGCGTCCATTGACACCGATATCGATGCCTGTGAAGTGGTGTTGCAACTCGCCCCCGAGACCAACGGCCACGTGGCTGTGAAGGCCTGGGATGCGCTGAGCAAGATCACCGGCCGCGACCACGTTCATCTGGCCCTGCACCGCGAAGACGAAAAGATCCGCTTCCGCGATATCCAGGCCCAGCCACGCAAGATCATCAGCTCGCCCACCTGGAGCGGCATCGAGAGCGAGACCGTCAGCTACAACGCCGGCTACACCAACGTGCATGAACTGATCCCATGGCGCACCCTCACCGGTCGCCAGCACTTCTACCTCGATCACCCCTGGATGATCGCGTTCGGTGAAGGCATGACGAGCTACCGCCCACCGGTCGACCTGAAGACGGTGGACGAAATGATCGACCGCAAGCCCAACGGCAACAAGGAGATCTCGCTCAACTTCATCACGCCACACCAGAAGTGGGGCATTCACTCGACCTACACCGACAACCTGATGATGCTCACGCTGAACCGGGGCGGCCCGGTGATCTGGTTGAGCGAAGACGACGCCAAGAGCGCCGGCATCGTGGACAACGACTGGGTCGAGCTGTTCAACACCAACGGCGCCATTGCGGCACGTGCGGTGGTGAGCCAGCGGGTCAAGAACGGCATGGTCATGATGTACCACGCGCAGGAAAAGATCATCAACACCCCCGGTGCCGAGATCACGGGAACACGCGGCGGTATCCACAACTCGGTGACCCGCATCGTCACCAAGCCCACGCACATGATCGGCGGCTACGCGCAGTTCAGCTACGGCTTCAACTACTACGGAACCATCGGCACCAACCGCGACGAGTTTGTCATCGTGCGCAAGATGCGCAAGATCGACTGGCACGACGGCCAAGGCACCGATACCGTTCAGGCATGAGCTGAAAGACAAGGAGAAACAACATGAAAATCCGCGCTCAAATCGCCATGGTGCTGAACCTGGACAAGTGCATCGGCTGCCACACCTGCTCGGTGACCTGCAAAAACGTCTGGACCAGCCGCCCCGGCATGGAATACGCCTGGTTCAACAACGTTGAGACCAAGCCCGGCATCGGTTACCCCAAAGACTGGGAAAACCAGGACAAGTGGAACGGTGGCTGGGTTCGCAAGGCCGACGGTTCGATTCAGCCCAAGCAGGGTGGCAAGTGGTCGCTGTTGATGAAGATCTTCAGCAACCCCAACATGCCGCAGATCGACGACTACTACGAACCCTTCACCTTTGACTACGACCACCTGCAGTCGGCCAAGGAAACCAAGGCACCGCCCACCGCGCGCCCGCGTTCCCTGATCACCGGCAAGCGCATGGAGAAGATCGAATGGGGTCCGAACTGGGAAGAAATTCTCGGCGGCGAATTCAGCAAGCGCAGCAAGGACGCCAACCTGGCGAACTTCGAACAGGCCCAGCGCGACATGGTGGGCCAGTTTGAAAACACCTTCATGATGTACTTGCCGCGTTTGTGCGAGCACTGCCTGAATCCCGCTTGTGTGGCTTCTTGCCCATCGGGTTCGATCTACAAGCGCGAAGACGACGGCATCGTGTTGATCGACCAGGACAAGTGCCGCGGCTGGCGCATGTGCGTGAGCGGCTGCCCTTACAAGAAGATCTATTACAACTGGCAGAGTGGCAAGGCGGAGAAGTGCATCTTCTGCTACCCGCGCATCGAAGCCGGTCAGCCCACCGTGTGCTCCGAGACCTGCGTGGGCCGCATCCGCTACCTAGGCGTGGTGCTGTACGACGCAGACCGCATTCTGGAAGCAGCCAGCGTGCCCGATGAGAAAGACCTGTACCAGGCACAGCTGGACATCTTCCTCAACCCCAACGACCCGAAAGTCATTGAGCAGGCCCGCATCGACGGCATCCCCGACGCCTGGATCACCGGCGCGCAAAACAGCCCGGTCTACAAGATGGCGATGGAGTGGAAAGTGGCCTTGCCGCTGCACCCCGAGTACCGCACCCTGCCCATGGTCTGGTATGTGCCGCCGCTGTCGCCCATCACCTCGGCGGTGAACGCTGGCCACATCACGGCCAACGGCGAGTTGCCCGATGTGTCGCAGATGCGCATTCCCGTGCAGTACCTGGCCAACCTGCTGACCGCAGGCGATACCGGCCCCGTGGTGCGCGCACTGGAACGCATGCTGGCCATGCGCGCTTACCAGCGCGGCAAGCACGTGGACGGTGTGCAAAACCTCGCCGTGCTGGAGCAGACGGGCTTGACCGTGGCGCAGGTGGAAGAGATGTACCAGGTCATGGCCATCGCCAACTACGAAGACCGCTTCGTGATTCCGACCTCGCACCGTGAGTACGCCGAAAACACCTTCGACATGCGTGGCGGCTGCGGCTTCACGTTTGGCAATGGTTGTTCCGACGGCGCCAGCGAAGCGAGTTTGTTCGGGGGCGAGAAGCGCCGCACGATTCCGATTCAATCAGTGGTCTGAAGGAGCTCGCCATGAAAGACACCCGTTATTCCCTGCGCGCCCTGGCCCGTTTGCTGGCCTATCCCGATGCCAATTTGCGCGCCGATCTGGCGCCACTGATTGCCGCCATCGATGACGAGGCGGTGGTGCCTGCCAACCGCCGCGCCGAGTTGCGCGCACTGGCCGCCGAGCTGGTGCGTCTCGATCCGCTGGAAGTGGAAGCCCGCTATGTCGAAACCTTCGATCGCGGCCGCTCCACTTCACTGCACCTGTTTGAACACGTGCACGGCGATTCGCGCGACCGTGGTCCGGCCATGGTCGACCTGGTGCAAACCTATGAGAAGGCCGGCCTCTTCCTCGGCCCTGACGAGTTGCCCGATCACCTGTGTGTGGTGCTGGAATTCGCTTCCACACAGCCGCCCGCGCTGGCCAAAGCCTTCCTGGGCGAAATGGCCCACATCCTCAACGCCATCTTCAGCGCCCTGCTCAAACGCGAAAGCGCTTACGCAGCGGTGGTGGCGGCGGTGCTGGAGCTGGCTGGCCAGAAAGCCCAGGCCGTGGCCATCCAGGCCGACGAGGCCATCGACGACGCCTGGGCCGAGCCCGAAGCGTTTGACGGCTGCAGCACCAAGGGCCAGGCCAGCCCCGGCGAGGCCCAGCCGATTCATATTGTTCGCAAGAAACCGGCTGGCGCAGCAGAACGCGCGACCGCCTGAACGGACACGGAGACCCCACCATGACCTACCTCAATCACCTCGTTTTTGGCGTGTATCCCTACATCGCCCTGGCCGTGTTCCTGCTCGGCAGTCTGATGCGATTCGATCGCGATCAGTACACCTGGAAGAGCGACTCATCGCAATTGCTGCGCCACGGGCAATTGCGCTGGGGCAGCAACCTGTTCCACATCGGCATCCTCTTCCTGTTCTTCGGTCACACCTTCGGCATGCTCACGCCGCACTTTGTCTACGAAGCCTTTTTGAGCGCAGGCAACAAGCAGCTGTTGGCCATGATTTCGGGCGGCATCTTTGGTGTGCTGGGCTTCATTGGCGTCACGCTGCTGTTGCACCGCCGCCTGAGCGATGACCGCATCCGCGCCAACTCCAAGATGAGTGACATCGTCTTGCTGTGGCTGCTGTGGTTGCAGTTCGCGCTGGGCCTGGCCACGGTGCCGCTGTCCGGGCAACACCTGGACGGCTCCGTGATGCTGGTGCTTGCCGAGTGGGCGCAACGCATCGTCACCTTCCGTGGCGGCGCGGCCGAACTGATGCTCGACATGAACCCGATCTTCAAGGCCCACATGTTCCTGGGCATGAGCATCTTCTTCATCTTCCCCTTCACACGCCTGGTGCATGTCTGGAGCGGTTTTGGCACCGTGGCCTACGTGTTCCGTCCTTACCAGGTGGTGCGCAGCCGCCGCCTGGGCATGACCCCTCGCGCGCCCTTGAGCCAACGCGACCACTCGGCCTGATTGCCGCCGAGTTCACCCAAAGGATTTGCCATGAATGCGACTTCCACGACTTCCTCTTCTTCCACAG
The DNA here is from genome assembly GCF_001761385.1 of Hydrogenophaga crassostreae. Classification (GTDB taxonomy): domain Bacteria; phylum Pseudomonadota; class Gammaproteobacteria; order Burkholderiales; family Burkholderiaceae_C; genus Hydrogenophaga; species Hydrogenophaga crassostreae. The sequence goes on along the minus strand of NZ_CP017476.1, from coordinate 4,739,530 downwards.
GCTGCGGCAGCGACAGCTGCGCCTGCGCCGGACTGGCGCAACCACAGATGGCCAGTGTCAATGGCATTGCCCTGCACGAGCCCGGCGAAACGATGGACCCGCAGGTGTTGCGCGAACGTGCTTACACCGAGTTGCTGCGCCAGCAAGGTGTCAAGGCGGGTTTGCTGCCGCGTTATGGCGGCTTGAGTTACCGCGAACCCGACGAAGCACAGCGCCAGATCATGGAAGCCATGGTGGAGTCGGCGGTGGAGGTGCCCGAGCCCACCGAATCGGAATGCCAGCGGCACTACGAAGCGCAGAAAAACCGCTTCATCGTTGGCCAGGCCTTGCATGTGCGCCACATCCTGTTTGCGGTCACACCTGGCGTGAACGTTCACGCCCTGTCGCAGCGCGCCGAAGTGGCGCTGCTTGAACTCACCCGCAAGAACGTGTCGCCAGGCCATTTCGAGAAACTTGCCGGCGAGCTGTCGAACTGCCCGTCGAGCACCCAGGGTGGCGATCTGGGCTGGCTCACGCCGGAAGACTGTGCCCCCGAACTGGCCAACGAACTCTTCTTCCAGAGCGATTCGCGCTGGGGCATGGGTGTGCACCCCCGCCTGGTGCACACGCGCTTTGGCCTGCACATCATCGAGGTGCTGGGTCGCAGGAAAGGGCGTTTGCCCGAGTTCACCGAATTGCGGGAGCAGATTTCAGCGCGGCTGACGTTGCAATCGCGCACCACCGCGCTGCGGCAGTACATGCTGGTGCTGGTGGGTGATGCAAAGGTCGAGGGGATCGAGCTGGAGGGAGCGGATTCACCTCTGGTCCAGTAGACCCACCCCCGCGCCGCGCTTTCAGCGCGTGCCTTGCAGGCCGCGTCATCGTCCCGTCCAAGTCTGCGCAGGCAGACTTGTCGCCGCTGTCCTCAGCCCCCTCAAGGGGGCGGTGCTGGCGGCCCGGCGAAGCCGGTTCCGCGGCATCCTGGGTTGGGGGTGTCGCTGTCCTGATTCACCTTGGCTCGACCGGAGAATTTCGTTATGAAGACCCTTCCCGAACAAGACGATCTCTTGCTGCGCTTGCGGGATTTCCATTCGGACTATTTCCCGCGCAACCAGCAGCGCTTTCAGGATCTGGTGGCCCATGGGCAGCACCCCAAGACGCTGTTCATCGGCTGCTCCGATTCGCGGCTGGTGCCGTATTTGTTGACGGGGGCGGCGCCGGGGGAGTTGTTTCTGGTGCGCAACGTGGGTGCTTTTGTGCCGCCGTACGACGGCTCACATGGTCTGCATGGCACCACGGCGGCGATCGAGTTCGCGGTGTTGAATCTCGAGGTGGAGCGCATCATCATCTGTGGGCACAGCCACTGTGGGGCCATCAAGGCCGCTTATGAAGGGGTCCCTGAAGAGGCGGTTGCGCTCAAGTCCTGGCTCAAACTGGTGGAAGAAGCCTTGCTGCCAGTGCAGCCCGGGCCTGAGGTGATGTGCCGCACAGAACAGCGTGCGGTGGTGTTGCAACTCGAGCGGCTGATGGAATACCCCTTTGTGCGGCGTTCGGTGGAGGCAGGGCAGTTGAGCCTGCACGGCTGGCACTACGTGATTGAAGATGGCGAAGTGCACGTTTTTGATGCAGAACAAGGTGCCTTTGTGCCATCGTCGGTAGCCTCGCACAGCGGCACGGGGCCCTACCAACCCTATGTAGAGCACGATGGCCAAGTGATTGAAGGGATTTGAGCGGTTGCATGAATTTACCCGGGTCAAATTTGGATAAAAATGCCCCTTCTTGTCGCTGACTTGTTCCCGTTTTGGGCCCGAATGACAGTTTCATGAGGTAGGCTTAAGGCCTTCGCCGGTCCACTTCGAAACCGATTTTTGACCCGCGCACACCCCTCTATGGCTCCCCAGGAAACCCACCCGATGAAACGCGATTCCAACCTGCGTCCGCAGGATTTGACACAGACCCAACCGATCAGCCAGGACGTCCTGGCCGAGAAGTATCTGAAGCCCGGCGAGACCGGTGTGGAAGACCTCTACCGCCGCGTGGCGCGAGCGCTCGCTTCCGTGGAGAACGAGGCGGAGCGCGCCAAGTGGGAGCAGGTGTTCCTCGACAACCTGCACGCCGGCGCCATCGGCGCGGGCCGCATCATGAGCGCTGCGGGTACCGACATCCAGGCCACCTTGATCAACTGTTTTGTGCAGCCCGTGGGCGACTGCATCCAGGGCGTTGACGACGAAGGTTTCCCCGGCATTTACGAAGCGCTGCGCGAAGCGGCCGAGACCATGCGCCGCGGCGGCGGCGTGGGCTACGACTTCTCCCGTATCCGCCCCAAGGGCGCCGAGGTGAAGGGCACGCACTCCATGGCCTCGGGCCCGTGCAGTTACATCAATGTGTTTGACCAGTCCTGCTCGACCGTGGAGAGCGCCGGTGCGCGCCGTGGCGCCCAGATGGGGGTGTTGCGCATCGACCACCCGGATGTGATGGAATTCATCACCGCCAAGCGCACGCCCGGCCGCTGGAACAACTTCAACGTGTCGGTCGGCGTGAGCGATGCCTTCATGGAGGCCGTGGGCCAGGACCAGCCATGGGAGCTGGTGCACAAGGCCAAGCCGAGTGCCAAGCTGATCGAAAAGGGTGCCTACCAGCGCGCCGATGGCCAGTGGGTCTACCAGACCCTCGCCGTGCGCGAGCTGTGGGACACCATCATGAAGTCGGCCTACGACTTCGCCGAGCCGGGCATTCTGTTCCTCGACCAGATCGGTACCGACAACAACCTCAACTACTGCGAGACGATTTCGGCCACCAACCCCTGTGGCGAACAGCCGCTGCCGCCGTATGGATGCTGCGACCTGGGCCCGGTGATCCTGACCCGCTTCGTGCGCAACCCGTTTGGTTTCGGCGGTGAGCCCTCGTTTGATTTCGAATCGTTCGAGAAAGTCGTGGCCACACAGGTTCGTGCGCTCGACAACGTGCTCGACGTGACCTTCTGGCCACTGCCTCAGCAACGCGAAGAGTCCGCGGCCAAGCGCCGCATTGGCGTGGGCTTCACCGGCATGGGCAATGCGCTGGCCATGCTGTGCCAGCGTTACGACCGCGAAGAAGGCCGCGTCACGGCCGCCAGAATCGCCGAACGCATGCGCAACGCTGCGTACACCGCTTCGGTGGCCTTGGCCCAGGAAAAGGGCAAGTTCCCCAAATTCGATGCCAAGGGTTACCTGGCTGAAGGCACTTTCGCCAGCCGCTTGCCCGATGCCATCAAGGCCCAGATCCGCAAGCACGGCATCCGCAACAGCCACCTGCTGTCCATCGCCCCCACGGGCACAGTGAGCCTGGCCTTTGCCGACAACGCCTCCAACGGCATCGAGCCGCCGTTCTCCTGGATGTACCGCCGCAAAAAGCGCGAGTCCGATGGCACCACCAGCGAGTACGCCGTGGAAGACCACGCCTGGCGCCTGTACCGCGAACTCGGCGGTGATGTGAACAACCTGCCAGAGTATTTCGTCAACGCGCTCGGCATGACCGCAGACGAGCACATCGGCATGATGCAAGCCGTGCAGCCTTTTGTGGACACCGCGATTTCCAAGACGGTCAACGTGGCCGCCGACTACCCGTTCGACGACTTCAAGAACCTGTACCAGCAAGCCTGGCGGGCCCACCTGAAGGGCATGGCCACCTACCGACCCAACAGCATTCTCGGTTCGGTGCTCGACACCGGCAGCGCCGCCACCGATGCCGCCGCCGTTGCGGCCGCCAACGTGCCCGTCGCGTCTGCGGCCTCTGTGGACCCGATGCGCACCGTGATCGAAAGCCGCCCCAAGGGTGCCTTGTCGGCCGTCGCTGACAAGATCGAATACTGGACCCAAGAGGGCCACAACACCTTGTACATCGTGGTGTCGTTCCTGCCGGTTCCTGCTGGCGAAGGCGAAGCCACCGTGGACCGCGCCATCGAGTTCTTCATGCCAGTGGGCCAAAGTGGCGAGTCGCAGCAATGGATCACCTCCACCATGCGCATTCTGTCGCTGGCCGCGCGCGGTGGTTTCCTCGAGCGCGCGCTGAGCGATATGCGCAAAGTGGCCTGGGACCGTGGCCCGGTGCGCCTGGGCACCTACCAGAAAGCCGACGGCACCCATGTGCCCATGTGGCACGACTCGGAAGTGGCTGCCATCGCGTTTGCGCTGCAAAACATCATTGCGCGCCGCAACGAGAAGGCGGGCGCAACGACGGCCCAGGCGACAACAGGCAGCGCTGAGCCCGAACTGCCCGGCATGCCCACCTCGGTGATGGCAGGCAAGAAGTGTCCCGAGTGCGGCGCGCACGCCATGATCCGCAAAGACGGTTGCGATTACTGCACCTCCTGCGGCCACCTGGGCAGCTGTGGATGAGTGAAGCGGGCGCTCCCAAGCGGCCCCCGCTGCGTGTCAACACGCCACGGCCAGCTTCGGGACGCCCCCACAAAACACAGACCCCCCAGCCCTGGCGCCTGCGCCATTTGCTGCTGGCACCTCACCGCCTGGGCTTTTTCCTTGCGATGGGCCTGTTGCTTGCCTCAGGCCTTTGGTGGGCGCTGGTGCAGCTCGACCGCGCCACGGGCTGGCTGGGCCTAGGTTACGCCGTTTCGCCCACCCTCACCCATGCGGCGTTGATGAGTCTGGGCTTCATCCCTTTGTTCTTCTCGGGCTTTCTTTTCACGGCGGGGCCCAACTGGCTGGGCGTGGCCAAGCCTGAAGCACGCGATTTGTTGACCAGCTCCGGTTTGCAGGCTGGTGGCTGGCTGATCTGGCTGGCGGGGGCGCATACCCATGGTGGTCTGGCGGTGGCGGGTGTCTTGCTGGCAGCCTGCGGGCTGGGCCTGCAAACCTGGCGCTTCTGGGGCCTGGTTCGTGCCAGCACACAGGCAGACCGCTTGCACGCCAAAGTGGTGGCTGTGGCGGCTGGGGTGGGCATGCTCAGTGTGGTCGGTATTGCCGCGGCCACGGCCTTTGACGCGGTGGACATTGCGCTGGCCTTCGTTTTGAGTGGCTTGTGGGGCTTTGTGGTGCCCACCTACCTGGCGGTGGCCCACCGCATGATTCCGTTTTTCACATCCAGTGCGGTGCCCATGGTTCATGCATGGCGCCCATTCTGGGTGTTGTGGGCCATGCTGGCTGCGGCAGGACTGGAGTGGGTCTCGGTCTGGTTGCCGGTTTTCACTGGATCGCCTCCCCGTGGCTGGATGCTGTTTCAGGGGCTGGCCGAGTTGGCTGCCGGTGGCGTTTTGATCTGGCTGGGAGTGGCCTGGGGGCTGGTGCAGAGCCTGAAGGTGCGCCTTCTGGCCATGCTGCACCTGGGGTTTGTCTGGCTGGGTTTGAGTTTTGTACTCGCCGGGGCATCCGAGTTGCTGGGGCTGCAGGCAGGGGTTCCTGCCCTGGGTCTGGGCGCCTTGCATGCCTTGACCATGGGATGTCTGGGCTCTTTGCTGCTGGCCATGGTCACGCGTGTGGCGTGTGGCCACAGCGGGCGCCCGCTGGTGGCCGACAACCTGGTGTGGGGGCTGTTTCTGGCCCTGCAACTGGCCGTGCTGTTGCGCATTGCCGGTGCCTTGCCGCAAGCGCCGCCGGGTGTGCTGGTGGCCGCAGCCCTGGTGTGGGCGGGGGTGGTCACTGTCTGGGGCATTCGGCTCATGGGCTGGTTCGGGCGGCCGCGCGCCGATGGACGCCCTGGATGAAGCGCCACCGCCATGCTTGAAGCCCGTTCATGACTTTTGATTCATCGCCGGTGACACCGGGCAGTGCCGCCATGGCTGCCGAACTGATTCACGCGCGGCGCACGGTGTTGCCCAAACGGTTGGTCGCTCCCGGTCCCGATGCCACGGCGTTGCACACGATTTTGCAAGCGGCGGGCGCAGCGCCCGACCATGGTCAGTTGTTGCCCTGGCGCTTTATCTCGGTACCGGGCGAGCAGCGCGCCGCACTGGCCGACCTGTTTGCCGGGGCCCTGCTGGAACGCGACCCCGGCGCCACCTCCGATCAACAGGCCACGGCCCGCGAGAAAGCCTTTCGGGCACCGACTTTGCTGTTGCTGATCGTTGACGCGACCTGTGGCGATCCAGACATTGATTTTGCCGAGCGCGTGCTGTCGGCGGGCTGCGCAGTGCAGAACGTGCTGCTGATGGCCACAGCCATGGGATTTGGCTCATCGCTCACCAGTGGGAAGGCGCTCAAATCCGCCACCCTGCGCAACCATCTGCGCCTTTCCACCGGCGAACACGCGGTGTGTTTTGTGAGCCTGGGGCATGTGGCCTCACAGCGGACGCCGCGCCGCCGACCCAGCGTGGCCGATTACCTGAGCGTGCTCGGCTCAAATAACGACATCGATTGACTGGCTCAGGTATATAAAGGACTCTTCATGGAAATCTCCAATTTCGACGACCTCTTGAGCGCTGCCCGTGCGCAGTCTCAACCCCAGCGCCTGCTGTTTGTCTTTGCCGCAGTGGAACTGCCCGAGGATGCAACGCCGGCTCAGCGTGCTGGATTTGAACGGGGTGAAGGGGGCAGTTTGGTGCCGCAAATGTGTGTCGACAAAGCGCCCGACGAACTGGCGTCTTTCGCCGATCTGAAAGAGCAGGCGGCCCTGTTCGGCAAACCCTGGGGCATGGTGTTTGCTGCAGCGATGTCTGGCGCACCGGGCAAGGTGCTCACCAGCGCCGACGCCGATCAGCCCCTTGAGCGCATGGTCGAATCCATCAAACAGGGCCAGATCGCTGCCTTCATTCCATTTGACCCACAGGGTCAGGCCGTTCAACTGGGTTGACCATGGCCACGTCTGTCCCGCTCATGCAGATATCACAACCCGGCCAGTCTGCGCCGGCGGCCAGCTTCGAAGAGCCGTTCGACATGCTCAGCGCCTGTCATGAACGGGTCGAGCGCATGCTGCGCCTGATCATCCGGTTGCAAGAGCATCTGCAGGACAAGGGGCTGGACGAGCAGGTACGCCAGGCGTAGCGGGACATCATGCGCTATTTTGATCTTGCGGCGCCGTTGCACCACGAAGACGAAGAACGCCATGTCTTTCCACCGCTGATGTGCGGGGCCAATGCGGAAGTGAAGGCTCTGGTGTTGCGACTGATTCAGGATCACCGCCAGATGGAGGTGGCCTGGCAAAGCGCGCGGGCGGTGCTGGTCACTTTGGCCGAACACAGTGAAGCGCCGTTTGTGGGACTCAACGTCTGGCAGAAAGTGGCGCTGAATGATTTTGCGCGGCTGTACCGCCAGCATCTGGATGACGAGGACCGTGTTGTCTATCCGGTTGCCAAAAACCAGTTGTCGCCAGAGAGCCTCAGAACCATGAGCCTCGACATGATGGCGCGCCGTGGCGTAAGGTAGTCGGCCAACAGCTTGTTTACACTCGGGGCCGGCTCCTAAGGAGCAATCGGAGGTGCTCCCGTGGCGCAATTGCAGGTGTTTGTCTGGAGTGAGCTGTTTGAAACAGGCGTCGAGCTGATCGACAGCCAGCACAAGGTGCTGGTTGATCTGACGAATCGGCTGGCCGATGCCGTGATGAATGGCGACGATCCGCAGGAAAGCCTGGCGGTGTTGGAGCGTCTAAAAGAATACGCGACGCTCCATTTCTCTGCCGAAGAAGCGTGGTCGGTGCAAGCCGGCCAGCCGCCGCAAGCTTTGACCGCTCACCATGCCACCCACGGCGGCTTTCTCGCGCAGGTGCTCCGCTTTGCCGAAGGCTGGGACGGTGGAAAAACCCAGGCCCAGGCGCTGCACCGCTTTTTGTCGGCCTGGTTGATCACCCACATTCTTGGCGACGATCGCACCATGGTGCTGCGCTTGAGCCAGCAAGCCGGATCCCCGTTGGCGTCGCCTTCTGTGTTGGGGGTCGGCGAAAAGGTGATGCTGGAAGCGTTTCACAATCTCTACGATGCCATGAGTGGCATGGCACAGGATCTGGAGCGGCAGGTGCAGGTCCGCACCGAAGAACTGGCGCAGTCCAATCAGCGCTTGAAGCGCAATTTCCTCACCGGAATCCGCACCTTCACCAGCCTGATGGAGTTGCGCGGCGGCATGCTCGCCGGACATTCGCGGCGCGTGGCCGATCTGGCGCGCAAGCTGGCGGTGCTGTTGAAGCTGGACGGGGATACCGTGCAACAGGTTTTTCTTGGCGCCTTGTTGCACGACCTGGGCAAGATTGGATTTTCCGACGAGCTGATGGGCAAACCCGTCACACAAATGACGGGCCACGAGCTGTCGCTGTACCGGTCCCATGCCGTCAATGGCGAGGCCGCCCTGATCGCCTTGGACGACCTTCACGCCGCCTCGCTCGTGGTGCGCCACCACCACGAGCGGTGGGACGGAAAAGGGTATCCCGATGGGTTGCAGGCTGAGCGCATTCCGCTGGAAGCGCGCATCGTGGCCGTGGCCAATGATTTTGACGGGCTGCAACACGGCACCATCACTGCCCGTCGCCTGTCGCTGGATGAAGCGCTGAGCGTGATCCAGGGCAGCCGGGGCGAACGTTACGACCCCCGGATCGTCGATGCGTTGAGCACGCTGCTGGGCCGTTCGGGCGGTACAGGCGAACCCGAAGTGGTCACCTCCAGCGCCATGCTCAAACCAGGCATGACCCTGACCCGCGATCTCATCACACCGGAGGGCATGTTGCTGCTGGCCGCTCACAACGCCCTGGAAGCCAACACCATTGTGCGCATCCGGCGGTTCCTGGGCGCCGGCGGAATGAGCGATCTCAAGGTGTATGTGCGGCCAGAAACCGTGTCCGGGCCTTGAGTTGCATGCGGATGGAACCGTCAACACTGGGCGCCTTGCCGGTTCTGTATTCGTTTCGGCGCTGCCCTTACGCCATCCGCGCCCGCATGGCGCTGTTGCAAGCGGGGCTGGTGGTTGAGCTGCGTGAGGTCGTGCTGCGCGACAAACCCCAGGCCATGCTGGACGCTTCGCCCAAGGGCACTGTGCCTGTGCTGCAGTTGCCTGGTGGTCAGGTGATCGATGAAAGCCTCGGCATCATGCGCTGGGCATTGGCGCAAAACGACCCGCAAGAGTGGCTGGGGCAGCTTGAAGACCCCATGCAGCAGCAGCTTCTGAGCGTGAACGACGGCCCCTTCAAACAAGCCCTTGACGCCTACAAATACCCCGAACGGCACCCGCAACTGCTTGCTGAAGGGCACCGAACGCAGGGCGAAATGTTGTTGATTTCCGTCCTGGAACAGAGGCTGGATCAACACGCCTTTCTCGCGGGCGTGTCACCTGGCTTTGTTGACGTGGCGATCTTTCCATTCGTTCGCCAATGGGCTGCTGTAGACGCCGGCTGGTTTGAAAGCTGCCAATGGCCTGCTGTGCGGCAGTGGTTGCAACATTGGTTGCGCAGTCCCGCTTTCCTGGGCGTGATGCCGAAATACCCGGCCTGGAAGCCAGGTCAATCACCCGAAAGGTTTCCGGCGCCCACCATCGCCTGATGGGTCACGGGGCATCGGGTTGCAGTCCGGGGGCTGCCCGGGAGAACGCGGGCAACGCCGAGCACACGCTGTCGATACCCATGATCAGTGGCCAGCGCGTCAAGTCCACCTGGAAGCGCCGTGCGCTTTCGATCTGCGGAATCAAGTAGGCATCGGCCAGCGTGGGCGTGTCGCCGAAGCTGAAGCGGCCGCGCTTCTGGTCAGCAGCCAGCAGTGTTTCGTAGGCGTCAAAGCCGGCGCCGATCCAGGTGCCACACCAATCGTTGATGGCGGTTTCGTCTGCCCCGAAGCGGTGGCGCAGCGCTTCCAGAATCCTGCGGTTGTTGATGGGGTGGATGTCACACCCCACGATGGCGGCCAGCGCGCGCACATGGGCTCGATCGTTTGCATCGGCAGGCAACAGCGCAGGTCTGGGGTACTTTTCTTCCAGCCACTCGATGATGGCGGGCGATTGCAGCAACACCTGGCCATTGACATCCAGCGCAGGCACGAGCTGTTGCGGGTTGACCGACTTGAAAGCTTCGGTGAGGTGTGCCTCTTCGCCCAGGTGCACGGCGACGTATTCGCTGTCCAGGCCTTTGAGGTTGAGGGCGATGCGCAGGCGGTGCGAAGTGCCGCTGCGAAAGAAGTTGTAGAGTTTCATGGGGTAACGCTCACTCGGCGGCACCGATGGTCAGCGCCACATCGGCGACGCCCGCCACGCGACCTGTGATCTTGTCGCCCGTCACCACTGGGCCCACACCTTCGGGGGTGCCCGTATAGATCAGATCGCCGGGTTGCAGGTGATAGAAAAGCGAAAGGTCGGCAATGATTTCGCGCACGCTCCAGATCAACTTGCCCACATCGGACGTCTGCCTGGTGTTGCCCCGCACTTCAAGCGTGATGGCCCCACTGTCGATGATCTGACCTTCCATCGGCACAACTTCGGAGCACACCGATCCCTGTTCAATATCCTTGCCCAGATCCCAGGGGCGGCCTTTGTCGCGCGCCACGAGTTGAAGATCGCGGCGTGTCATGTCCAGGCCGGCCGCGTAGCCATAGATCAGCGCGTGGGCCTGTTCTGCCTTCACGCGAAACCCCGCTTTGCCTATTGCCACCACCATCTCCATTTCGAAGTGGTAGTTCTGGCTCTCGGGCGGGTAGGGAACGGTCGCACCGGATTGCACCAGCGTTTGTGGTGACTTGGTGAAATAGAAGGGGCGTTCGACCGACTTGTCCACGGGCTTGCCCATTTCGACGGCGTGCGCATGGTAGTTGCGACCGACGCAGAAGATGCGGTTGATCGGGAACTGCTGCGTTGTGCCGCGGATGGGCAGTGACTGAACGGCGGGCGGGGAGAAAAGGTACTGGGTCATGACAGCAAGCTCAAGAATTGAAGGGGCGGGCGCGTGAGTGGGTTATCTGACTTCATACACGCCGAGCTTCTGGTGCAACGGCGTCTCATCGGCCATGAACAGGAAAGCCGCCTCGGTGGCCGAGGTGTTCCTGAGCGCGATGGCGGTGTAGCCCGGCGCGCAGCAGGTGTCTGCCTCGACCAGGGTGAAACGCTGCGATTCGATGTGGACCTCGGCGCTGCCTTCGATCTGGTGCAACACGGTGGCAGGCGAGCGCGCGGGCAGGTTCAGCGTTTGACCGGGGCGCAGCATGAGGGCGTAAAAACCCAGGATGTTCTGGCAGTGCGCCCCGGTTTCGGGGTTGGTGTAGGTCACCTGTACGTGGTCAAGATCGGGGCGGTCTGCGGCCAATGTTTCCAGCGCAGCGCGCGCATCGGCCCAGGGGTAGCGCAAGATGGGATAGGGCTTGCCGCTGCGTTCGAATACGGGTGTGGGCACCAGGCCACCATGCGCGTAGGTGCGCTCACCGTGTTGGGGTTTCACTGCCTGTCGCCCGCCGTTGACGTGGTAGCTGGTTTCCATGTAGTACACCAAAGGCAGATCCAGAACGTCCAGCCACACCACGGGTTCCGTGCCGTCATGGCCGTGCTCATGCCACAGGCCGGTGGGTGTCAGGATCAGGTCGCCGCGAACCATTTCACACTTTTCACCGTCCACGTTGGACCAGGCCCCCGTGCCTTCCACCACCATGCGAACCGCATTGGGCGTATGGCGATGCGATGGGGCCCACTCACCGGGCAGCAGCAGTTGCATGCCCAAATACATGGCGGCGCTGGCCTGCATTTTTTCCAGCCCATGGCCGGGGTTTGCGAGCACGAGCACCCGCCGTTCCGCCTTCTCGATCGGCGTCAAATCCCCCGCCTTGAGCAGCAGGGGTTTGATGGTTGTGTAAGGCCAATGCGTTGCGCGCGTCTGCCGCGTAGGCACACCTGGCGGCAAGACACCACGCAAGCTGGGCCACAGGGGGACGAGGTTGTGCGAAGCCAGCTCATCGCGGTAATCCTGTGGCAGGTCTTCCAGGCGGCCCAGTTCGTTCATGGTGGTCTCCAAAATGGTCTGTTGCGCGGGCGTGAAGGGTAGCCAACCGACCGGTTCCTGCGTCTCGTTGCCCACGAGGCTTCCGTCAAAGCCACTGCAGGCGGCCGTGCATCTCGAGACCAGGGCTTGCCGGGTGCCTTTACCCGCCTACACTAATGATCAGCATACTGATTATTAGTGTATCGGTTGCCTTGACCGTGAGCAACATGAAAAATATGGCCGTGCGAACGGCGCGGTTTTCAGAGGGGCCGCGGTTCGAAGCCGATGCGCAGGCCGTCTTCGGTCACCGTGATCTTGCCTGGCCGCATGCCCAGCACATCGAGCACAGCCAGGTCTTTGTCCTTGAACTGGTGCAGGACCACTTCCTGCAACGCCGCTTGAGCCAGGGCCGGCCCGTATACGCGGATCAGTTCCACGGCTTCTGGCCTGATGCCGGGAAAGTCCAGGCTGTTGAAGCTCAGTTGATGGGCGCGTACGGTTTTGTCGCGCGCCTCGTAGCGCAGGGCAAAGCCCACGCCCAGACGCCCGGCTTGGGTGCGGTTGAGTGCCGGGCCCTGGGCGCTGACGTCCATGTCGGCATCGATGCGGTTGGTCTGTGGCCGCATGGCGAGCCGTGGCGTGCGCACGATCAGGTCGAGAAAACCGGGCACCGGGTATTTGATGGGGAAGTGGGGCAACAGCATCTCGCCCAGTTCTTCGGTGGTGACCGAGCGCCCGGCGCCCTGGTCGCGCGGATCGCCGTCATCGGCCCGCGCGGCGGGCAGCACCATCAGCGATGCCGCCGCGCCAACCCCGTACCGGATCAGCCAATCTCTGCGTGAAGCGTTCAACTTAGTCATGGTCATCATTCTCTCCGGTTGTTGCCTGTCCGGCAGGTTTGAGCTGGTCGCCAATTTTCAGCCGGCCGCCCCGCAGCAGCATCGCGGTCAAACCACCATGGCCGCGCATGGCGTTGTATCCCCCCGGACCGCGCAGCGTTTCCATGCGCGAACAAGGGTCACAGGGTCCTGTGACCTGCAGCAAGACTTCATCGCCCAGTTGCCAGACCAGGCGGTTGTCAGCGAAAGGCGATCGCAGGCTGAGCAGGTTGATGCCACTGATCACCAGGTTGCGCCGCAAAGCCCCCGCGTCAAGGTGGTCCAGACCGACCCACCGGGCCAGCAGTGGCATGTGCTCCGCCTGGATCAGCGAGATTTCGCGGGCGCGGCGTTCCGGGCCCGATCGAAGCCGGCTCGACCTGTGGTCGCCAAGCAAACCCCGGCCGACTTCGGCTTGCGCTTCGCCCAGCGCGCGCATGGCACCCCGCCGTTCGCTGCGAACCCAGATGGCGTCCAGCCGGCCTGGAAACGGGAACTGAGCGGTCAGGGCGCGCAAACCGCCGGGCTCCGCCAATGGGGGGCCTTGCCGGAAAGCGGTCGGTGAAGAGGACATGCCGTCATGTTGGCACATTCAGGCCGGTGCACCGGTCCGGGTGAGACAACCCCACGCACGCAGAGTGCACGGGAATTGGGTGATCATGTGGCTCTGTTGTCCTGTTGATGAAAGTGAATGCACCATGTCTGCCCCTGCCGATCCCCGTCCCACCGGCCTTCCGAGGGTGAGCGCTGCCTTGCTGGGCCTGGCACTGGACAACAGCTACGCCACCGAACTTGTGGGCCTGCACGCGCCCTGGAATCCCACACCCGCGCCGAAGCCGCAGTTGATGGCGCTGAACGCCGAGCTGGCCGGAGAACTGGGTTTGAACATCGGGGCCCTGGCGGGTGCAGATGGTCTCGCCGTGCTGTCGGGTCAGGCCTTGCCCAGCGATGCCAGCCCGGTGGCACAAGCCTACGCAGGCCACCAGTTTGGCCAGTTTTCTCCGCAACTGGGCGATGGCCGCGCGCTGCTTCTGGGTGAAGTCGTTGATACCCTGGGCCACCGCCGTGACATCGCCTTCAAAGGCTCCGGGCGTACCCCGTTTTCACGCGGTGGTGATGGCAAAGCTGCGTTGGGCCCGGTCTTGCGTGAATACCTGATGGGTGAGGCCATGCAGGCTCTGGGCATACCCACCACGCGCGCCCTGGCCGCTGTCGCGACAGGCGAGCAGGTGCAGCGCGAGCGTCCGCTGCCAGGGGCCCTGCTGGTCCGGGTGGCGAGCAGCCACCTGCGCGTGGGCACCTTTCAATTCTTTGCCTCCCGGCAGGATCTTGAGAAACTCACACGGTTGGCCGACTACGCCATTGCCCGCCACGACCCAGCGCTGGCAGGCCAGGCCGACCGCTACCTGCGCTTCTTTCAGGCAGTGGCCGCGCGCCAGGCATCGCTGATCGGGCAATGGATGGGCGTGGGTTTCATCCATGGCGTGATGAACACCGACAACATGACCATTTCGGGCGAAACCATCGACTACGGGCCCTGCGCTTTCATGGATGGCTACGATCCCGGCACCGTCTTCAGCTCCATTGACCACAACGGTCGTTACGCTTACGCCAACCAACCCCTGATTGCGCGCTGGAATCTGGCGCGACTGGCCGAAGCGCTGCTGCCACTGATGGGCGACGACAGCGATCTGGCTGTTGCCCAGGTCACGCAAGTGATCGATGCTTTTCCAGGGATGTACCAGTCGCAAAGTCTGTCAGTGATGCGCCGCAAGCTGGGCTTGAGCGCCAGCGAGAGCCAGGGCGATGAGCAAGGCATCAGCGACGCCACCTTGGTCGAAGACTTTCTCGCATTGCTGCAAGCCCATGGCGTGGATTTCACGTTGGCCTTCCGCCATCTCGCGGACGCGGCCGAAGTGGACAACGGCCAGGCACCCGCGTTGATGGCCCTGTTCGCGGCTGAAGGGCGCGAAGCCATGCTGGCCTGGCTGCAGCGCTGGCTGTCGAGGGCCACACAGAGCGGACGCCCTCGCGGCGAACTCGCACAAGCCCTGCGCGCTGCCAACCCGCTTTACATACCGCGCAACCACCTGGTGGAGGAAGCCCTGGAGGCTGCCACCGAGCAGGGCGATCTGGCACCGTTTGAGCGGCTTCTCGACCTGTTGAAAAATCCGTTTGAAGAGCGGGCCGGGATGGACCGGTTCGCCCAACCTGCGGCCGCGGAACAGCAATTGGGTTACCGCACCTTCTGCGGGACCTGAGCGAACAACCGGTGTTCACGGAGTAAAGTGGTCGCGCCGCTTTTCTCACCACCATTTTTGCGCCTTCGCGCCGCCGCCCCTTGAAGCCTGTCCCTGCTCCTGCTCCCGCGCTCGACATCAACCAGTTGCCTGGTTACGCCATCCGACGCCTGCACCAGATTTCGGTGGGGATCTTCCTGCAAGAGGTGGGCGACCTGGGCGTGACCCCGGTGCAATACGCGGCCTTGCAACGTGTGGGCAACCAGCCGGGTATCGATCAGCGCACGCTGGCACGCGGCATTGCACTGGATACCTCCACCACCGCTGGCGTGGTCGACCGGCTCGAAACACGCGGCTGGATGGAGCGGCGCACGGCGCCTGAAGACCGGCGCGCACGCCAGCTGTTTTTGACGCCTGACGGGCAACGCGCTTTGGCCGCCACCGTGCCTGCCATGCTGCGCAGCCAGGAGCAGATCCTGGCGCCGCTCACCCCGGCTCAGCGCAAGGAATTCATGCGCCTGCTTGGCATGCTGGTCGAAGAGAACAACACCCTCAGCCGTGCGCCGGGGCACCGCGACGCCTCTTGAGCGTTGGCGCCTGCAGCCGCGTCACCGGGGCATCAGGCCAGTTCGATCATGTGTTTCAGGTCCCAGTCCTGGCGCGGGTCGGCCAGAGCGCTGCGCTCTTCGTGTTCGTTGCGTTTGAGAGCCACGAACAGGTCCACCATGGCATCGCCCAACATGGCACGCGCGGTTGGGCTGCTCGCCAAAGCGTCGAGCGCGTCGGGCAGGTTCAGTGGCAGCAGCAGGCGGTGATCTTTGCCGCCCTTGACGGCCAGGCGGTTGCGTAAACCGTCCAGGCCAAAAGCCAGCGTGGCGCCGACGACGAGGTAGGGGCTGGCGTCGCCACCGGGCAAGCGGTTTTCTAC
Organism: Hydrogenophaga crassostreae; assembly: GCF_001761385.1. Classification (GTDB taxonomy): domain Bacteria; phylum Pseudomonadota; class Gammaproteobacteria; order Burkholderiales; family Burkholderiaceae_C; genus Hydrogenophaga; species Hydrogenophaga crassostreae. The sequence goes on along the minus strand of NZ_CP017476.1, from coordinate 4,723,643 downwards.
CCTGACTGCGGCCGGATCGCCTGCGGCAGGAATCCGGAAGGCGGCCAGCCGGTCGTCGTGCCCCCAGTCGGCGTGGGTGGGCGAAGAGTCGCTCATGGCGATGCGGTCAAACGACATGTCGTACGGGGCGAACAGTGCCATGGCCGAAGGGGTGTGGGCCTGCAGGCCGGCGATGAAGTGCATGAGCTCAGGGGAGGCCAAACCGTCGGGGGTGGCAAAAACATGTGGCCAGTCGCCGGTGGTGTGTTGCAGGCTGAAGTGCCAGTGCATGCCGGTGCCAGGCTGGTCGGTGAAGGGTTTGGCGGCGAAGCTGGCCAGAAAGCCCTGGCGGTTGGCGATCTCGCGCGCCAGTCGTTTGAAACGGAACACCGCGTCGGCCTGCTGCAAGGCGGGCCCGGGCCGGAAGTTGACTTCGTACTGCGACAGGGATGCCTCGTGCAGATGCCCGGACACCGGAATACCCAGGGTCTCGCAGCCCGCGTAGAGCGCATCGAAAAAGGGCTCGAACTGCGCCGTTCGCTCCAGCGAATACTGCTCGCAGGTTTGCTCCAGCGTCGGTGAAGCCGGGTGGGCCTTGGCGCAGTCGATGGCTGCGCCGTCGCGGCGCAGCAAGAACATTTCCAGCTCTGGCGCGACCGTGGCTTGCAGACCCAGCAAGGCGTATTGCGCCAACACGGTCTTCAGCCAGGCGCGGGGCGAAAGTTCGCACGCATCCACCTCACGGCCCAGCGAGGAGGAGAACCAGCGGCCCACAGGCTCGCAGAGCACGGTGGCTTCATGCGGCCGGCCCGGCCGGGCACGCAGGGTGTCCAGATCGGCGAGCAGTTGCATGTCGCTGTAGCCCTTGGGCATCAGCGAGCCGAACAGCGCCTCGGGCCAGCCGCCGGTCACCGTCATGCCAAACAACACATTGGGCAGGCGGCAACCTTGCTGAGCCACGAACTCGTCTGCCGCCAGCCATTTGCCGCGCGCCAGAGAGGTGAAATCGGCAAGGGCACATTCGATCGTCTGTGCGCCTAGCGCCTGGGTTGCTGCGGCAAAATCGTTGGATGAAGTCATGGTCAAGGGCGTCGGGCAGTCGGTTGGGGCAGGCGCTGATGTTCGCATGCCCCTATGTCAGCAAAGTTCGCGGCCGAGGCATAGGATGTTGGCACTCTCTGTTCCCATCGATTCGCCGTACCTTTTGTGTGCAGGGCGAAACCACCCACAGGACCTTCACATGACCGACAAAACCACCCCTTACATCCCACCCAAAGTCTGGACCTGGGACCAGGCCAATGGCGGCCAGTTCGCCAACATCAACCGCCCCATCGCTGGCGCGACGAGCGAAAAAGACCTGCCCGTGGGCAAGCACCCCCTGCAGCTGTATTCCATGGCCACGCCCAATGGCGTGAAGGTCACGGTCATGCTTGAAGAGCTGCTTGCACTGGGTCACAAAGGCGCCGAGTACGACGCCTGGCTGATCAAGATTGGCGAGGGTGACCAGTTCACCAGCGGCTTTGTGAACATCAACCCCAACTCCAAAATTCCCGCGCTGCTCGACCGCAGCACCGCCACGCCCACCCGCGTTTTCGAGTCGGGCTCCATCCTGCTGTACCTGGCCGACAAGTTCGATGCCTTCCTGCCGAAGGAACCTTCTGCGCGGGCTGAAGTGATGAACTGGCTGTTCTGGCAAATGGGCTCGGCGCCTTACCTGGGCGGCGGTTTTGGGCACTTCTATGCATACGCGCCCGAAAAGTTCGAATACCCGATCAACCGTTTTTCCATGGAAGTGAAACGCCAGCTCGACGTGCTCGACCGTGCTCTGGCCGAGCGCCCCTACATCGCTGGCAACGACTACACCATCGCCGATATCGCCATCTACGCCTGGTACGGCGCGCTGGCCGAAGGCCTGCTGTACAGCGCCGCCGAGTTCCTCTCGGTGCAGGAATACACGCATGTGCAACGCTGGGCTGCAAGCATCAAGGCCCGCCCTGCGGTGGCCAAAGGCCGCAAGATCAACCGCGTGTGGGGCGACGAAGCCGATCAGGTGCCGGAGCGGCATTGATGGCGTGTACCGGTCTGGTTGGTGAGCCCCCGGTGAAGCAGACCGGTTGAACGCCATCCGGCTCGGTGCAAGAATGCCTGATCCGCCTGGCTTTTCAGGCGGTGAGAAAGGACCTCACCGATGCTGTTGAAGACCGTTGCACTGTCTGCCGTTCTGTTTGTATCCACCACAGGTTCGGCTTTGGCCGCGCCGGGCCCCCAGGAGGCCTGTCAGGCGATTTCCGAACACGCTCGGGAAGCGGTGGCTTTGAAAAAGCAGGGCATCGCAGTGGACAAGGCCGTTGCCCGGTTCTCGGCGCTGCCGGTGCCGGGCAGCGTGCCCTCGGCCCAACACGACTTCTACCAGTCCAAACTGCCCAGTGCCATCAAGTTCGCCTACATGGCGGGCATGTCGGGTGATGGCACGGCCGCGTTTTATCTGAAGCAGTGTTTGCAGGGTTCTTGAGCAGCCAGTGCCGATCCTGCCCGGATGCGGCGAAATGTGCCGGGCATCCAAACGCTCCGCAAAGAAGGGGGCGGTGGATCGAGCCCAAGCGGGATCGTGCTTGCGCTGATGGGTTCAGAGCAGCAGCGACTTGAGCGGGACAGCGGGATCGCCCAGCAACGCCGTGTCCACCGAGATGCCTGACGCGATCAACTTGCGCGACATCATGTGGTCGAGCGGTGCGTTGACCGACTCGGCACACAACAGCTTGCCGCCGTCGAGATGAAACAGGGTAAAGCTGTTGGCCTTGGCGCCCGGGCGCAGTGTGGTGTCGCATGAGCGGGGCAGCAGGCCTGCCATCTGCAGGCGCACGGGTCCTTGCTCCGACCAGAACCAGGGCAATGCCCGGTAGGGTTCTTCGCCGCCAAGCAGCGTGGTGGCGGCGGTGAGGGCATGGTCGTTGGCGTTCTGCACCGACTCCAGTCGCAGCCGCGCGCCATCGGGCGTGAGGAACGCGGCGCAGTCACCGATCGCCAGGATGTGGGGGTCGCTGGTGCGCAGACAACCATCGACCAATACGCCGTTGTCTGTGGCCAGACCGCAAACGTCGGCCAGATCCGTTGCCGGGACGGCACCGATGCCCAGCACCAATTCGTCCACAGGCAGGTGGCTGTTGTCGTCGACCTGAATCGATACCAGGCGGTCGTCTTGTATGTCATAGCCACCGATGCGCACACCGATCTGAATCTCGGTGCCCATGCCCCGGTGGTGTGACAGCACATGTTCGGCAAGCCGCGCCGAGACAGAGCGGCCCAACAGCCTGGGCGCCACTTCCAGCACCCTGACTTCCAGGCCGAGCTGGCGTGCAGAGGCTGCGAGCTCCAGGCCGATGAAGCCTCCACCGAGCACAGTGAGGCGCTGCCCGGCCGCACCCATTTCGCCCAAACGGGTGCGCAAGCGGCGCGCATCGACGGCGTCACGCAGCACGTGCACATTGCGCAGACCCGGTGGCAGGGCCTCAAGCGTGCGCGCACGCGTGCCCGTGGCCAGCACCAGCTGCTGGTACGCAAGGTCCGAGCCGGAGCGCAACCGCACCCGCTGCGTTGCCCGTTCGATGGCTACCACCGGGTCCCCGAGACGGGTCTGTATGCCTTGCTCGCCGTACCAGGCGGCCGACTTGTGCGGGGCAATGGCTTCGTCTGGTTGCTTGAGAAATCCCTTGGACAGCGGTGGGCGCTGATAGGGCAATTCGTTTTCGGCGCTCACCAGGTGCACCCGCCCGCCATGTCCGGCCTGGGCAAGGGCGCTGCACAAGGCCGCGGCGGCATGGCCGCCTCCGACGATGACGATCGGTCCATTCTTCACGGTTCGTCTCCTCGAACACGGCGCAACTTTGCGTGGGGGTAATGGTGTGACAGGTAGTCGTGCGTCGCTTTTTCGACGGCCGGCAGGTTGTCGTGCAAGCGACGCAGCAAGCCGATCAGGGTCTCGCGTTCCTGCCCGTTCAGCACCGCCAGAAACGCGCGCTCGCGCTCCATGGCCAGTCCCAGGATCTCGTCGTGCATGGCGCGGCCGGCCGGCGTGATGGTGGCGACCCGCAGGCGGCCATCTGCGTCGTCCAGCGCAATGGTGATGAGTCCGCGTGTCTGCATGCTTTTGAACGCCCGGCTCACCGAGGCCTTGTCCATGCCGATGGTGCGCGATATCGCCTGTGCGGTCAGCGACTTTTCGATGGCCAGCAACACCAGCAGCCGCCAGGTCTCGATGCCCACGTTGAAGGCGCTGAGATAGGCCGAAGACGCCCCGCCAGACAGCTTGTTCGCGATCCAGGTGAAGAACGCAGGCGTATAGCGCTCGAGATCGACCACGGCCTGGGGGTTGGCGGTGCGGGCGGAGGCTTTGCGTGTGGGAACCGGGGCGGGAGACGACTTGCTCATGGGTTGGGTTGCAGCGTGGCGAAGCCCCTATTGTTGCCGCTCGGGCAGGCGCACCACCAAACCATCCAGCGCCGCCGATGATTTGATCTGGCAGCCCAGCCGGCTGTTGGGGCGGCGCTCGCTGGCGGTGCACTCCAGCATTTCCTGCTCGGTCGCCAGCGGGGCGGGTAAGCGGTCGCCAAAGGCCTCGTCCACGTACACGTGGCAGGTCGCGCACATGGCCGAACCGCCACACTCCCCCACGATGCCCCGCAGCCCGGCCGAGACGGCTGCCTGCATGAGGCTCTGGCCTTCGGGTACCTGCAAGGTGCGGCTTTCTCCGGCGGCATCGATCAAGGTCATTTCAAACATGGGGGCATCCTTTCAAGCGGGAATCAGGCGCACCGGCATCGAGCCCAGTGCACGCAGGGTGTTGTTGAGGCGGCGCTGGGGTGCGCCGATGAGCTCGATGCGCGAGACGCGCTTGGCCAAAGCGGTCAGCACCAATTCGCCTTCGAGGCGGGCGATCACCTGGCCCACGCAGCCGTGAATGCCCGATCCAAAGGCCATGTGGCCTGCCGGGCGGCGCTGGATGTCGAAGCGGTCAGGGTCGGGCCACTGGCGTTCGTCGCGGTTGGCCGCGGCCAGAAAGGTCATGACCTTGCTGTCTTTCGGCATCTGCACGCCAAACAAGGCCGTGTCTTTCGAGGTGGTCCGGAAGAAGGTCTGCACCGTGGACTCGAAGCGCAACGCTTCCTCGAACGCCGGGCGGGCGAGGGTGTGATCGGCGCACAGGCTGTCGTACTGTTCCGGGTGGTTCGCCAGGCACAGGATGGCGTTGCCAATGCCGTTGACGGTGGTGTCAACGCCGGCGGACAGGAAGGAGCGCACCAGCAGTGGGGCTTCTTCGTGTGTGATCTCTCCGGCGTCGGCCGCCTGGTAGATGAGGTCGCCAAAGCCGCCGGGACGCAGGTTCTCGCGCTGGCAGTGGGCCATGATCCAGGCCGTCACGGGTTGCACCAGCTCGGCCGATTTCTGCAGACGCTCGTTGCGCGGGCCAAAGGCATTGAAGATCATGTTGCCGTAGAGCAGCAGGTTTTCCCGGTCGGCTTCGCCGACGCCCACCGCGTCGGGAAACACCTTGAGCGGATACACCTCGGACAGGTCCTTCACGGCGTCGATGACCTCGCCCGCCGCCTGTCTTGCCAGCAAACGGTCCACCAGCGACTCGGCCTCGTCGGTGAACGTGGCCCGGACTTGCACCACGGTTTTGGGCGAGAGGATGCGCGCCAGGACGGCACGGGCCTTGGTGTGCGACGGCGGGTCCGCCTCGAGGATCAGGCTTTTCGGCCGGAACGGCGCCTCCTTGTTGAAATTCGCCAGCCCGACGCCGGCGCCCGAGATGTAGGTCGCGTGGTCGTTGAAGACGGCGTGCACCGATTCGTGGCGCGCGCAGGCGTAAACCCCGTAGGCGGGAATCCACACCACCGGGCCGGCCTCGCGCATTTGGCGGTGGGCGTCGTAGGGGTCGCTGAGGAAAGCATCGCTGAACGGGTCGATGTCGACCACTGGAACGTCAGCGGGCGCAGCCAAGGCGGCGGGCGTCGCGGGGGTGTGGGTGTTCATGGGATGTCCTGTCGTGACGGGTTGTATGTGGTTTGTGAGTGTGTGTGGTCAATGTGCGCCGGCCACACCGACGTAGCGCTCCAGCAGGTCCTTGCGCTGGCCGAGGGCCGCGCTCTCGCTCTCGTGCACCACCTCGCCTCGCTCGAGCACCATGGCGCTCGGGGCGAAACGCAGCGCATCGTCGACCTTTTGTTCCACCAGCAAAACCGCCACGCCGGTGTCCCGCGCGAGGTGCTCGAAGGCGCGCATGAGTTCGATGCAAATGATCGGCGCCAGACCTTCCAGCGGCTCGTCGAGCAAGAGCAGCGTTGGTTTGCCCAGCAGGGTGCGCGCCACGCTGAGCATTTGTTGCTCGCCCCCCGAGAGTTGCTGGCCGCCGTTGTGTCGCCGCTCGGCCAGGCGCGGGAAGAGCGCATAGGCTTCGTCGAGCGCACTGCGCGGCCGACCCTTGAGGCCCGCCACCAGGTTTTCTTCCACGGTGAGAGAGGGAAAAATGTCCCGTGTTTGCGGCACGTAACCGATGCCGGCCTGTGCGCGTTGGCGGGTTGACCACCGCGTGATGTCCTGACCGTCCAGCCGAATGTGGCCGGCCTTCACATCGGCCAGACCCATGATGGCCTTGAGCAGCGTGGTCTTGCCCACGCCATTGCGCCCGATGAGCGCGAGGCGCCCGCCCGAGGCTAGCGAGAGGTTGATGCCGTGCAGCACCTGAATGGCTCCGTAGCCGGCGGTGAGTTGGTCAACGTGCAGAAGGTCGGTCATGTGGTCAAGCCTCGGCGCCCAGGTAGGCCGTGCGCACCGCCGGGTGGCGGCGGATGTCCTGCGGCGTGCCTTCGGCCAGCACCGCCCCTTCAGCCAGCACCAGCATGCGGTCTGCGAAGTTGAAGACCAGGTCCATGTCGTGTTCGATCATCAAGATGGCCAGATCGCTGGGCAGGGTGTCGAGCGCTTCCAGCACCACCTGGCGCTCGCCGCTGGGCACGCCCGCCATGGGTTCGTCCAGGAGCAGCACTTGCGGCTTGAGCGCCATGGCGAGGGCGATTTCCACCAGCCGTTGCTCACCGTAGGCCAGGTCGACCGGGCAGCGTTTGGCCAGGGTGTCCAGGCGCAGGGTGTGCAGGATCTGCGTCGCTTCTTCGCGAACCGCATGAAAACTGTCGAGCGCACGGAGCATCTGGTTGACTGAACCGCTGCGCTGGTGAATGGCCAGCTCCACCTGACGGTGGATGGGCAGGCTGGGCGCGAGCTGCGTGATCTGAAAGGTGCGCGCGAGGCCGCGCTGCACCCGCCTGGGCTGGGGCCAGTGCGAGACGTCTTCCCCCTTGAGCCAGACGCTGCCCTGGCTGGGCGAGAGCACGCCGGTGATGAGGTTGATCAGCGTGGTCTTGCCGGCACCGTTGGGGCCGATCAGGCCAACACGGTTGCCCGGGTGCAGCGCAAACGAGACATCGCGGGTCACCTGCAGGCCGCCAAACGATTTGTTCAACTGGCGCACATCCAGCAAGGGCGGCATGGTCATGCGACCTCCCTGGCAACGGGCAAGGCGCGCATCACGCGTTGCCGCAGGGCTTCAAACAGGCGCGCCCGCGGCACGAGCACCACGAAAACCAGGAGCCCGCCGATGATGAAAAGCCAGTGGTAGGGGTTGATGGCCGAGGCGGTGTGGTGGATGAGCATGAAGGCTGCGGTGCCGCCAATGGCGCCGAAGAGGTTGCCGGCGCCGCCCAGCACCAGCATCACGAGGGCATCGGCCGAGAGCTCGAAGCCCAAGGTGTCCAGTCCAACGATCTGGTTGACCTGGGCGTTGAGCGCGCCGCCAATGCCGGCGAAGGCCCCGGCCAGTGTGTAAAGTTTGAGCAGTTGCCCGCGCACCGAGCCACCGATGGCGCTCGCGCGCAGCCGGTTCTGATGGATCCCCACCACCGACAGTCCAAAAGGCGAACCCATGAGGCGGCGCATGGCCCACAGGCAGACCAGCATCACCACAAAGCAGTAAACGAAGGCCACCTTGCCGTACAGGTCGAACGACCACATCCCGAGAATCTTCTGCACCTCGAATCCCGTGAGGCCATCTTCACCGCCGGTCCAGTCGCGCAGCTTGCTGGCGCCGTTCTGCGCGATCTGGCCGACCGCCACGGTGAGCATGAGAAAGGTGAGTCCTTCGTAGCGCAACAGGAACAGTCCCGAGAGCAACGCCAGGAGTGCGCCGGCCAACGCCCCGGCAAGCAGACCGATGAGCGGATTTCCGGTGACGTGCATGGCCAGCAGGCCGGTGGCATAGGCGCCGATGCCGAAGAGCGCCGAGTGGCCGAGCGTGGCGAGTCCGCCATAGCCCACCACCAGGTCAAGTGACATCACGAAGATGGCCATGGTGGCGATGCGCGCGGCCAGTGGCAACTGGTCCGGGAACACGAAGTAGATCAGCGCAGCCAGCGCGACGAGCAGGAGGTAAGGCAGCGATCGCTTCATGGCATCAGGCCTTTCGGGCGGTCAGCAAGCCCTGCGGGCGCCAGGCCAGCAAGATGGCCATGGCCAGGAAGAAAAACAGCGAGCCCCAGTCGGAGGCAAGGTATTTGCTGGCGGTGTCGATGATGCCCAGCGTCAGCGCTGCGGCCAGCGACCCGGCGATGCTGCCCATGCCGCCCACGGCAACGACCACCAGAACCAGCACCAGGTATTTCACCGGGTAGTAGGGTTCCAGCGGCATGAGTTCGGCGCCGAGGATGCCTCCGAGTCCGGCCAGGGCCGCACCGACGGCGAAGGTGAGCACATAGACCCGTTGCACGGGAATGCCCAGGGCCGAGGCGGCGGCGGTGTTGTCCACCGTGGCCCGCAGCCATATGCCGAAGCGGGATCTGTTGAGCACCCAATAGGCCGCCAGCACCACCAGCAATCCGCTCGCTATCACCAGCAGACGCTGCGCTGGCAGGGTTCGAACACCAAGGTCGACCGCGTGCGAAAGGGCCGGGGGCAATGGAATGAGTTGCACCTCGGGCCCTGCCAGCAGGTTGGCGGTGGCCACGAAAAGGAAGGTCAGGCCAATCGTGAAAAGCACCTGCTGCAGCTCGGTGCGACGGTACAGGCGGCGCAGCACCGTCACCTCGAGCAAGGCGCCCAGCAAGCCAGTGGCCAGCACGGCCAGTGGAACGCCAAGGTAAAACGACAGGCCCTGCTCCCGCACCAGCCATGCGGCGATGTAGCCGCCGGTCATGGCAAACGCGCCGTGCGCGAGGTTCACGAAACGCATGAGGCCCAGCGTGACCGACAAGCCCACGGCGATGATGAACAGCACCATGCCGTAGGCGATGCCGTCGATCAGGATGTTGGCAAGCAGTAGCACGCGGTGGTCCTCGTCGTGTGTCCGGGTTTACTTGCGCAGGCCGTGGTCAACCTGCGGTCCAAAGTTCTGGACCTCCTTGTTGACCATCAGGCCGCCGGCGCCCTTTTCGACGGTGCGCAGGTAGACGTTCTGCGTGATGTGGCGGGTGGTGGGGTCGATGCTGACCGGGCCACGGGGGCTTTCCCACTGGTAGCCCTTGATCGCCGCCATGGCTTTGTCGCCATCGCGTTGACCTCCCGTGGCTTCGATCATCTTGTGGATGACCGCCATGCCATCCCACGCGCCGACGGTGGCGTAATTGAGCACAGCGTCTTTGTTGACTTTGGCCACGGCATCGGCAAAGACCTTGTTGGCGGGCGAGTCGTGGGCCGCACTGTAGTGGAACGCGGTGGTCAGGCCCAGGGCCGAATCGCCAAACTTCTGCAGGTCGAATTCGTCGGTTTCTGCCGTGCCAAGGAACTCGATGCCCGCGGCTTTGAGGCCGTTTTCGTTGTAGGCCTTGACGAAGCCCAGGTTGGGCGGGCCGCCGGGCAGAAACACGTAGACCGCTTGTGCGCCGCTGGCCTTGATGCGCTGGGCGAACGGCGCGAAGTCGGTGGTGCGGATCGGCATGCGGATGCTTTCCACCACCTCGCCGCCTTGCTTGGCGAATTCGGCCTTGAAGGCGTTTTCTGCGTCCACGCCCGGCGCGTAGTCGGTCACCGCCGTGATGACCTTTTTGATGCCCTTTTTGGCGGCATGCTGCGCCATGGGCACCGTCACCTGCCACAGCGTGTAGCTGGTGCGCACGTAGTAGTCGCTCTTGGTCGTGATGTCGGAGGTGGCGGCGTTGAACACCACGAACGGTGTTTTCGACGCCTGGATCACCGGCGCCACCGCGAACGCGTTGGGCGAAAACACCACTCCGCCCATGTAGTCGACCTTGTCCTTGATCACCAGCTCTTGCGCGAGGGTGCGCGTGTTGGCTGGATTGGGGCCGCCCTCGTCGCGGTAGATGAACTCGATGTCTTTGCCCGCGAGTTTGCCGCCCTGGTTGGCCACATAGCCTTCGGCGCCGGCCTTGAACAGCGCGCCATAGTGGGCGAACGGGCCCGAGAAGGGGGCAATGATGCCCACCTTGATGGTCTCGGCCGCAACGCTGCCCATGGCGAACGCTGCAGCAATCGTACCGACCAGCTTCATTTGAAAACGCATGCTTGTCTCCTGGTGTGGCGCTTGCGCTCTGGACGGCGAAGCGAGATTGGATGATAGTGAAACTAGTTGATATATCAACTAGTAGTAACCCCAACAAATGGCCCATGTCCATCGGCCCAGGTTCCGAATGCCCGCCGTTGGGCCATTGCGCAGCGAACCGGGCCTTCAATGCCCGGTTCTGAGAGTGAATGGGTGACCGCACCTGCGCCTTCTGGTGTTCAGGCGCGCACGACTGTCAGGGTGTGACGCACCAAGGCGGGGCCGGCACACAGGCGCTTGCCCGTGCAGAGGCCGTTCCACTTGTGGTGCGTGGGAAAGCGGATGCCGGGCTTCCTGCCGGTCTCACCAGCCTTGGTGCCCAGCTCGACCTCGTTGAGCGTTGGCCTCGATCTGGCGCTCGCTTCAAAAGGCCCGGCTGATGACCAAGCCGGTGAAGCTGGGTTTGACGATGGGCGTCAGGATGCAGGTGTCTGTGGCAAAGGCTCCCAGCGCCGCGCCGATGGCGCTCGAGGCGAAGTCCAGCAAGGAGCCCGACTTGCTGGACCCGTGGGCCGCCTGGTAGCCCTGGTGCAAGGCCGAAGCCCCGGTGGCGACCGCGAATCCGATCCAGGCGCGGTTTTCCGATTCGCTGTAGGCGTGTGTGACGACACCGGCCAGCGCCGCACTGAAGGCGGTGTGGCTGAGTTCGCTGCTGGCGCCGTCATAGGCTTGTGCAAAACCCGAGAACGCCAGGGCGCCGATACAGATCCATTGTTTCATTGAGGTGATCTCCGGTGTTCGGTCGTCGAGCCATTCCGCAGGGTCCCGTGTGACCGTTTTGCTGCGCCATCGGAACCCATTCACCGCCGCGAAGGGCTTGTTCAGCGTTGAAGCACAAGCACCTGTTGAACCGCTTCGGCAATGACCGACTCTTCATTGGTGGGAATCACCCAGACCGACACCGGTGAATCGGCGGCGGTGATGCGTGGCCCGTGTTGCGCATTGGCTTGCTGATCCATCTCAATGCCCAGCCACTGGCTTTGTTCACAAATGCGCTGGCGAATCTCTGTCGAATGTTCCCCGATACCGGCGGTGAAAACCAGGGCATCCAGGCCGCCGAGCGCGGCCACGAGCGAACCCAACTCGCGAACGGCGCGGTACACAAACAGCTCGATCGCTTCTTGCGCCGTTGGCGCATCGCTGTCCAGAAGCTCGCGCAGATCCGACGACAGACCCGATACGCCCAGCAGACCACTGCGTTTGTAAAGCAGATCGCTCACTTCAGCGGGCGACAGGCCCTTCTGCTCGATCAGGTGGAGCACCACGCCAGGGTCGAGGTTGCCGCAGCGGGTGCCCATGACCAGGCCATCGAGCGCGGTGAAGCCCATGGTCGTGGCCATGCTGCGCTGCCCCTTCATGCCACACATGCTGGCGCCGTTGCCCAAATGGGCGACCACCACCTTGCCGCCGGCCTTGTCGCCCAGGAATTGGGGCAAGGTTTGCGAGATGTACTGGTAAGACAACCCGTGGAATCCGTAGCGCCGAATGCCTTGGTCGCTGAGCGATCGGGGCAGGGCGTAGGCCTGCGCCACCTCAGGTTGGGTGCGGTGAAACGCTGTGTCAAAACACGCGACCTGAGGCAACTCCGGGAGTCTGGCCTGCAGCGCGCGGATGGCGCGCAAAGCCGGCGGCTGGTGCAAAGGCGCGAGCGAACTCAGGGCGTCCAGCTTGAGCAGCACCTCGCTGTTGATGCGCACGGGTGATGCGAACACCCTGCCGCCATGGACCACGCGGTGGCCCGCGGCGACCAGCCGGTGCGTGCCATCGCGGTGGGCCTGCAACCACGCCAGCACGGTCCCCATCGCCTGTTCGTGCGGATTCGCCGAACTGTTGGCGGGCAGCAGGCTGTTGTCGGCTTCATGGCCTTCTGCATCGAACGCCGTGAAGTGGGGGTGTGTGCCCAGTCCTTCGACCTGACCGTGGGCCAGCCGGGAAAGCGGGGCTGCCCCTGAGGTGATTTCGTACACCGCGAACTTCAGACTCGATGAGCCCGAGTCGAGCACCAGAATGACGTCGTGCATCTCAGGCCTTCGTGGCGTGGTGGTGGGCCAGCAATGCCACGGCACACGAGGCCACACGAGAATGCGCCGAGTCCGCCCGGCTGGTGAGCACGATCGGCACCTTTGCGCCCAGCACCACACCGGCGGCCTGTGCATCGGCCAGGTATTCGAGTTGTTTGGCCAGCATGTTGCCGGCCTCGAGGTTGGGCACCACCAGGATGTCGGCGTCGCCCGCCACCTCGGAATGGATGCCCTTGATGCCCGCGGCGAAGGCCGAAATGGCGTTGTCGAAAGCCAGGGGGCCATCGAGCACGCCGCCCACGATCTGCCCTCGATCGACCATCTTGCACAGCGCCGCTGCGTCCATGGATGAACGCATTTTCGGGTTCACGGTTTCGACCGCCGACAGGATGGCCACTTTGGGGCGAGCGATGCCCAGGGCGTGTGCCAGGTCGATCGCGTTGCGCACGATGTCGGCCTTGGCTTCGAAGTCGGGCTCGATGTTGATGGCGGCGTCGGTGACCAGCAGGGGCTTGCCATACCGGGGCACATCCAGCACGAAGATGTGGCTGATGCGGCGTGCAGTGCGCAGGCCATTGGCCGGCGCCACCACTTCGCTCATCAGCTCGTCGGTGTGCAGGCTGCCTTTCATCAAGGCATGGACTTCACCGGACTGCGCCATCGCCACGGCTTTCTGTGCAGCCGCATGGCTGTGTGGCACGTCGACCATGGGCAGTGCCCCGATATCGAGTTGGTGTTCCGCGGCCAGCGCCCGAATTTTTTCGGCAGGGCCGACCAGAACCGCCTCGATCAAGCCCAGCTGCGCCGCCTGAACCGCGCCTTCCAGCGCGTCTCGGCTGCAAGGGTGCACCACCGCCATGCGCATGGGTTTGTATTGCTGGGCGGCGGCGAGCAACTGGCCATAGCGCAGGTTCTTGTCGGCGAGCAGCACGTCGGGCAACTCGGTGCGGTGGATGCGCAGTTTCTCTTTGGGCGGCACCACTTCGGCCTGCCCGTCGATGACCACCTCGCCGTTCTGATCGACGCAGCGGGTATCGAGCACCGCGCGGTGGTGTTCGGTGTCGAGCGAAGCCACGGTGACGCTCACCGTCAGCGTGTCGCCCGGATGCACAGGGCGCAAAAAGCGCAGGTTCTGGCTGACATAGATGGTGCCGGGCCCCGGAAACTCGGTGCCCAGCACCATGGAGATCAAGGCGCCACCCAACATGCCGTGGGCGATGATTTCGCCGAAGCGTGTCGTTTTTGCGTAAGCGGCATCGACGTGGGCCGGGTTGACATCGCCCGACACCTTGGCGAACAGCACGATGTCGGCCTTGGTCAGCGTTCGCTGGATGGAGGCGCTGGCGCCCACGCGCAATTCGGCGAAGGGATGGTTTTCGATCCAGAGTTTTTCCTCTGGCATCGGATTGTTCTCATTGAACATTTTGGGCGGCCTTGAACGCGTGAAAGAAGAGAGGGAGGCCTGGACTTCAGCCCACGATGTGGTAGCCGGCGTCGACGAAGGCGATGTTGCCCGTCATGCCGCGGGCGGCGTCGGTGAGCAGCATGGCGGTGACCGCGCCGACCTCGTCGATGCTCACCAACTGGTGTTCCGGCGCGCGTTGCGCCGCCTGCTCCAGCAGGGCATCGAAATGGTCAATGCCCGATGCGGCGCGGGTCTTGATCGGGCCCGGGGACACCGCATGCACGCGAATGCGCTTGGGCCCCAGCTCGATGGCCAAATAGCGCACCGTGGATTCGAGCGCCGCCTTGACCGGGCCCATCATGCCGTAGCTGCCAATGACTTTCTGGGCACCGTAGTAGCTCATGGTGACCATGGCGCCGCCATCGGTCATCAGGGGCTCGGCCAGGTGCGCCATGCGGATGAACGAATGGCAGGAGACGTTCATGGCGCGCGCGAAACCTTCTGCGCTGCAATCCACAACACGGCCGTGCAGGTCGTCTTTGGGCGCGTAGGCAATGGCGTGCAGCACAAAGTCGAGCTTGCCCCATTGCTGGGTGATGCGCTCGAAAACAGCCTCGAGCTGACCCGGTTGCTCGACATCGAGCGGCATGAAGATCTCGGCGCCCAACTCGTCGGCCAATGGCGCGACATAGGGTTTTGCGCGGTCGTTGAGGTAGGTCAGCGCGAGCGCACCGCCCAGTTGGTGAATGGCCCGCGCGCAGCCGTAGGCGATGCTGTGCTCGTTGGCCACACCCACCACCAGCCCCCTTTTTCCGGCCAGGCTGGCAAACGGATTCGGCTGCTGGACAACGGCGGTTTCAGACGGCATGGTGATTTCCTCAGGGCATCAGAACGTATTGGCCGGGCGCATCGCCCAGCACGGGCAGGCCGGCTTTTGCCGCGCCCAGAGCGGGCGGCGCAACGCGTTGGCCGGCATGGGCCTCCAGCCATTCGGCCCAGCTGGGCCACCAGGAGCCGTCGATGGCTGGTGTGTTGGCGAACCAGGTGCCGGGGTCCACATAGCGCTCGTCGGCTGCCCGGGTGGACACCTGGTGGCTGCGCCGCACACCCGGGCCCGGTGGATTGACGACCCCCACGTTGTGTCCGCCGGTGGTCAGGCAGAAGGTCACTTCGGTGTCGGTGAGCAGGTGAATCTTGTAGACCGACGGCCAGGGCGCCACGGTGTCGCGCTGCGCGGCCACGCTGAACACCGGAACCCGGATGTCGCTCAACGCGATGGGGCGGCCGTCCACCTGGTAGCGGCCGTCGGCGAGGTCGTTGTTCAGGTACAGGCTGCGCAGGTATTCGCTGTGTTGCCGGAAAGGCATGCGGGTGGCGTCCACGTTCCAGGCCCCCAGGTCGGTCATGGGCTGGCGGATGCCAAACAGGTAGTCGTGCACCATGCGCGACCAGACCAGATCGCGCGAATTGAGCAGCGCAAAGGCGCCCGCCATCTGTTTGCCATCGAGAAAGCCGTGTTCCCACATGATGTCTTCGAGATAGGCGATCTGGCTTTCGTCGATGAACAGGGACAACTCGCCCGGCTCGGTGAAATCCACCTCGCTGGCCAGCAAGGTCATGGAACCCAGGCGGGTGTCGCCGTCCCGGGCCAGCGTGGCAGCGGCCATGCTCAGCAGCGTGCCGCCCAGGCAGTACCCCATGGTGTTCAGGGAGCGCTTGGGCACGATGGTGGTGGCCGCATCGATGGCCGCCAGAACACCCCTGTTGAGGTAGTCGTCCATGCCCAGATCGCGGTCATTGGCATCCGGGTTTTTCCACGACACCATGAACACGGTGTGGCCCCGCTCGACCAGGTAGCGCACCAACGAGTTGCCGGGCGACAGATCCAGAATGTAGTATTTCAAGATCCACGATGGCACGATCAGAACCGGATCGGCGTACACGGTTTCGGTTTGCGGGCTGTACTGGATCAGCTCGATCAGTTCGTTGCGGTAGACCACCTTGCCAGGCGTGACCGCCACCTCATGGCCAGGGCGGAAATGCTCAGCCCCTTCGGGCAGTTGATTGGTTTTTTGCCGCAACCCGTCTTCCCACCAGTACCGGGCGCCCCGCACCAGGTTGGCGCCACCTTCTTCCACGGTCTTTTTGATCAGCTCGGGGTTGGTGGCGAGAAAATTCGACGGTGAAAACGTGTCAAGCAACTGGCGGGTGCCGAAGGTGGCGATCTGCTCGTGGTGGCGGCTCACGCCGTTCACGCCGGTCGTCGCGTTGTGCCACCACTGCTGGTTGAGCAGGAACGATTCGTAGATCAGATTGAAGGGCCATTGCTGCCATTCCGGGGCACTGAAGCGTTTGTCTTGCGGCAGGGGCTCGATGCAGGGCGCGCAATCTTCGCCGGCCGCCTGAGCGCTGAACCTGACCAGGCGGGCGGTCTTGCGCAGCGCCTTTTCGGCCAGTTCTTTTTGCTTGCCGGGCGCCATCGCCAGATGCACCCACCAGTCGGCATACGAGGCCACCAGCGTCTCGGGCGACAGTCCCTGGGTCAGCCGGGCCATGGCCGCGTGGGCCATGCGGTCGATGTGGCGCCGCTCGGCCGCCTCAAATTCACCCTTCGCCTGCGATGTTCCGGTGGTGGGAGGCTGGGTTGGCTGGGACGCTGCGGGCGAAAGCACGGGCTTGGCCGCTTCAGGCCGGCGCTGGGATGGGACTTTCGGGGATGGGGTCATGGTGGGGAAGTGTTTGGTCAAACGGGCGTCTGAATCATCCGCAGCCGGTGTCGCCAAAGGCGGCGCTTTGCAAGGCAGGTCTCAACCCCATCCTCTACAACTGCGGAAAATCGGCGCCCATGTAGTGATACAGCGGGCCGGTGAATGCCTGATGACAAACGATGGAATGGACAAGCTGCGGCGAAAGCCGTTGTATGGTGAACCGAATACCACCTGCTTGTATTGACAGACATCAACAAGGTGCAAGAACTTGCCTGAGGGGCATGAAGCTCAGCCGTTTGCGGGGCGGGCAAGCCAGCCGCCCAATGGGCCTGTCGGCCCACACTGGACTGCTTGAGCAATCCCTCGGTTACGCGCCCGATCCACTTGGTAACCCGCTCGTAACTTGTTTCACAGATAATTGAAACCAAATTACAAAACCGGGTTTTGGGCCGCCGCATGTCGCTCAAGACCATCTTCTGATCTTCCTTTCAAAAGAGACAAACCCCATGCCACAACGCGCCACCAAAATCGTCGCCACCCTGGGTCCTGCTTCGAGCGACCCCGCCATGCTGGAGGCGATGATTCGCGCTGGCGTCAACGTGGTTCGCCTGAACTTCTCCCATGGCAAGGCGCAGGACCACATCGACCGCGCCAACATGGTGCGGGAAGCCGCGCAGCGCGCGGGCCGGGAGGTGGGCGTGATGGCCGATTTGCAGGGGCCGAAGATCCGGGTCGGCAAGTTCGCCGATGGCAAAGTCATGCTGGAGCCGGGCCAGCCTTTCGTGCTGGATGCCTCGCGCACCGAGCCGGGCGACATCGAAGGCGTGGGCCTCGACTACAAGGAACTGCCGCGCGATGTGAAAGCCGGCGACACGCTGTTGCTCAACGATGGTCTGATCGTGATGACGGTGGTCAAGGTGGTGGGCCCTGCGGTGCACACCACGGTGAAGCTGGGCGGCGAGTTGTCCAACAACAAGGGCATCAACAAGCAGGGCGGCGGCCTGACCGCGCCCGCCCTGACCGCCAAGGACATGGAAGACATCAAGACCGCGATGGCCTTGAAGGCCGATTACGTGGCGGTGAGCTTCCCGAAAAACGCGACCGACATGGAACTGGCCCGTCAGTTGTGCAATGTCGCGGGAGCCGAGCACGGGCACAAGCCTGCGTTGATCGCCAAGATCGAGCGCGCGGAAGCCATTCCCGAGCTGGCCAACATCCTGAAGGTGTCCGACGGCATCATGGTCGCGCGCGGCGATTTGGCCGTTGAAGTGGGCAATGCCCAGGTCCCTGGCTTGCAGAAACACATGATCAAGCTGGCGCGCCAGATGGACAAGGTGGTCATCACCGCCACGCAGATGATGGAGTCGATGATCGTCAACCCGGTGCCCACGCGTGCCGAGGTGAGCGATGTGGCCAACGCGGTGCTCGACGGTACCGACGCGGTGATGCTGAGCGCGGAAACCGCTGCGGGCAAGTACCCGCTGGAGACGGTCAAGGAGATGGCCAACATCTGCCACGAAGCTGAGAAGACGGACTACGACCCGCTGGAAGATGACTTCCACGACCAGACGTTCTCCCGCATTGACCACGCCATCGCCATGGGCGCGCTGTTCACTGCCCACCATTTGAAAGCCAAGGCCATCGTGGCCCTGACCGATTCGGGCTCTACCGCGTTGTGGATGAGCCGCCACAACGTGCGCATGCCCATTTTTGCGATCACCACGCGCCTGGCCGCCCAGCGCCGCATGACGCTGTACCGCAACGTGCGCCCCTTGTTGATGGACACCAGCGCCGACCGCGACACGGCCATGGCCCAGGCCGAAGCCGACCTGAAAAAGCGCGGCGTGATCCAGAGCGGCGATGTGTATGCAATTACCATCGGCGAACCCATGGGCACGCCCGGCGGTACCAACACCCTGAAGATCATCCGCGCAGCCTGAATCCGGGTGGGGTCTGGGCGCGTAGTCATGGCATGAAGCCCAGATCTTTTTCCTCTGATACGCCCGCCGGGCCTCTTCGTCGCCGCCACTGGCTGGCGTCGTTTGGGCTGTTGCCCATTTTGCAGGCCTGCTCACCGCTGCGCCTGATCAATACCTTGGTGCCCGACAGCACCCATACCCTCATCGAGGGTCTCGCCTATGGCCATCACGAACGCCAGCGGATGGACGTCTACCTGCCCATGCCTGCGGTGAGCGATGCCCCCGTGGTGGTGTTTTTTTACGGAGGTTCCTGGAGCAGCGGGAACCGGGCTGACTACAAATTTGTGGGCGAAGCGCTGGCGTCGCAAGGCATTGTGACCGTGGTGGCCGACTACCGCCTCAGTCCCGAGGTGCGCTACCCGGTGTTTTTGCAAGACAGTGCCCAGGCCGTGAAAATGGCGCTGGACAACACCGTTGCCTGGGGCGCATCGAGGGAGCGAATTTTCCTCATGGGCCACAGCGCCGGGGCCTACAACGCGGCCATGCTGGCGCTGGACCCGCGCTGGCTGAGCGGTGCAGGCGCCGAGCGCAAGCAGATTGCAGGCTGGATCGGTTTGGCCGGCCCCTACGATTTTTTGCCAATCATGGTCCCTGAAGTCAGGGTGGCCTTCAATTGGCCAGAGACACCTGCCGACTCCCAGCCCCTCTTTTATGCGCAGCGGCCCGACCCCGCAGCGCCCGCCCGTGCCTTGCTCGTTGCCGCCCGTGAAGACCAGGTGGTCAACCCCGAGCGCAACACGGTGGGCCTGGGCCAGGCGCTGAACGCCAGAGGGCAGAACGTGCAGGTGGCCTTGCTGGACGGCGTGGGCCACGCCACTTTGATCGGGGCCATGGCAGCGCCGTTGAGGGGCCTGGCGCCGGTGCTGGAACAGGTGGTGGAATTCGTCGAAAAGCGTCCGGCGTAAAATTCCGGGTTACCAAGCGGTTACCAAACAGGCCTGACCCCTGTAAAAGCGCCGCAAGTGGGGTCTGATCAGGCTTTGCGACCCGTTTTAGCAACTTCAGGAGTTTTCACCATGGCGCTCGTCTCAATGCGCGAACTGCTCGACCATGCTGCGGCCAACGGCTATGGCATTCCGGCATTCAACGTCAACAACCTCGAACAGGTGCAGGCCATCATGACGGCCGCCGATGAAGTCGGCGCGCCCGTGATCCTGCAGGCCAGTGCTGGCGCCCGCAAATACGCGGGTGAACCCTTCATCAAACACCTGATCCTGGCTGCCGCCGAGATGTACCCGCACATTCCCCTGGTCATGCACCAGGACCATGGCACCTCGCCCAAGATCTGCCAGGGCGCGCTCGACCTGGGTTTTGGCTCGGTGATGATGGACGGCTCGCTGATGGAAGACGGCAAAACGCCCGCTTCTTTTGAGTACAACACCGAGGTGACCCGCAAAGTGGTCGAGATGGCCCACAAAATTGGCGCCACTGTTGAGGGTGAACTCGGCTGCCTGGGCAACCTGGAAACCGGTGACGCCGGCGAAGAGGACGGTGTGGGCGCTGCCGGCAAGCTGGACCACAGCCAGATGCTGACCGACCCCGAAGAAGCGGCCACGTTTGTGAAGGCCACCCAGCTCGATGCCCTGGCGATCGCCATCGGCACCAGCCACGGCGCCTACAAGTTCAGCCGCAAGCCCACGGGCGACATCCTGGCGATCAGTCGCGTGAAGGAAATCCACGCCCGCATCCCCAATACCCATCTGGTGATGCACGGCTCGTCCAGCGTGCCGCAGGACCTGCTGGACATCATCAACCAGTACGGCGGCCAGATGAAGCAGACCTACGGCGTGCCGGTGTCTGAAATCCAGGAAGCCATCAAGCACGGCGTGCGCAAGATCAACATCGACACCGACATCCGCATGGCCATGACCGGTGCGGTGCGCAAGTTCATGGCCGAAAACCCCGAGAAGTTCGATGCCCGCGAATGGCTCAAGCCCGCCCGCGAAGCGGCCAAGCAGGTGGCCAAGCAGCGCTACATGGAGTTCGGCTGTGAGGGCCAGGGCAGCAAGATCAAGGGCGATACCTTGACCGTGATGGCCGCGCGCTATGCCAAAGGCGAACTGGCGCAGAAGGTGAATTGAGTTACTGCCGCCTTGCTGCGGTGTCGAAAGGCCACCTTGCGGTGGCCTTTTTCGTTTTCGCCAGCACTGTGCTGGCGAGGGAGGAAGCGGTTCTCAAGAGCAAAAAAATCGGATCAGTATGGCTTTCGATGCGGGAGGGTCAGTGAGCAAGATCGATCCTAGAAAAAAACCGAAGAATTCGTATCACCCCAACGCCATGCCCACGTTTGCGGCCAATGAACCGTCTCAACGGAAGCGGGTGATGATGACCATGCCACCGTCTCTCCTTGCGCCCAGATTGTGCACATCGACCCCTTCACCGAAGAGAGGCCGACCATCGAGCGACTGCACGCATTCATTGCCTCAACATCCAACCTCAAAGGCAAACACCACGAGATCTACCGGAGCGACATTCGGCGTGGCGATCCAATGTGGTGGAGAACCATTCTTCGGCAACCCCTGACATGGGGCAATGCGCAACGTGTCGCGTTGCCCGTGGAGCTCGATCGGCAGGCTGTTAATGTGCTGCACGAAGGCCTCAACTCTTTCAACACCAGGAGACATACCCATGAAGACAATGACTTGCAGACAACTCGGTGGCGCTTGCGACAAGGCATTCAGCGGCAACACATTTGAAGACCTGGCCGACTTGAGCAAGCAGCACGCCATGGAAATGCTTCAGCGGAACGATGCGAACCATATGGTGGCCATGAATGCGATGAAAGCACTGATGGTCGAGCCGGGTGCCATGCAAGACTGGTTTGCGAAAAGAAAGGCCGAATTCGACGCACTGCCCGCAACCTAAGTACAGGCTTTGCACCACGCATGCCCACCCAAACCCTTTCCGCCGTTTCTATCGCCAAGGTGCTCGGCACCCATGTCGCGACCTGGCTACGCAACCTTTCGCGCGCGAAGTCCGCTCGGCAACAAGAAAGCCTCAAAGCGATCAACAAAGTCATCCTGGCGCTGCGCCTGACCCAGGCCTATTCGCGGGGCTTGCAAGAAGGCCAGCAAAACCACAGCACCGAGGGCGAGATTGCGGTTCAGTGGACCGAGCTGGGCCAGGAGCTGGAGCGTCTGGGGCTCAAGTCGCTGGCCAAAAAATGCGACGTTGCTGGGCGCTATTGGGCCGACCCTGGCCAATTGGACGCGGAGTTTCTACGCCAAGCCAAAACCGATTTCGCATCGGTGGAGAAGCTGGCGCGGGGCCTTCAGGTCAAGATCAAGCTCGGCAAGCCTTAGGGCCTGTGAACAAGGTTTTTCCAGGTTTGAGCAGCGCCAATCCAGCCGCCATGTCCTCGTTCCGCGGCGCTACGCCCTATCATCGCCAGTCATGTTCAAACTGCAATTGATCTGGCGTCGCCTCCACGGCAAGCTCTGGTTTCGGCCCACCTTCTGGAGCGTGGCTGCCGTGGCTGCCGCGCTCATGGCGGCGCTTGCCAACCACTTGCCGCTGCCCGCAGGCATGCCCAACATCGGACAGTCCGCCCTGGAAGGTCTGCTCACCATCATTGCTTCCAGCATGTTGACGGTAAGCACCTTTTCGCTTTCCATTCTGGTCAGTGCTTTCGCGTCCGCCGCTTCCAGTGCCACGCCGCGCGCCACGCGGTTGGTGATGGCCGATGACAGTGCGCAGCATGCGATTTCTGCCTTCATCGCCTCGTTCATTTTCGCCATGGTGGCATTGACGGCGCTGGGGCTTGGGTACTACGGAGACACAGGACGCTTCGTGTTGTTGGGCTTCACCATTTACGTGCTGGGCTATCTGATATTGGCCTTGCTGCGCTGGATCGATACCCTGTCCAAGCTGGGCCGCATGAGCCACACCATCAAGACAGTGGAAAACGCCGCCTTGCCGCCTTTGCGGGCCTGGTTTGCAGAGCCCGCCTTGGGCGCTCGAACCGATGCACCGGACTCGGCGCCCTCGGGTGTGCGGGTTCATGGCGTGCGCTCGGGGTGGCTGCAATACATTGACCTGGCATCGCTGCAGCGGATCGCGGCCGAACATGAAACCTTGATTCATGTTCGGGTTCGACCGGGAGACTATGTGGCGCCGTCCAGCGTTCTGGCTGTGATTGAAGGGCGTGGTGCGCCCGACGCGGGCACCCTGGAAGATCTGGCCAAGGCATTTTTGGTGGGCCGTGATCGAACGCAGGATCAGGACCCACGGTTTGGTCTGGTCATCCTGAGCGAGATTGCGCAACGCGCCTTGTCTCCTGCCGTGAACGATCCCGGCACCGCCGTGATGGTGACCGGGGTACTGACCCGGTTGCTGATTGATGGCTCGCACCTCCCCCCCGGTGAAGAAAAACCCGTGGCCCGTTTTGAACGTGTGACCCTGGTGCCCGTTGACGAGGAGGCGTTGTTGCGCCATGTGTTCGAGCCCATCGCGCGCGACGGCGCGCACATGCTGGAGGTGGCTCTGGCGCTCCAGACGGCCCTGGCGCTGTTGGCCGACAACACCTATGAAACCTTGCGCGAAGCCGCCTTGGCCGAAGCCCTGGCAGCCAAAGACCATGCGCTTCAGGGGCTGAAACTGCAAAGGGAGCGCGACGCGCTGGCCGAGTGGAAGTACAAGCCCGAAGCATGAAGGCATGTTGCAGACTAGGGTCGCCTGACGGGGCGGATCCGGCCCGGGTAACAAGGTGCAGATGGAGCAGCGATTGACCTGCGATAATTGCCCGGAATGGTTCAAAGCCCGTTGACTGTTCGTCAAACGGGCTTTTTTCTTGCCTGCCCCTTTTGCGACCGACGATCCACCATGACCTCCGCTGCTCTCCACACCTCTGCCCTGACTTCTTTGCCGCTGCTTGCGCGTGGCAAGGTGCGCGACAACTACGCCGTGGGCGATGACCGCATATTGATGGTCGCTTCCGACCGCATCAGCGCTTTCGACGTGATCATGGGCGAGCCGATCCCGGGCAAGGGCGCGTTACTGACCAAGCTGTCCTTGTTCTGGTTTGACCGGCTGGGCCCCAAAGGCCTGAACATTTGCCCCATCCACCTGACCGGCGATGCGCCTGAAAGCGTGGTGAGCCCGGCGGAAGTGCCCCAGGTGGTCGACCGCTCGATGCTGGTGCAGCGCCTGAAGCCGATTCCGGTGGAAGCCGTGGTGCGCGGCTATCTGGCGGGAAGCGGCTGGAAGGCGTATCAGGAGAGCCGTTCGGTGTGTGGTGTGGCGCTGCCTGAGGGGTTGCAGAACGCGTCCAAGCTGCCTGAGCCGATTTACACGCCGGCGGCCAAGGCCGAGATGGGTGAGCACGACGAGAACATCACTTTCGAGAAAACCGTTGAAATGGTTGGCGCCGATGTGGCCGGCCAGATCCGTGACCTGGCCATTGCCCTGTACAAGGCTGCCGCCGACATTGCGCTCAAAAAGGGCATCATCATTGCCGACACCAAGTTCGAGTTTGGCCTGGACAAGGCCGGCAAGGTGGTGCTGATGGACGAGGTGCTGACACCCGACTCATCGCGCTACTGGCCAGCCGAAAGCTACGTGGTAGGCGAAAACCCGCCCAGCTACGACAAACAATTCCTGCGCGACTGGCTGGAAGCGGCCAAGGTCAGTGGCCAGCCTTGGGACAAAGCGCCACCGGCGCCGCGTCTGCCCAGAGAGGTGATCGAAAAGACCTCGGCGAAATACCAGGAAGCCCTGACGCGTCTGATGGGTTGATTCTGCGGTTTTGCCCATTGAAAAAGCCCGCGAATGCGGGCTTTTTCAATGGGCGTTGAGCCATTTCAGGCGTTGTAGCCAAACTCGTGGCGGTCTGCCGCGGCAAACATGTCAGCGGCGGAGCCGGCGTCGATGCGCATCATGTCGCGGGCGAGTGTTCGCAATTTTTCCGCTTCCTGGCGGTTGGCCGACGAAGGGCGGGCCGCTGACGCAGGCACTGAAGCGGCGGTGGTGCGAAAGCTGTTCAGGCCCTTCTGGAGCCAAAGGCCCAAGACATTGGCGGAAGTGGGGGGGAGCGTGAGCACGCTGGCGGTCGACATCGGGAATCCTTGAATGATTTGTTTCAGATAAGCCCTGATTATTAGGGTAAACCCTAGATTGTGTCTGAGCCATCCGACGAAGGGTGGTTCGGGTGTGTCTGCGCCACCACGGCCTCAAGCCCGAATGCCCTCGATGAAACCGCCCGCGAAAGTCTGGCGGAGGAAGTTCACAAAGACGGTGACCGGACGCGGTACATGGGCCGAGTACGGGCGGATGGCGTAAAGATGCTCGGCGAATGCACCGACCGGCTTCCAGTCGGGCAGCACCTGGACCAGCTTGCCCGCTTGCAGGTGGCTCTGAGCGGTGAAGTCGGGTAACAGGGCGATGCCCAAGCCGCTCAAGGCCGCATCGCGCAGCGCCTCGCTGTTGTTGGCGGCCAGAGAGCCCGACACCTGCACCGTGACCCTGTCGCCGCCGGGTTTCTTGTTCAAGGGCTGCAAAGTCCAGGCGGGGATGTCCTGTGAGCGGGGGTAGTGCAGGCAATTGTGTCGCGCCAGGTCGGCTGGGTTTTCAGGCGTGCCCAGGCGGCGCAAGTAGGCTTTGGTGGCAACCAGCACCGAGCCGGTGGCACAAAGCGTCCAGGCCACGTGGGTGTCGGGTGGGCTCGCTGTGTGCCGAATGGCGAGGTCAAAACCCTCGGTGGCCAGCGAACTCAGGTGGTCCGAAAGGTTGAGCTCCAGGCGCACATCGGGGTACTCGCGCAGGAATTCGCCCAAGCGTGGCACCAATTGCTGGCGCGCGAATGCCACCGGTGCGGTCACGCGCAGCAAACCCCGTGGCTCACCCGCCAGATCGCGCACCTGGGAAAAAGACTGGGCAATGTGTTCAAACGACGCGCGGGTGTCGTCCACCAGGCGCTGACCTGCTTCGGTGAGGCGCACGCTGCGCGTGGTGCGCTGCACCAGCGGCACACCGGCCGAACGCTCCAGCTCGGCGATGCGCTGACTCACCGCGGCCTTGCTCACGCCAAGGCGCGCTGCAGCGGCGGTGTAGCTGCCTTGCTGGGCCAGGACGCCCAGCCAGTGGAAGTGGCCCCAGAGTTCATGCGATTTTTGTGAGTTCATGGTTCTATTGTTCACTATTTTGAACAATTAGTTCAGTGAAAACGGGTTGTTTCTGTGGGCGTTCGTTCCTACACTGATCAGCGAAGCCGCACGGCCTTTCGACCCAATCTGGAGACACACCCTCATGACCACTGCCATCCATCATTTCATCGCCGGCGCCCACGCCGCAGGATCCTCAACCCGCGCTCAAGATGTGTTCAACCCCGCCACCGGAGCGGTCACCGGCCGGGTGGCCCTGGCCACTGCATCCGATGTGGACATCGCTGTGGCCGCCGCCAAGGCCGCCTTCCCAGCCTGGTCCGATACGCCACCGATCCGCCGCGCACGGGTGATGTTCAAGTTTCTGGATCTGGTGAACCAGCACAAAGACAAGCTGGCCCACATGATCACCGCGGAGCACGGCAAGGTGTTCACCGACGCCCAGGGCGAAGTGGCCCGCGGTATCGACATCATCGAATTTGCCTGCGGCATGCCGCAACTGCTGAAAGGCGATTTTTCCGATCAGGTCTCGACCGGCATGGACAACTGGACGCTGCGCCAGCCGCTGGGCGTGGTGGCCGGCATCACGCCGTTCAACTTCCCGGTGATGGTGCCCATGTGGATGTTCCCGGTGGCGATCGCCGCCGGCAACACCTTCATCCTGAAGCCCAGCCCGACCGATCCGAGCGCCAGCCTGCTCATGGCCGAGCTGTTCCAGCAAGCCGGTTTGCCAGACGGTGTGTTCAACGTGGTGCAGGGCGACAAGGAAGCCGTGGACGCGCTGCTGGTGCACCCCGATGTCAAAGCCGTGAGCTTCGTCGGCTCTACCCCCATCGCCAACTACATCTACGAAACCGGTGCGCACCACGGCAAGCGCGTGCAGGCTTTGGGTGGAGCGAAGAACCACATGGTGGTGATGCCCGACGCCGATCTGGACCAGGCGGTGGACGCGCTCATGGGCGCGGCTTATGGGTCGGCTGGCGAGCGCTGCATGGCGATCTCGGTGGCGGTCCTGGTAGGCGATGTGGCCGAGAGAATCATGCCCAAGCTGATCGAGCGCACGAAGGCGCTCAAGATTTTGAATGGCACCAATCTGGCTGCCGAAATGGGACCCATCGTCACCGCTGCCGCGCACCAGCGCATCACCGGCTACATCGAGGCTGGTGAAGCCGAAGGCGCCAGGATGCTGGTTGATGGGCGGGGTTTTGACGGTGCCAGGGCGGGCGAAGGCTGTGGCGAAGGTTTCTGGATGGGCGGCACGCTGTTCGACCACGTGACCCCCGAGATGAAAATCTACAAGGAAGAGATCTTTGGTCCGGTGTTGAGCTGCGTGCGCGCCAAAGACTTCGGTGAAGCCGTGCAACTCATCAACGACCACGAGTTCGGCAACGGCACCAGTTGTTTCACCCGCGATGGCAACGTGGCGCGCGAGTTTGCCCGCCGTATCCAGGTTGGCATGGTCGGTATCAATGTGCCGATCCCTGTGCCCATGGCCTGGCAGGGTTTTGGCGGCTGGAAGAAGAGCCTGTTTGGCGACATGCACGCCTATGGCGAAGAGGGCGTGCGTTTTTACACCAAGCAGAAATCCATCATGCAGCGCTGGCCCGAGAGCATCGAGAAGGGCGCTGAATTCGTCATGCCCACAGCAAAATAGGTGTCGCTGAAACGGAATCGGCCGGAGCCAACGACAGGCAGCCTGTGCCACCTGTGCAGGGCTTGAGCCCTCTTCAGGTGTCGCGCTGCGCCGGTTCGTCATCGAACCTGATTTTTCCTTCGCTCACGCAGCGGTCGAATTCTTCCAGAGGAATGGCCGTGGAACCATGGACTTCGCCGTCCTCCCAGCTCAGGGTGGCGTCGAAGTCCGACATGGCCACCTTCACCGGGCCCCGGCGAATCTCTATCGCAGGGCCATCACCTCCGCGGTAGTTCACTTTCCCGACAATGTGTGCGTTTCGGGCCATTTCTTTCCCCTTGAAGAAGTGCGTGCAACCCGTCCAGTCACAGACCGTGGAGGGCTGGTTGCACCCGGTTTTCGGCGGCGCTTTCTGCTGCGCAAGAGCCGCGCGCTGCCGGCACGGCAGCCCGTTGCCCCTGCCCGTTCAAGACGGGGAGCGATCGGGTCGACCCTCTGTAGCGCGCTCACCGTTTTCTTGATGCGACGGCGGGAACGCTTCGCGAGCCAGCTTTCTCACCACAGGCCCGCGGCCGGTGTCCTGTGACCGGCCCTCGAGGTCGCGAGCTGCTTGCTCGATGCGCGGATCGCTCGCGCCAACCTGGCTGTCGCTCGATTCGTCATGTTCGTGTGGCAACCGGGGCTTCTTT
Organism: Hydrogenophaga crassostreae; assembly: GCF_001761385.1. Classification (GTDB taxonomy): domain Bacteria; phylum Pseudomonadota; class Gammaproteobacteria; order Burkholderiales; family Burkholderiaceae_C; genus Hydrogenophaga; species Hydrogenophaga crassostreae. The sequence continues at coordinate 4,695,526 of NZ_CP017476.1, read as the reverse complement.
TGCGGGTGGCGACCGGGCTGCGCTTTTTCCGTCGGTGTGTCGGCCCCCTTGGGTGAAGGCACTGGCCTGTTCGCGCGGCTCATCAGAACAGGAACCAGAAAATGACCAGCATGAAAGCTGGAACGCCCAGCAACCAGGCAACGAGGTACTTACCCATGGTGTGTCTCCTTGATGTGGTGGAAAAAGATCACATCGCAAACGCCCGGCGATTGCAAATCCAGATCCACAGTGTTGCTTGGAGAACCGGCGGGTTGTGTAGGACAGGGCCTTGCCTGCGTGCGGGATCAAGCCACAGCCAGCACCCTGGTCAAACGGCCTTTCCGATCATGGATTTCCTTGACGGCGCGACACCTGCCATTTGGCCGCACCAGAATTCCTTTCGGGAGACCGGGGCTTGAAAACCGGCACAAAGTCCACCAACCCCCGCCGCAGTGGGTACTGAATTGCCGGGCAAGCGTCTGGCTGTGATTCGGCAGCCACGCCGGGCGCATCGCCCGCATCGGGCCATGTGACCCTTTCAACCCGTTGCCTGTCCGGGGTCGGAGCCGATTCAAAGTAGCATCGAGGCGGATTCCCCTGATTGGCCTAATTGAGCCTGTCCGGGGAACCTCGGCGCGGCTGGGACCTCTGTTGGAGAGCGGCTGCGCGGCACTTTGTCTGAGTGCCCTGCCTTTGCCATGTCTCCAGAGGACCTTGTGAACCGATTTCGACCCCACCTGCTTGTTTTGACCGTTGCGTTGTGTGTGGCCATGGCGCTGGCCTGGATGGCTCTGGGCAGTGGATCTGCTCGGGCACAGGACCCGTCTCCAACACCGGCTGCGCCGTCGACCAAGCCGCCGGCGTCCGACCCTGCCGAGGGCAAGGGTGGGCGCAGAGGTGGTGGCGCGGCAGAGGCGGTGCCGGTGATCGTGTCTCAGGTGACCGAAGGCAACGACGGGGTGGTGCTGGATTTGCTGGGCACCGGCTCGGCGCGCAAGTCGGTCACGCTGTATTCGCCGGTGTCGGGCGAGGTGGCTGAGGTGTTGTTCAAGCCGGGTCGCCCTGTGCGCGCCGGTGATGTTTTGCTGCGTCTGGTGGACAGGCGAGAGCGCCTGGCGGTGGCCCTGGCCGATGCCAAAGTGCAGGCGGCGCGGGTGATGCACACCCGCTATGAATCCACGCGGGGCACGGGGGCGGTGCCCGATACCGTGTCAGACGAAGCCCAGGCTGCGCTGCGCAGCGCTGAAATCGAGCTCGCGCAGGCCCGAGAGGCGCTGTCCGAGCGGGTGGTGCGCGCGCCGTTTGTGGGCATGCCCGGGCTGGCCTCTGTGGAGCGCGGTGAGCGCATCGACACCGATACCGCGATCACCTCACTTGATGACCGTGGCGAGCTGCATCTGGATCTGCAAGTTCCCGAGATTTACCTGGCGCGGGTTGTGGTGGGCCAGCCGGTGCAGGCGCTGAACCCGGCGCACCCGGATCGGCGCTTTGACGGCAAGGTGGTTGCAGTCGACAGCCGGGTGGACCCGGTGACCCGCCAGGTCAAGGTGCGCGCGGCGCTGCCCAATGGCGACGATCTGTTGCGCTCGGGCATGTCGTTTCAGGTGCAGCTGGCGTTGCCTGGTGAGCGCCGCCTGAGCGTGCCCGAGCTGGCATTGCAATGGGGGCGGGCGGGTTCGTTCGTCTGGGTGGTGCGCGAAGGCAAGGCGCTGCAGATCGCCGCCCGCGCGGTGCAGCGCCAAAATGGCCGGGTGTTGGTCGATGGCGGGTTGACCACGCAAGACCAGGTGGTGGTTGAAGGGGTGCAGCGCATGCGCGAGGGGCGCGCCGTCAAAGTGGTGGGCTCTGGTGCCGAGCGCTAGCCGGTCAACGTCCACTTTGCCCACCCGAACCTCCCAGACTGATCCCCGCCCATGACCGACGACCGCGCCACCGATCTGCCCGCGCTTTCCATACGCCGCCCCTGGCTGGTCACCGTGATCAACCTGTTGATCGTGATCGCGGGGGTCACCGCCTGGCTGGGCGTTGAGGTGCGCGAGCTGCCCAACATCGATCGTCCCATCGTGGCTGTCCGTGCCAACTTTCCGGGCGCGGCGCCTGAAACGCTGGACGCAGAAGTCACCCGCCTGCTGGAAGGCGCAGCCGCGCGGGTGCCCGGCGTGGTGCTGGTGCGCTCGGCCAGTGAAGAGGGCAACCTGCGCATCATCATCGAGTTCAACCCCAGCGTGGATCTTGTGGTGGCCGCCAACGACGTGCGCGACGCGGTGGCGCGGGTCGAGCGTGACTTGCCAGCCGGGCTGGAAAACCTCACCATCGTCAAAGCCGATGCCGACGCAGAACCCGTGATTCAGCTGGCGGTGGCCAGCGACACGCTGGCGATCGACGAGCTCTCGCGGGTGGTGGAAGAGCGCATCGAGCCCGAGCTGGTTTCTGTGCCCGGGGTGGCCGACATCAGCCTGTTTGGTTCGCGTCAGCGGGTGATGCGGGTGCGCATCGACCCGGTGCGTTTGAGCGCCTACAGCCTGTCGGTGGACGATGTGGCGGCCTTGTTGCGCGGCGCGCGTGTCGATGTGCCCGCCGGCAACCTGTCTTCGGGCAACCAGGAAGTGCTGGTTCGGGCCAACGCCAGCATATCCACGCCGGAGCAGCTGCGGGCATTGCGGTTTTCGCCTGAGGTGACTTTGGCTCAGGTGGCCGATGTGTTTCTCGCGCCAGCCGATGCCACTTCTTATGTGCGCTTCAATGACAAGCCGGTGGTGAGCCTGGGCGTGGTGCGCCAGGCGCAATCCAACAGCGTGGCCATTTCCGACGGTGTGCGTGCCGTTGTCGATCGCATCAATGCCAACCAGCGCGATGTGCGCGTGAGTGTGGTGTCTGACGACGCGGTGTTCATTCGCGGCGCCATCAGCGAGGTGTTGTGGAGTCTGGGCCTGGCGGTGTTGATTGTGGCGGCGGTGGTGGCGATGTTTCTGGGGCATTTGCGCTCCACGCTGGTACCCGTGGTGGCGATTCCCATCGCGCTGATTGGCACCCTGGCGGCCATTTGGGGGCTGGGCTATTCGATCAATCTGTTGACCTTGCTGGCCCTGTTGCTGGCCACCGGCCTGGTGGTGGACGACGCCATCGTGGTGCTGGAAAACATCCAGCGCCGGCGCGCCATGGGCCTGGGGCCTCGCGCGGCGGCGGTCATCGGTACCCGTGAGGTGTTCTTCGCCGTGGTGGCCACCACACTCACGCTGGTCGCGGTGTTTGTGCCGATTTCTTTTCTGCCATCGGCCGCCGGGCGGCTGTTTGCCGAGTTTGGCTTTGTGATGGCCATCGCGGTGGGCATCTCTTCGTTTGTGGCGTTGTCGCTCGGACCCATGATGGCTTCCCGGTTGCCGCCCGATGGACCACCGGGGCCGGTCTGGAAACGCTTGTCGGCCTGGGGCGATGGTGCGGTTCAGCGCTACGGCCGCTGGCTGGCAGCAGCCTTGCGCCATGGCTGGTGGGTATTGGGGGTTTGTGTGGTGTTGGCGGGGGTGGCGGCCTGGCTGTTTACCCAACTGGACCAGGAACTCACCCCCACAGAAGACAGGGGCAGTTTGTCGATCCGGCTGGATGGCCCTGACGGCGTGGGCCTGGCGTATTCGGATCGGCAACTGGAACAGGCGTTGAAGGCGGTGTTGCCGTTGAAAGAAGAAGGCCTGGTGAGCAATGTGTTCACCATCACCGGGCGCTTTGATCCCAACCGGGCCGAGATCGTGGCACCGCTGGCCGATTGGGGTGAGCGGTCGGTGAGTCAGGCCCGGCTGGCCGCGCGTGTTCAAAAAACCCTGAACGAATTGCCAGGTGCACGGGTGCGCATCCGGGGCGGCAGCAGCCTGGGCCGGGGCAGCGGTGACGGCAGCGTTCAGATGGCGATCACGGGCGACAACCATGCGCGCATCGCAGACGCTGCATACGCTTTTGCCGAGGCCATCGAGCGCGATCTGCCGCAGCTCAGCGACGTTCGGGTGAATTACGCGGCGACCCAGCCGCAGCTCTCGCTCAAGATCGATCGCGAACGCGCCAGTGCCTTGGACGTGCCGCTGGACGGGCTCGACACCGTGTTGCGTGCCCTGGTCAACAACACCCAGGTCGCCGAGCTCAATGTGAATGACCGTACCGTGCCCGTTGTGCTGCAGTCCACCGCGCGCGGCCAGACCGATCCGCAAGACCTGTTGCAGCTGAGCGTGCGCGCGACCGACAAGCGACTGGTGCCACTGTCGCAATTTGTCAGCTTTGAGGAAACAGCCATTCCCAGCGAGCTGGAGCGCCTGGGTCAGCGCCGCGCCGTGCAGTTGAGTGCCGTGCTCACCGATGGCGCCACACTGCAGACAGCAACCCAAGCCTTGCGCGCGCTGTCAGCAAGGACGCTGCCCAGTGGCATGGGCCTGCTGTTTCGCGGCGACGCGGCCACGCTGGAGGAAACGGGCCGTGATGTGAGCCTCACCTTTGCGATTGCCTTGCTGGTGGTGTTCCTGGTGCTGGTGGCGCAGTTCGAGAGCGTCACCAGCGCCTCGGTGGTGTTGATCAGCGTCCCATTCGGCCTGGCCGCCGCGGTGTTTGCCATGTGGCTGAGCGGCACCTCGATCAACATCTATAGCCAGATTGGCTTGCTGCTGCTGGTGGGCGTGATGGCCAAGAACAGCATCCTGATGGTGGAGTTTGCCGATCAGCTGCGTGATGCTGGGCGCAGCGTGCTGGAGGCTGCGCAAGAGGCTGCGGCGACGCGGTTGCGCCCGATCATGATGACCATGTCGTCCACGGTCCTGGGCGCTTTGCCCCTGGTGCTGGGCGGCGGTCCTGGGGCGGAGTCACGCGCGGCCATTGGCTGGGTGATTTTTGGTGGCTTGTCACTGGCAGCCTTGTTCACGCTGTTTCTCACACCGGTGGTGTACCTGGGCGTGGCGCGCTTTGCCCAACCGCGTGCCCGACAGGGTGAGCGTCTGGCGCAGGAACTGCACGACGCGCCAGTGGAAGAGGGGACCTGATCCCTGCCTGTTGGCTCGGGCCGGCGCGCCCTGGCTGGCTGGGGCGCCTACTTGTCCGCAATGATGGTCAGCAACACCTTGTAGGTTGCGGGGTCCTTCATGTACTTGTTGTACAGCGGGGCCATGCGCCGGATCATGATGCCGGGGTCGTTCATTCTTGAGAATGTGGATCCACTTTCGGTGGTGATCGTCAAAGCCTGGGCCACCCGCTTGTTCCACAGCTCGCGCATGTAGCGCGCCGATTGCAGGCCCACGTCCTTGAAGATGGTTCTGTCCGCGGGACTGAGGCTGCTCCAGAGCTTGGTGGACATCACCAAAGCTTCAGGGGACACCACATGGTCGGTCAGGTAGACATGCTTGGCCAGTCGGAAGTGCCCAGTGGACTCGTAGGACGGCATGTTGTTTTCTGCACAATCGATCTTGCCCTCCTGGAACGCGGTCTGCACCTCCTTGAAAGGGACATACTGGGGTGTGGATTTCAGGGCCACCACCAGTTCTGTATAGACCTCGGACTTCTGTACCCGAATGCGTTTGCCGGCCAGATCGTTGATCCGGAGCACCGGGCTGGTGCAATAGAACGATCTTGCCCCCCCGTCGTACCAGCCCAGTACGGCAAACCCGGAGGCCGCCAGATCTTTCTCGAACTGTTCCCCAAGATGGCCATCGAGATGGCGGAACATGTGTGCCGAGTCGTGGAACAGAAACGGCATGTTCAGTACCTTGATACCGGGAACGGCTTCGGTCAACGGCGCTGAGCTGAATTCGGCGAGGTCCAGGTCACCCGCCTTGAGCATGGCCACGGCAGAGGGCTGATCGCCCAGACTGGCGTTGGAAAAGACCTGGACCTGGTACCTGCCCTGGGTGGCTTTGGCGATTTGCTCGGCATACCAGTTCACCGCGGTGGTCACCGGATAGCCCTCCCCGTGGATGTTCCAGAGCCGCAAGGTGGTTTGGGCGAAGCTGGAGACAGACGAACATCCCAGCAGGCCGGCGAGCAGCCAGGGCAGCGCCTGGCGGCGGGTGCGAAAGCCGGCTGGAGCGAGGCATCGAAAACATGTTGTCATATCTCCCCCTGTTTTCATGAGCAATATAGAGGCATATTCTCCATATCATGGGATGTCTGACAACAGAGGGGTTTCCCTTGCCGCCAGGAGAAGGGTGCTGTCTTCACCGTCTTGCCGACTGTCCGGTAAGCACTGCATGGTTCAGCCGGCCGTTCATTCCGGTCGGCTGGATGGACTTTGTTGGGCATAACCCCTTGAGCGCCCTCTACTGGCTAGAGTGGCATTGACCTGCCTTGCTTTTACCGCTGATCTGGAGAGACCCATGTACACCGCCACCCCCACCCGTTACGACGCCATGCCCTATCGAGCCTGCGGCAAGAGCGGCTTGAAGCTGCCCAGCATCACGCTGGGCCTGTGGCACAACTTCGGCGACGCCACACCCATGGCCACGCAGCGCGAGATGCTGCGAACAGCGTTTGACCATGGCATCACCCATTTCGACCTGGCCAACAACTACGGGCCACCCTATGGCAGTGCTGAAACCAATTTTGGCGAACACATGCGCCGCGATTTCCGGCCCTACCGAGATGAGCTGCTGATTTCCAGCAAAGCAGGGTGGGACATGTGGCCGGGCCCCTATGGCTCAGGCGGTGGCTCGCGCAAATACATGCTTGCCAGCCTGGATCAAAGCCTGAAGCGCATGGGGCTGGACTATGTCGACATCTTTTACTCCCACCGCTTCGACCCCGACACGCCGCTGGAAGAAACCTGCGGCGCATTGGCCACGGCGGTTCAACAAGGCAAGGCGCTTTACGTTGGGATCTCCAGCTACTCTGCTGGCAAAACCCGTGAAGCTGCCGCCTTGTTGCGCCAAATGGGCATTCCGCTGCGCATTCACCAGCCCTCGTACAGCCTGTTGAACCGGTGGGTGGAGGAAGAGCTGCTCGACACGTTGCAAGCAGAAGGCGTGGGTTGCATTGCGTTCAGCCCGTTGGCGCAGGGTTTGCTGACCGACAAGTACCTGAATGGCGTGCCTGACGACGCGCGCATCAACCGGGCTGGCGGAGGGTCGTTCAAGTCGGAGCACCTGAACGAGCAGAACCTGAGCCACGTGCGCGCCTTGAACGAAATCGCCCAGGCGCGTGGTCAAAGCCTGGCCCAGATGGCCGTGGCCTGGGTGCTGCGCCAACCGGGCATGACCTCGGCGTTGATCGGCGCCAGCCGCGCGGCACAGATCGTTGAGCTTGTGGGCGCCTTGAAGAACCTGGCGTTCAGCGCCGACGAGTTGGCGGCGATAGACCGGCATGCGGTGGATGGCGGTATCAACCTCTGGCAAAAGCCTTCGACGGATCAGCGGGTGTGACCGGCGATACCGCCTGAGCGATCGGCGCATCAGGCCACAAGGGTGCAGGCAGGGCCGCGTTTGGGCAAACCGTTTCGGGTGCCTACCGTGGCAGTGAAGCGCTGGTAAACCGGGTGAAAAATCCCGGCTCCGATAAGAAGCGGGCACCGGCCGCGATGTCCCCCCGTTTGGGGACGTGTGACCCCATGGGTCGCAAAAAGTGACCTTTGGCACTTTTGTGCGGGTGGGGCCGCTCCTACCCTGCAGGCATCAAGTTCTTGTCGGCTTGTTGGCATTGACTGGCGTCTGATAAGGTGCCAATCAAACGCCAAGACCGATTCAGAGCTTGGAGAAAGGTGCTCATGTTGAGCGCCTTGACTCCCCTGGAGGCGATCATGTACTTACTTTCGTTAGGCCCACGCATGGGCTTGTCTTGCCTTTGTGCAACGGTGCTGTCCGTTCTGGTGGCCTGTGGTGGTGGGGCCGGGAATGAGTCCCGTTCCAGCGCTACCGAGGGCCAATTGGACCCGGAGACTCAGCACAATGCTTCCCCCGCTGCCAGCGCTGAGCGCACACAGCGCATTTTTCAAGAAGGCGCCAAGCTGAATGCGGCCGAGCTGGAGCAGATTGCCCAAACCGGCGTATTGCCCGAGCCGTTTGACGGCCCGCTGCTCAGCGGGGCCGTGGGGTCAACAGCTGCGACGTTGAACGCAGACCTGGCGACCAAATCGGCAGGTGAGAGAAAGAGCGCAGCCTCACGGGTGCCGGCTTACCGCTTCTTCAATGGCAGCACCGGTGCGCACTTCTACACCACCAGTACCACCGAGCGAGACAACACCATCAACAACCTGCCTGCTTTTTCCTATGAGGGTCCCGCCTTCTACGTGAGCAGCACCACCGTGCCCGGCCTGAGTCCGGTGCACCGCTTTCTGAATACCCAAAGCGGCGTGCACTTCTATACCATCAGCGAAGCCGAACGCGCCAATGTGGCGGCCAACCTGCCGCAATTTACCTACGAAGGCATTGCCTACTACGCCAGCACCCTGGCGGGCACCGGCTACACGCCGCTGTACCGCTTTTTCGTGAGTGCCCAAGGTTTCCACTTCTACACCAACAGCCTGGCCGAACGCGACACCATCATCTCCACGCTGCCCCAGTACAGCTATGAGGGCATTGGTTATTACGTGTTGGGCAGTGATTGGCAAACGCCTGCCGTGCCGCATACCGGCATCAAGAACACCCAGTGTTACACCGTGGGCAGCAACACCCTGGTTAAGTGTTTCACGGCAGAAGGCCTGACGCTCAACAACCGGCAGGATGGTCATCGGACCCAAGACAATCCCATGAGCTACAGCGCTGTGGCAGGCCATGCCACCAGCGACTGCCTGCGCGACGATGTGACAGGCTTGGTGTGGGAGGTCAAACAGACGGGACCGGTCATCCGCAGTGTTGATCAGACTTTTACCAATCTGGGCAATGGCATGGACAACGATGCGAGTGGTTACGTCGCTGCCATGAACAACTTGGGCTTGTGTGGCTTCAACGACTGGCGCTTGCCTTCAGTGGAAGAACTGCAAGGCATCGTGGATTACAGTGTTTCAGGAGGCGCTGCGTCGACCATATCGAGCATTTTTTCCCACACGAAAATCGCCACTTACCGCACCAGCTCACCCGCTGGGCCGACTGCCGACTGGGGCATTTACTTTGTGTCCGGCGCACTACAGGCGTTCTCGAAGAACAGCCTGACCTACTTGCGCCTCGTCAGAGGTGCTCCATGGACGGGGCAGCGTTACATCATCACGAGCGTGGACTACACCGGTGACAGTGCCAACAATGCCGTGATCGATCGGAGAACCGGGCTGACATGGCGCCGCTGCGTGGAGGGCCAGATCTGGAGTGGCAGCGCCTGTTCGGGCAGCGGCTTTCACTACACCCATGAAAACGCACTGATCGCAGCGCGCATGGCTTTGCCATGGCGCCTGCCCAATATCAAGGAATTGAACAGCTTGTCTGACTACAGCCAATCGGACGGCGTGCTCGACAGGCTCGGTTTTCCTTACGCACCGCTGGCGTTCGTCTGGTCAACGACGCCGGTGGGGTGGGCTGTCAATACCACCAACGGCTATGTGGATACCCAGCCACGTAACGCAGGCCAACACGCTCGCCTGGTCCGCTCTACCCCGTAAGTGAATGGGCGCAGTTCCATCACACCATATCTGTTGACCTGAAGCAAAGGAGGATTTCCATGAAAACCCAACCCAATGCCGGCCGGTCTGTTGCCCGGCTATGGGGCATCGCCGTTGTGACCACCCTTGCTCTCGCCGCCTGCGGCGGTGGCAATGAGGGGTCGGAGCCCAAGGGCGTGTCGGCACCGGTCAGCGGTGAGGCCATCATGGCCCGCTCCGCCGCCCAAACCATCACCTTGCAACAGCAAGGTGCGCGTTTGAACAACGAAGAACTGGAGCAGATTGCCAAAACCGGCGTGCTTCCCGAGCCGTTCGAAGGTCCATTGCTCAGCGGAGCAGAGGGCTCGACCGGTGCCACACTGAACTCCGAGGCCGTCAACAAGTCGTTGGCTGCCCGAAAAAGTGCGGCATCCCTCGTGCCGGTCTACCGCTTCTTCAACGGCAGTACCAGTGCCCACTTTTTCACCACCAGTACCACCGAGCGCGACAACGTTATTGCGAACCAGCCTGCATTCAGCTATGAAGGCCCGGCGTTCAACACCAGCAACGCGGCCATCCCCGGTCTGAGCCCGGTGCACCGCTTCTACAACACACAAACCGGGGTGCACTTCTACACCATCAGCGAGACCGAACGCGCCAACGTGGCGGCCAATCTGCCGCAGTTCAACTACGAAGGCATCGCCTACTACGCCAGCACCTTGAGTGGCACCGGTTACGTGCCTCTCTACCGCTTCTTTCACGCTGCACGAGGGTTTCATTTCTATACCAACGGCCAGGTCGAGCGCGACATCATCATCGCGACGTTGCCGGAATACAGCTACGAAGGCATTGGCTACTACGTGCTGAACGACGACTGGCAAACGCCTGCTGTGCCGCACACCGGCATTGGAGGCGCACAGTGCTACAAGTCGGGAAGCAATACGCTGTTCTTCTGCGGCTTTCAAAGCACGCGTGACCTGAACAGCCAGCAAGACGGCCACCGAATCTCTGTCAACCGCATGTCTTACAGCGAGGTGACCGGCCAATCAGGCGCCGAGTGCATGCGGGACAACGTGACCGGCCTGGTGTGGGAAGTCAAGACCGCAGCGGCGGGCCCTCGGGCCGGCAGCCGCACCTACCGGCGGACCCTCGGGTTTGTGGGCGATCCCACCACCACGGCAGCTTACGTGGACACCGTCAACAACCTGAACCTCTGTGGCTTCAACGACTGGCGCTTGCCCACCATGGAAGAGTTGCACGGGCTGGTGGATTTCGGGCGCAGCTCGGGGCCCCGCATCAGCCTGGCTGCGTTTCCCAATACACAGGAGGCGCTGTATTGGACGTCAACCGATTCCGCGGCGGACGGTGACAGCGCTTGGTACGTGCGCTTCGATGGCGGGGCTTCCAGCACAGGGGCCAAGTCGAGCTTGCGGCCTGTGCGCCTGGTGCGTGGCGGGACCTGGACTGGGCAGCGTTATGTGGTCACCACGCAGGCCTACCCGGGTGACACCGCCAACAACGCGGTGATCGACCGCAAAACCGGACTCACCTGGCGTCGGTGTCTGGAAGGGCAATCCTGGGGGGGCGCCAGCTGCTCGGGTGTATTGATTCGCTTCACCCATGAAGAGGCCCTGGCCTATGCGTCAGGCCCCTGGCGGTTGCCGAACGCCAAGGAGCTGGCCAGTTTGGCCGACCGCAGCCTGTCGGCCCCATCGCTTGGTGCGGTCGCCTTTCCAGCGGCCAGCGATGTCTACACCTGGTCCACCACGCCGACAGCGGATGCCACCCTGAACGCCTGGCTGAACAATTTCTCCATTGGCTCCTCGTTCAACCTCGGCCGCACCACCAATGATGTGGGCCTTAGGCTTGTCTACACATTGGAATAAGTGGCCCAACCGTGCGGGGTTTGACCCGCACCGCATCGAGTTGGGGCAATGTCAGGTCAGGTGGAAAAAGGGTCGCCGCCTCGGTGAGCTGCGGCCCATCGCATCAAGGGCGCTGCAAGCGCCACTGAGGGTGTCGCCGCTCACCGCACCACCTGCGCCAAAGCCGCCATGAGCTTGTGTGCGCTCACCGGCTTGAACAACACCTCAAAGTCCGATTCACGCAAACGTTGAAGGCTGGCTGGTGCTGTTTCACCTGTGAGGAGGATCACCCTGGGAGGATCGTCCATTTTTGCGGCAAGGCCGGAAGAGAAGTCCAGGCCGTCTTTGCCGTTGGCCAGCCTCACGTCGCACAACAGCACAGCATGTGGGTCGTCGAGCGGCTGGCTTTGCAGGGCTGCCCATGCTTCATTGGCCGAACCAACGCACGTGGTTTTTACCCCGTGAATCTGCAGCAGCGTGGCGATCGCGTAGCGCACGTCTTCGTCGTCATCCAGGACCATCACCCGCTCGGGTAGATCTGCGTTTGGCGCTGCGTTACCTGTTGGCAGCACAGGTTGGCATGCGTGTTGCTGTTCAGCTGAGGCGGGCGGCAATACCAGCCGGAACAGGCTGCCGTGCCCTTCTCGGGATCGAACCACAATGGGGTGCTCCAGCAACCTTGACAACCGGTCAACGATGGCCAGGCCAATGCCCAGTCCCTTGGATCGGTCGCGGCCCGGATTGTTGATCTGGTAAAACTCGTCAAAAATGTGCTCGATCTGGTCTGAGGCCATGCCCAGCCCCGTGTCGCGCACGTCGATCCAGATTTCTTCCTGGCGTTGACGTGCCACCACCACAACGCCCCCTTGGTGGGTGTACTTCAGTGCGTTGGCGACCAGGTTCGCCAGCATTCGCTGAAGTAACTCAGCATCGCTGCGAACCCACAAATCCGTGGAGCGCACCCTCAGTTCCAGCCCCCGTTCACCGGCCTGCTCCGAAAACACGTTGTTGAGGGCTTCGAACCCGCTCTGCAAGGGAACCGGGACCACTGCTGCGTGCACGGTGCCTGCGTCGAGCCGGGAAATGTCCAGCATGGCATCGAAGGAAGTGCCCAGCAGGTGAATGGACTTCAACAACCGGCTGGCCGTGTCGTGGTCGGGGGTATGTCGGAGCGATACTTCCAGCACAGCACTGCACAAGGCAATGGCATGCAGTGGTTGGCGCAAGTCGTGGCTTGCCGCTGCCAGGAACAGTGTTTTTTCCTGGCTCGCCAATTCAACCAGTTCAACTTGTCTGGCGAGCTGCTCTGCCAAAGCCATTTTTTCGTACCGGGCCACCAGCGAGTCCGTGAGCAGCTTGTGATGCTGCATGGCGTACTTCCATGAGGTCATCGCATAAAGAAAGATGAGCACACCGCCAACCCAGTAGACCGTTTCCCCCTGCAGGATAAGCGCCAGCGTCAGGAGCGCCGTCAGCGGAACACTGAAACTGATGACGGCGGCCTTGACCGGTGCCATCCACGTCATACCGCCTGAATGAATGCTCAGCGTGACAACGACCACAAAGGCCGCCACGAGTACGTCGGAGACAGGCAGGAACAGGACCGCCGCTGCCCCCCAGACCGCGCCGTTGGCACCCAGGAGAAACAGCAGGAAGATCGCCTCTCTGGGGCGCTCTTCTGGCATCTCGGTGCTTTGTGAATGGCGCCGCACCCACCAGTATCGAACGAGTTGATTCAGGTGTATGAGAACCGCCCACACCAGCACTATGGGGTCTGACAGCTGGTGGTAGATCGCCAGCCAAAAGATCAGGGCAATGACAAAGGCCGCCGGGCTCGCACTCTGGTTTGACTCGAGCAGCAACGCCCATTGCTCTCTCCTCACCCGCCGATTCAAGGTGGTTGCCGCCGTTGCTGAAAGCGCTGTTTCTGCAAGTTTTCTTGGCATGCGAAGGCCTGTGCCTCAACGCAGGGCGCTGATCAGCTGGGCGCGAGACTTGACGCCAAAATGAAGCAATAGGGTGGTGACGTGGTTTTTCACAGTGCCCTTGGCCAGAAAAGCGAGCTCACCAATCTCGCGGTTCGACTTGCCTTCCAGAATCCATTCAAGAATCTGGGTTTGGCGCTCGGTGAGCCCCTGACCCTTGTCGAACAGGGTGGTCGAGTCCCACGGCAAGTTGACCGCAGCGTTGTTGATGGTCATCAGGCCCTGGTTTTGCAAGTACCCGATGACCTCTGCCAGGTCACCTGTCTTTTTCAGGTAGGCGAGCGCTCCCATCGCCATGGCGCTCTCGACTGTCGCGGTGTTTGAATCCCCCGATATCACCACCATCGAAGCAGAGGGGAACTGTGCCCGGAAAGCCGCCAAACCAGACAGGCCGGTGGTGTCGGGCAGCCCAAGGTCCAGGAAAACGAGACGAATATCGGCCTGATGGGCCGCGAAAAGCTCGAGTGCGCTGGCCAATGTGGGGGCCTCGAATATCCGCATGGATTCATTTGCATGCCGAGAGTGCGCTTGAATCAACGATCGCAATCCCCAGCGAACCACCTCATGATCGTCAACGATCAACAGACCGCGCACCTGCGGGCGGCGCTCTGCCGAGATGTTCGACCGCTCACCTGTTGGGGCAAGCTCGCTGCTGGTGGCCTCAGGTCGGTGTGGCATGCCTGAATGATAGGCAATCCACTTGTATTTCGGAAGCAATCAGATTTCCGCGGTCAGTTTGCATGCCGCCCTGCGCACCGTTGACCAGCTGCCCCAGTCAAATCAGCTCAAGACCACGCTGGACAAACGCCGGCGGTAGGTCGCCACTGTCGGATCTTCCGGGGGCACCTGGCCTTCGGCCACTTTGGGCTTGGGCGGGTCGATCACATCGAGGATGGCAATGTAGGTTTTGCGCGCCAGCTCGTCATTCCACGATTTGTCGCGCATCAGGATTTCCAGCAGTTCGTCCATGGCGGGCACGAACTGGTTGTTGGCCCAGAGCATTGACGCAAGGTTGTAGCGGGCTTCAAAGTCGCGTTTGTTGGCGGTGATGGCAGCTTGCAATTCGGCGGCGCGGGCCTCGGGGTTGACCACAGTGGCTTGAGCGTCGCGCGCCTGCATCCAGCGGTTCAGGGAATCCAGGCGGCGAACGGCCAGTGATTTGGCGATGACCGGGGCGAAGGCCACTTTCGCATCGTCGTCACGGTCAAGCTGCAGCAACAGCTTGACCAGGTCAAATCGCGCATCGTCGTTTTCACCATCGGTTTCCACCGCAAGCTGCAGCTTGGCCAGCGCGCCTTCGACATCGCCCTCTGCGAGTGCATCGAGGGCCTCCGCCTCTTCTTCGATCGATTCGAGCTCCTCGACCGCAGGCAGGTGTTTGTCCAGGAAGGCTTTGATTTCGCCTTCGGGCAGTGCGCCCATGAAACCATCCACAGGCTGACCGTTGTGCAGCAACACGCAGGTCGGGATGCTGCGGATGCCAAAGGCCTGGGAGAGTTGTTGCTCCTGGTCGGAGTCGATCTTCACCAGCTTGAATCGGCCGGCGTATTCGGTCTCCAGCTTCTCCAGCATCGGGCCGATCACTTTGCATGGGCCACACCAAGGGGCCCAGAAATCGACCAGAACGAAGGTGGTCATGGAGGCCTGGATGACCTCGGTTTCAAAATTGGCGGCAGTGACGTTGATCATGGCGGGGGCTTCTGTTGGGGGACGGAGCGTCGAACCAAAGGAAGCATGGTTGAGCGCAAAACGTAAAATCGACACTTTAACGGAGCCGGCAAGTGGCTTGCCAGTTTCACCCCACCAGCGAACGCTGGTTTTTGGCCAAAGGCTCTCTCCTCATGAACCCCATCCAGGTTGGCGTGGTCATGGGTTCCAGCAGCGACTGGGACACCATGCAGCACGCGGTGCACATCTTGAAAGAATTCGGCATCGCACACGAAGCGAAGGTGGTTTCGGCCCACCGCATGCCCGACGACATGTTCGCCTACGCCGAAGCCGCCGTTGGCCGGGGTATGAAGGCCATCATCGCGGGTGCTGGCGGGGCGGCCCATTTGCCCGGCATGATCGCGGCGAAAACCGTGGTGCCTGTGCTGGGCGTGCCGGTGCAGACCAAGGCCTTGTCTGGCGTTGATTCGCTGCACAGCATCGTGCAGATGCCCAAAGGTGTGCCCGTGGCCACATTTGCCATCGGCCAGGCCGGTGCCGCGAATGCAGCCTTGTTTGCGGTGGCCATGCTGGCCAATGAAGACCCGGCTTTGCATCTGAAGCTGGTGGCTTACCGGCTTGCGCAGACCGAGGCGGCCCGCGCAATGACGCTACCTGCCTGACCCTATGAGCTTAAATTCGCTTTTGCCCGGCGCGCTGTCGGACCGTGGTCAGCCCATCACCCTGGGTGTTATGGGCGGTGGCCAGCTGGGCCGCATGTTTGTGCAGGCCGCGCAGGCCATGGGCTATTGCACGGCGGTGCTCGATCCCGATCCGGCCAGCCCGGCGGGCCTGATCAGCCACCACCACATCCAGACCGCCTACGACGATCCGGCTGGCCTGGCCGAGCTGGCGCGGCTGTGCGACGCCATCACGACAGAATTCGAGAACGTGCCGGCGCCCGCGCTGCGCAAGCTGGCCGAGAGCCGCCCGGTGGCGCCGTCTGCCGATTGCGTGGCCGTCGCGCAGGACCGTTTGCAGGAGAAGACGCACTTTGTGCAGTGCGCGCCGATCAGCGGCGTGTTCCCGGCGCCTTACACGGGCATCGAAACCGCTGGGCAGTTGGCGGCGGTGGCCGATGATTTGTTGCCAGGCATCCTGAAAACCGCACGCCTGGGCTACGACGGCAAGGGTCAGATCCGGGTGAAGAACCGCGCCGAGCTGGAAGCGGCATGGACCCAGCTTGGTGGTGTGGTTTGCGTGCTGGAAAAGCTGATGCCGCTGCAATCAGAGTGCTCGGTGCTGGTGGCGCGCGGGGCCGACGGCAAGACCGTGTGCTTCCCGGTGCAGGCCAATACCCACCACGACGGCATTCTGGCCATCACCGAGGTCTTCGAAGGCGCCGTTCCCGTTGAGCTGGCGGCGCGTGCGCAGGCCAGCACGGTGGCGGTTGCCGACCATTTGAACTACGTGGGCGTCCTGTGCGTCGAGTACTTCGTGGTCGACAATGGCGCGGGCGGCTCGGACCTGATCGTCAACGAAATGGCGCCACGCCCGCACAACAGCGGTCACTACACGCAAAACGCCTGCGACATTTCACAGTTCGAGGCGCAGGTGCGCGCTCTGGCCGGTTTGCCTTTGAACACGCCGTGCCAGCACAGCCCCAGCCTCATGGTCAACCTGCTGGGTGATCTCTGGTTCGATGCCAATGGCATGCGCGCCGAGGCCAGTGAGCAGCCGGTTGTACCGCCCTGGGCCGAGGTGCTGGCCTTGCCGGGCACCCATTTGCACCTGTATGGCAAGACCAGTGCCCGCAAGGCCCGCAAGATGGGTCACCTGAACATCACCGGCGCAACCGTGGCGCAGGTTCGCGAGACAGCGTCTCTGGCGCTGGCCTTGCTCGGTTTGCCCGGCTTGCCCTGATCGCTCCATGGCCCTGGTTTTAAGTGCGGATGCCCCCGCGAACATCGAAGCTGCGGCGCTGCGTCTGGCGGCGGGTTCGTTGGTGGGACTGCCGACCGAAACCGTGTACGGCCTGGCGGCGGATGCGGGCAACGCCAGCGCGGTGCAGCGTGTTTTTGAAGCCAAAGGTCGGCCCGGTGATCACCCCCTGATCGTGCATGTGGCCCCTTCGGCCACCGCAGATGCCGAGGGCTGGCGCGCTGCTGTGGCGCCTTTTGCCCGCGAAGTGCCCGAGTTTGCTGTGGCCTTGATGCAGGCCTTCTGGCCCGGTCCGCTCACGCTGATCTTGCCGCGCCGACCAGAGGTGGCGGCGGTGGCGGCTGGCGGGCAAGATTCGGTGGGGCTGCGTTGCCCTTCCCATCCGGCTGCCTTGGCTTTGTTGCAGGCGGCGCGTGCACACGGAGTCATGGGTGTGGCCGCTCCCAGCGCCAACCGGTTTGGCCGCGTGAGCCCGACCACGGCGGCACACGTGGCAGAAGAATTTGCTGCGCTGTCTGACGCAGCGTTGCTGATCCTGGACGGTGGCGCCTGCCCCGTGGGCATCGAGTCCACCATCGTGGACTGCTCCCGTGGAGCCCCGGTTTTGCTGCGCCCGGGCATGCTGACGCCTGCGCAGATTGAAGCCGCTTGCGGCCAACCACTGCGGGAGCGCGACGAGCAAGCGCCGCGTGCCTCGGGAACGCTGGCATCGCACTATGCGCCGCGTGCCGCGGTGCGGCTGATGCCCGCGCCGCAGTTGCAAGCCGCGCTGGACTTGATGGGCAAAGACGCCAAAAACATCGCGGTCTATGCCAGCAAAGGGGTTCGGGTAGACGGGGCCCTGCCCCGGCGCCGCATGCCTGAAATGGCTGCAGATTGTGCGCAAGAACTGTTCGCTGTTTTGCGCGAGCTGGACGCCACAGGCGTGCGCCTGATCTGGGTCGAGACGCCACCCGTGGGGCCGGACTGGGATGGTGTGCGCGATCGCCTGGAGCGCGCCGCCGCCTGAGACGCCCGGTCTGTGGCCTAGCCTTTCAGGCAGGTGCTCATGAAAGCCTTGCGGTCATTCCCTTTGAGGGCCTTGGCGGAGGCGTCCACGTTGCAGCTTTTCATCCTGCTTTGCGGGGTGGTGCCTGCCACCGCAACGGTTTCGCCCTTCAGGCAGGACTTCATGAACGCCTTGCGGCCATCGCCCTTGAGGGTTTTGGCCTTTTCGTCGGCGTTGCAGGTCTTCATGCGGTTTTGCTGGCCGGTTGCAGGCGGGACTTCGGCAGCAGGGGCCGTGGTGGCTTTGGCGGTTGCCGTGGTCATCGGTTTGACGGACGGGGTTGCCGGCGCAGCGGCCTGTGCCATGGCGATGGTGAAGGTGCCAGCCAAAGCGATCAGCGAGATAAGCTTTTTCATGATTGAGATGTCCTGAAAGCAGTCAAACCCGGGATTGGGCCGGCTGGCCTGGAACAGGCTTGCGCAGGTTACCGCCGGTCAACTTAACCCTTGCTGATGGTCGGAGCCTGTCCCCGAACCGGGCGGGTCTACCAGGCCAGGTAGGCGTACCCGCTTTCCTGCAACTCCATCACGGCCGCAGCGCCAACCTCTTCCACCTGGGCAATGTCCAGCATGTCTTCAGGCGCCCAGCCCACGGTGTGCATGGTGTTGCCGCAAGCGATGAACTTCACGCCGTAGGCCTGCGCCATGCTTTTCACCCGCTGCTGGTGCAGCTCGGGTACCGGGCGCTGGGGTTTTTTGGCCAGCAGGTGAATGCCGGGACCCCAGACCACCACCACGATCGCCACATCGTCCACATACTTCTTGAGCATGGCGCTGACGGAGTTGAGGATGGCTTCCTGGTACTCGGGCTCGGCCCGGTTGAGCTGGTAGACGATTTTGTGGAGCGCGTCGTCGCCGAACGCGGGGAATCTGGGTGCGGGTGCGGGTGTGGCTGCGCGGGCGCCGGTTGCGACGGCAGAAAGGGCGAGCATCCGGCCGAACCAGCTGCGACGTCCCGAAACGTTGGCATTTTTCATACCCGGGAGCGTAGAGGCAAACGGGCGCGCTGTCATCCTGCGCGGAACGCCGGTCTTGCGTGTTTCAAGGGCAGGTGATCGGACGCCGTGTTTGGCGGGTCATGGTCGCCCAGAGCTGGATGCTGCTGCGGGCAGGGCTTGCATAGGCGCGGCGCCAGAATTTGTCTTGTTCAGCCTGGCGCAGGTGCTCGGCGTATCGGCGTGCGGTGGCGTAGTCGTGGGGATTGAGTGGCATGCTGGCCTCCAGTGGTCGGTGCTTTGACTTTATGGATAAAGCCAATGGGGTGAAACCACCAGAAAAGCCAAATGGTTTTGCAAAAAATGCAAAGCAGATACGATGCGAACCATGAAACTGGACTTGGACGACGCCGCGCTGTTCCTCCGCGTGGCCGAGCTTGGCACCCTGTCGGCCGCTGCGCGCGAACGCAACCAGCCGGTGAGCCAGATCTCGCGCACCTTGGCGCGGCTGGAGGCGCGCTGCGGCGCCCGCTTGATGCACCGCACCACCCATGGGCTCTCCCTGACCGACGAAGGCGATACCTTTGCCGAGTATGCGAGGCGACTGGTGGACACGCGCGACGAACTGGCGGCCGCATTCCGGCACAAGCAGAACGGCCCCAGCGGCTGGGTGCGTCTCAGTGTGAGTTCGGTCCTGGCCGAGACCCTGATCGCGCCGAGCTTGCCATCTTTGTATGAGGCGTACCCGCAGTTGCAGGTAGACATACTTGCCGATGACCGCATGAGCGACATGGCGCGCGAAGGCGTGGACATCGCTATCCGCACAGGCGCGCCGAACCTGGACAATCTGGTGGCCCGGCAGATCGGCGACCATGGGCGGCGTCTTTGCGCCTCACCGGCTTACCTGAGTCGTTTCGGCGCCCCCCGGCACCCCGATGACCTGCCGGCCCACCGGCTGATCACCAGCAGCGCCAGCCCCAGCGTCAACCGCTGGCCGTGGGCGCCACGGCGCGATGCCCCGGCGGGAGGGGTGTATTTCGCCCAAGGCCATACCCGCACCGACAATTCCGCCTTGATGATGACGCTGGCCTTGCGCGGCGTTGGCATCGCCAGGCTCAACGATTTGCTCACGCGCGATCAGATGGCGCGCGGCGATCTGGTGTCGGTGATGGATGACTGGTTTGATCGCGGCCGGGTGCCGATCTATGCCGTGATGCTGCCCGAACGCCACCGACTGCCCAAAGTCAGGGCCTGTATCGACCACTGGGCGCGCTGGGTCTCGGGCGAAGCGCAAGGCCTTGAACCGTCTGCACCCTAAAATCCCACCCCTATGCTCAAGATCAAACAAGAATTGCTGACCGGCCTGGCCACCGCGCTGGAGTCGGTGTCGGCCGGTGCGGGCGCCAAGGCTGCCTTCGAATCCCCCAAAGTGGCGGCCCATGGCGATTTCGCTGTTACTGCGGCCATGCAACTGGCCAAACCCCTGAAGCTCAACCCGCGCCAGGTGGGTGAGCAGCTGCGCGAGGCGCTGCTGGCGCAACCGGTGTACCAGCAATGGGTGTCTGAAATCGACATCGCCGGTCCCGGCTTCATCAACATCCGCCTCAAGCCCGAAGCCAAGCAGCAGATCGTGAAAGAAGTGCTGGAGGCGGGCGATCGTTTCGGCTTCACACCGAGCAACGGCCAGCGCATGATGGTCGAGTTTGTATCGGCCAACCCGACCGGCCCGCTGCATGTGGGTCACGGTCGCCAGGCTGCTCTCGGCGACGCGATTTGCAGCCTGTATGCCACCCAGGGCTGGGATGTGCACCGCGAGTTCTATTACAACGACGCGGGCGTGCAGATCGGCACCCTGGCCACCTCGACCCATTTGCGCGCCCAGGGCTTCAAGCCCGGCGACGCCGAATGGCCGAGCGGCGAAAACGCCGCCGCCTACAACGGCGACTACATCCAGGACATCGCCAACGACTTCCTGGCCAAAAAAACGGTCGAGGCGGATGACCGCTCGTTCACGGCCAGCGGCGACATCAACGATCTCGACGGCATGCGCCAGTTTGCCGTGGCCTATTTGCGCCATGAGCAGGATCTGGATTTGCAGGCCTTTGCGGTCAAGTTCGATCACTATTACCTGGAGTCCAGCCTCTACACCAGCGGGCGGGTGGAAAACACCGTCAAGAAGCTGATCGAGGCCGGCAAGACCTACGAGCAGGATGGTGCGTTGTGGCTCAAGTCGACCGACTACGGCGACGACAAAGACCGCGTCATGCGCAAGACCGACGGCTCGTTCACCTATTTCGTGCCCGATGTGGCGTACCACATCGCCAAATGGGAGCGCGGCTTCACCAAGGTCATCAACATCCAGGGCACCGACCACCACGGCACGATCGCCCGGGTGCGCGCCGGCTTGCAGGCGGCCAATGTGGGCATCCCCGAGGGCTATCCCGATTACGTGTTGCACACCATGGTGCGCGTGGTCAAGGGTGGAGAAGAGGTCAAGATCAGCAAGCGCGCAGGCAGCTACGTGACGCTGCGCGACCTGATCGAATGGACCAGCAAAGACGCGGTGCGTTTCTTCCTGCTCAGCCGCAAGCCCGACACCCAGTACACGTTTGATGTCGATCTCGCGGTGCAGAAGAACAACGACAACCCGGTGTACTACGTGCAATACGCCCATGCGCGCATCTGCTCGGTGCTGGCGGCTTGGGGCGGCGACCGCGCCATTCTCAAAGCGGTTGACCTGTCGGCGCTGGAAAGCGCCCCCGCGCAGGCGCTTTTCCTGCTGCTGGCGAAATACCCGGCGATGTTGAGCGACGCCGCGCGCGACTTTGCGCCGCACGATGTGACCTTCTATTTGCGCGAGCTTGCCGCCGCGTACCACAGCTACTACGACGCCGAGCGCATCCTGGTGGACGACGAAAACGTGAAAAACGCCCGGTTGGCGCTGGTCGCGGCCACCGCTCAGGTGTTGCACAATGGGCTGGCTGTGCTGGGCGTGAGCGCTCCAGTGAAGATGTGAAACCCCGAAAAAATATGAATTCTCTTCAATTAAAGGCCCGCGCCCAGTTGGGCGGCACCTTGGCCGGCCTGGTGATCGGCATCCTGATCGGCTTGGCAGCGGCGCTGGCCGTGGCTGTGTATGTGAGCAATGTGCCCGTGCCTTTTGTCGATCGAGGCGTCACGCGCAAGCCTGGCCAAGATGCGGCTGAAGCCGAACACAACAAAGGCTGGAACCCCAACGCGGGTCTGGTCGGGTCGCAAGAACCTCTGCCTGACCCCACCACCAGTGGCCAGGCCGGTGCCGGCCCAACGCTCTTGGATCCGGGTCCGTCGGAGGAGGGCGCTGCGGCCTCCGATCCCTTGGGGGATCTGGTGCGTTCCAAGCTGGATGACGACGCGCCCGCCGCTCCGGTGCCGGTTGTGCCGGATGTCGTTGCTGTGCCCGCCCCAGTTCCGGCTCCAGCCGCAGCGCCCGCTACAACCCAGGCTCAGCCCTTTACTTTCTTTGTTCAGGCCGGTGCTTTTAGCTCGGCCGACGATGCCAACGCCCAGCGCGCCAAGGTGGCGTTGATGGGCATGGCCTCACAAGTCACCGAGCGCGAACAGTCCGGCCGCACGGTGTACCGTGTGCGCCTGGGACCTTTCAATCAGCGCCCCATGGCCGAGGCGACCCGCGACCAACTGATGAAGGGCGGCATTGACGCCGCGCTGGTTCGCGTAGAGCGGTGATAGCTGGCGGCGGTTTGCCCAGATGGGCCACCTTGATGGCTCAATCCGATCGAACCACCGCGGAACTTTCGTTTGCCACAATGGCCCAAGCAGGTCTGACACAGGAGCTTGTTTTATGCAACGTAGAGATTTTTCCCGTTCACTGATGACCGCTGGTGCTTTGGCATCGGCATCGGCGTTGACCCCTGCATGGGCGCAGCGCATCGGATTCAAAGAAGGCACCGACTACCAGCGACTCGCCAAGCCAGCTTCCGTGGCTGCAGCGGCCGGGCAGATTGAAGTGGTGGAGTTTTTTGCCTACTCCTGCATACACTGCTACCGATTTGAGCCACTGCTTGAGGGGTGGATCGCCAAGTTGGCCGGCGATGTCAAGGTGCGCCGCAACCCCGTGGCTTTCAGCCCGGCTTTTCAGCCTATGCAGCGCCTGTACTTTGCGCTGGAATCCATGGACTTGGTCGACAAGCTGCATGCGAAGGTATTCCACGCTTTTCATGAAGAAAACCAGAAACTGGTGACACCCGAGGCCATCACTGCCTGGGTCGAAAAACAGGGCGTTGACCGCGAGCAATTCCTCTCCTTCTTTAACGGCACAGCAATCAAGATGTCTGCCGCAGCGACGCAGCTGCAAGATGCCTATCAGGTCGAAGGCACACCCGCCCTGGGCGTTGCCGGGCGGTTCTATGTTGGTGGACAGGGCCCAAAGACGCTGGTGATCGCTGACTCGCTGATCGCACAGGTGCGCAAAGGCTGACGACCTCGCCTCAACATGTCATGGCCCGGATGTCTGGGCCATTTCTCCGTTCGCTAGAGACCTTCTCTCGCCGGACATGCGGCTTTTTGGCCCTGCCCCGGTACAATGAAAGCGAATGCAAGATTTGTGCCCTAAGAACACCATGCCCCATCAAACCACCGCTTTTGTCCGGCGCAGCCGTTTGGCTGTTGCCCTCTCTGGAATGTTGCTGGTAGCGGCAGCCGCACATGCTGAGTTGGCTGACAAAGACAAGCCGATGAACATCGAGGCGGACTCGCTGCGCTACGACGACAAAACGCAAACCAGCGTGTTCTCTGGCAACGTGTTGGTCACCAAGGGAACCATCATCATGCGCGGTAGCGTGATCAAGATCCGCCAGGATGCCAAAGGCAACCAGTTCGGCGAACTGGATGGCACCGACAAGGCGCCTGGCTTTTTCCGCCAGAAGCGCGAAGGCGTCGATGAGTGGGTGGAAGGCGAGGGCGTTCAGGTGGTCTACAACAGCGAGACCCAAACCGTGGTGTTGAATGGCAACGCCACGCTGCGGCGCTACCGCGGAACCCAGCTCAACGACATAAACGAGGGCAACCAGATCGTTTACAACAGCCTGACCGAGGTGTTCAGTGTGAAAGGTGGGCCGAACAACGCTTCGGTCACCAATCCATCTGGTCGTGTGCGGGCCATGCTCACGCCCATTCCGAAAGACGAAGCGGCCCCTGCGCCATCGACCGACGGCGCGAAACTCCGTCCCAGTGGCAAGATTGGCGAGCAGCGTAAGTGAGCGCGGCCCCTGAGGTCAGTGCTGTTCCGCTTGAGCCGATGGCGGTGCGCAGCCGCCTGGAAGTCAAAGGCCTGAAAAAGGCCTATGGCACCCGCAAAGTCGTGAAAGACGTGTCTCTCACCGTTGACAAGGGTGAGGTGGTTGGACTGCTCGGCCCCAACGGCGCTGGCAAAACGACATCCTTCTACATGATCGTGGGCTTGTTGCGGGCCGACGGCGGCGAAATCTTGCTCGATGACGCGCGCATCGAAGAGCTGCCCATTCACCGCCGTGCGCGCCTGGGCCTGGGCTATTTGCCTCAAGAGGCCTCGATTTTTCGCCGTTTGAGTGTGGCGGAAAACGTGCGGGCGGTGCTGGAGCTGCAGCGCGATGAAAACGGTCGCGCATTGAACGAGCCCGAAATTGAACGGCGCCTGACCGAATTGCTCAAAGACCTTCGCGTGGATCATCTGCGTGATTCACCCGCACCTTCGTTGTCGGGTGGCGAGCGCCGGCGTGTGGAAATCGCCCGCGCCCTGGCCACGCGCCCGCGCTTCATCTTGCTCGATGAGCCATTTGCCGGTATCGACCCCATTGCGGTGCTGGAGATTCAACACATCATCGGATTCCTGAAGTCGCGCGGCATTGGCGTGCTGATCACAGACCACAACGTGCGCGAAACACTCGGTATTTGCGACCATGCCTACATCATCAGTGATGGCCAGGTTCTGGCCAGCGGCACCACAGCGGAAATCGTAGAAAACGCGGAAGTGCGTCGGGTGTACCTCGGCGAAAACTTCCGAATGTGACGGCATGTCCGCGGTGATTCGAGTCAGATACGATGACTCCATGAAAGGGCTGGGCCAGTGAAGCAAGGCCTGTCGCTGCGCGTCTCACAGCATCTGGCCTTGACGCCTCAGCTGCAGCAATCGATCCGTCTGCTGCAGCTCTCTACCCTTGAGATGGCGCAGGAAGTTGAGCAAATGCTCGACGAGAACCCATTTCTTGATCGTGAAGAAGAGCGCGCTGAGCGCGAAGAATTTGGCCTCGATCAAGGGGATGCTCAGGTCAGTGCCTCAGAGCAGATTGCCGAAGTCGCCTCGGTGGCGGAGACCGATGTTGACCTGACGCCGCAAGAAGGCTTGCAACCCAGCCTGACAAGCAGTGCCAGCAACGACTCGGGCAGCGCCGAAACGCTGGAGAGCCGGATCGATGGTGAAGCCAAGCTGGAAGAGAGTTGGGATGGTGATGGCTCGGTTGAGATGGCGCCCGATGATGGCGAATGGGGCGGTGACGCACCTGCACGCAACAACAACAGCACAGGTGGCGACGATGACACCGCGACCGCAGCCGAACTGGCTCAGTGCCCGGTCAGCCTGCAGGACCATTTGCACGAACAGGCGCGGTGCCTGCGGTTGAGTGAGACCGATCAGGCTGCGCTCTATTTCCTGATCGAATCGCTGAACGACGATGGCTATCTGGTCGACGACTGGACCGAACTGGCTTTGGCTTTTTGGCGCTTGCTGCATGGGCGTGATGCTCTTTCACCAGGCATAGAGGCCATTGAACAAGCCGAGGAGCAATTGCGCACGGCGATAGGCTGGCTGCACAACATGGAGCCCACGGGTGTCGGTGCACGGGATCTGGGCGAATGTTTGCGCCTGCAGATCGAAGAGCTGCGCAACAGCCCGGAGGCGCGTGCCGCGCTTGTGATCTGCGGCCAGCCGCTGGAACTGATTGCCAAACGCGATGTGAAGCGCCTGTGTGCCCAGTGTGGGCTTGACGATCAAACCGTTCGCGCAGCCCTCGGCTTGATTGCCGGTCTGGAGCCCAAGCCGGGTCGGCAGTTTGTCGATGTGGAGCGCAATGTGGTGGTGCCCGACGTGATCGTGACGCATGCAGGTCGCGGCTTCAAGGTGCACCTCAATGCCGAGGTGATGCCACGCTTGCGCGTCCACGATGTGTATGCCAACGCCATGCGTCAAAACCGGGGCGGCAAAGACGGTGGTGGTGCGGCGGGCCACGCGGCCATGCAGCAGCGCTTGCAAGAAGCGCGCTGGTTCATCAAGAATATCCAGCAGCGGTTTGACACCATCCTGCGCGTCTCGACGGCCATTGTGGAGCGTCAACGCAACTTCTTCACCCATGGCGAACTGGCCATGCGGCCGCTGGTTTTGCGCGAGATTGCAGATGAACTGGGCTTGCATGAGTCGACCATCAGCCGCGTGACCACCGCCAAATACATGGCCACGCCATTTGGAACCTTCGAGCTCAAGTATTTTTTCGGTTCGTCGCTGGGCACCGAGGCGGGCGGCAATGCGTCGAGCACGGCCGTTCGGGCCCTGCTCAAGCAGCTCATCGCGGCAGAAGAGCCGAAGAAGCCGTTGTCAGACAACCAGCTGTCTGACCTGCTGAAAGAACAGGGTATTGAATGCGCTCGCCGCACTGTGGCCAAATACCGGGAAGCCTTGCGCATTGCGCCGGCCAATTTGCGGAAGACCTTGTAGCTCCCTGTGCCGCTTTGCGCCTTTCCCCTGAAGGGGGAGCCACGCCAGTGGCCTGGCAATGCCAGTTCCACGGCGTGCGCTGGGTTAAGGCATTTCCCCCTGAGCCAAAGCCCGATGCTCAAAGGTCAAAGGCATCGAATCAAAGGTATTTATGAACCAACTCAAACTCTTTTTGCCCTGCGCCGCAGGTGTTGAGGATCTCCTCGCCGATGAGGTGCAGCGCATCACCAACGAACCGTTGGCTTTCAAGGCCCGTGGCGGCGTGGGTGTTCAGGCTTCCTGGCGAGATGCCATGCGCCTGAACCTGCACAGCCGATTGACCCAGCGGGTGTTGGTGCAGCTCTGGCATGGTCCCTATCGCAGCGAGCAAGACCTGTACAACGCTGCCGGCGAAATCGCCTGGGAAATCTGGTTCACGCCGCAGGAAACGATCAAGGTTGAAATCACTGCGCAACACAGCCCGCTGACCAGTCTCAATTTTGCTGCGCTCAAGATCAAAGACGCCATTTGCGACCGATTTCGCAACAAGCGCGGTGAGCGTCCAAGCGTGAACACCACCTGGCCTGACATTCGCATTTACGCCCACCTCACCACCGACGAACTCACGATCTACATTGACACCTCGGGCGAACCGTTGTTCAAACGCGGGTGGCGTGAAGACAAGGGCGATGCGCCGCTGAAAGAAACGCTGGCCGCTGCAATGATTGCCGCCACGGGTTGGGGCGATTGCGCCGACCAGCCGCTCGATGAGATCGCACCGCTGTATGACCCCTGCTGCGGCAGTGGCACAGTGCTGATCGAAGCGGCGCAAATCGCGCTCAACATTGCACCAGGCCTATTGCGTCGCTTCGCCTTCGAGAAGATGCTGCCCTTCCAGGACCACGTGTGGCAAGCCATCAAAGAGCAGGCGTTCCAGGATGAGCGCGAATGGCCTGAAGGCCATGCCCCTATCGTGTTTGGCAGCGATGTGTCTTTCCGAATGGTCGATTTTGCGCAGCGCAACGCTGAGCGCGCCGGCGTGGCCCACGCCATCGACCTGCGCGGCGGTGATGCGCTGCAACGCTTGCCGCCGAGTGAAAAGCCCGGCGTGATGTTGCTCAACCCGCCCTACGGCGAGCGAATTGCTGCGGCAGGTGTGGCCGGTCAGAACGCTGGCGAACGCGCCAGCGCGCGTTCGGAGCGGGCCGCCGCACCAAGGCACGGACGAGGTCAGGACGAAGCGCCGCGTCTGGGTCGCGAGAGCGCCCAAATGGACGACGGTGGCGATGGCTCTGACTTCTTTAACCAGCTTGCCGCCCATTGGAAGAGCCATTACGCTGGCTGGAGCGCCTGGTTGCTCACACCCGACCTCAAGCTGCCGGGCAAGATGCGCTTCAAGGAGTCGCGCCGCGTGCCACTGTGGAACGGGCCGATTGAATGCCGCTTGTTCAAGTTCGAGCTGATGGCGCGACGCGTGGCGCCCACGGCCCAAGACGTTCCCAGGGCGTGAACAACGCGGATGGCGCAATGAAGCTGGTCATCGACACCAACATCGTGCTTGATCTCTGGGTGTTTGAAGATACCGCCAGCGCACCGTTGCGCGACCTGCTGGCCGATCCAGGTGTCGTCTGGCTGGCCACCCATGCCATGCGCGAAGAACTGGAAAGGGTGCTGGCCTATCCGCAAATCGTCAAACGTTTGACGGCGCGCGCCTTGCCCGCCGAGGTGGTACTGGCGTTGTTTGACGCGCGCTCCCAAACGGTGCCCGCCGCCGCCAAGGCACCATACACCTGCAAAGATGCCGACGATCAGCGGTTCATCGATCTGGCGGTGGCGCACGGTGCCACGCTGCTCAGCAAAGACGCCGAGGTGCTGTGCATGGCCAGGCGACTCTCCAAGCTGGGCGTGATGGTGACGCGTGCGTTCCCGGGCAACATGCGCGCCGTTGCATCGTACTGAAGTGCAGATGCCCGGCGGTCCAGCACGGGAGGGCGCATGCCAAACGGCTTTGTATGGCCGCTTGGCCGAACTTGTTGCCGGGTCAGAACCCGTCATGTGCGCCTTGAGGGCGGCACGCGAACTGGATCTGGATTCTTGGTGCATTGGGGCCGGTCTGATTCGCGGTCTGGTCTGGGATCATTTGCATGGTTTCGAAGAACCAAGCCTGTGCGCTGACGTGGATCTGGTGTTCTATTGCCCAGACGGCCCGGGCCGGATGCAAGAGCGATCGATCGAGCAAGCGCTGTCAGCCATGACGCCCGGTCTGCAATGGGATGCGGTCAATCAGGCTGGCGTGCACCGCTGGTTGCAACCGCGGTCCCCTGGGCATGTGATTCCTGCTTTCAATTCTTTGGCCGATGGCATTGCGTCTTGGCCAGAGACTGCGACCTGCGTGGGGGTCACACTCAACGCAATGGACGAAATCGGTGTGATCGCTCCCCACGGGTTGAGCGATCTCTTTGATATGGTTGTTCGCTGGAATCCGGCGCGTGTATCACGGACCATCTACGAAGAGCGGGCCGCAGAAAAGCGATGGACGGCGCGTTGGCCACGTGTGAAGGTTCTGCCTTGCTGACGCGGTGGCCTCGCATTTGATTAGGTCAAGTCAGGTAGGCACCACAGGCGGCAAAACTTGGGCATGGCGCTCTCGCTTGCTTGGGGGGCGCGCACCCTTTCATTGAGGTGTGGTTGTTTTTGAGGCGCGTTTCATGGCTACAGATCCCCGCGCCGGAGGCGTGTTTGAAACCAGCCGCATGCTGCCGTTCAGGCCGGAAGACGTATACGCCGCTTTTGCCCAGGCCGATCAACTCGCGCAGTGGTGGGGACCAGATGGTTTCACCAACGCTTTTGAGGTGTTTGAATTCAGGCCTGAGGGCCGTTGGACGTTTGTCATGACCGGGCCTGATGGCCAGCGCTACCCGAATCAAAACCAGTTTGTGGAAACATCACCTGGCAAGATCGTGATCCGGCACCTGTCGTTGCCCCATTTCACTTTGACTGTCTCGATGCTGCAACAAGGCGGCCAGACCCGTTTGCATTGGCGCCAGATCCTGGATGACCCAGCGGTGGCCACTGCTGTTGCACACATCATTGAGCCGTCGAACGAACAGAACCTGAATCGGCTTCACAAGCTGTTGGCCTCCCGGGCGGCACAATGAACCAGCCCGGCAGCCAGCTCTGAGCATCATCCGGGCTTTTCGCGCCGTGTGTATGGTCGAGACCCGGCAAACCATCGATTTCCAACCCGTTGAATGCATTTATGACCCAACCGATCTCCAGCCTGGCCCTGTTGCTGCAGCACATGACGCCCGTTCTCAACGCAGGTGAGTATGTGTTTGCCACCGTGGATAGCGCTGTACAGCTGGACCTGAGGCAAGTGATTGCTTGCATGCGCGAGCCCGAAGGCCTGTCGGTCGTGCTGGAGGTGGCTGGCGCCGAGCGGTTGGGCTTTGCCACTGACGTGCGCTTCGCGTGGATCACCCTGCTGGTGCATTCCGATTTGCAAGCCGTGGGCCTGACGGCGGCGTTTGCCAGCGCGCTGGGGCGCGAGGGCATCAGCTGCAACGTGGTCGCAGGTCATTTGCATGACCACATCTTTGTGCCATCGGGCCAGGCTGAAGCGGCAATGGCTGCATTGCGCGCGCTACAGCAAGGTGCCCAGGCCGCCCGCTGAAACCCTGAGCCCGACTGCGGGTGCGGCTTTGTGCCAGACTCCCCCAATCAAGCTCCCCCCATTGAACCCACATGACCATCACCCTCTCCAGCGCCACCCTGCCCGTTTTTCAAACCGCCCTGACCAATCTGGGCCATTGTTTGAAGAAGGCCGAGACCAATGCCATGGCGCGCAGTTTCAGCCCCGAGGTGTTGGTGGGCCTGCGATTGGCGCCCGACATGTTGCCGTTGGCATCTCAGGTGCGCATCGCCTGCGATGCAGCGAAAAATGGCACGGCGCGCGTGAGTGGCATGGAAGCGCCGACGTTCGCAGATGACGAAACCACGTTCGCGCAGCTTCAAGAGCGCATCGCCAAAACCCTGGCCTGGCTGGCCACTGTGCCGACCGATGCCTTTGATGGCCGCGAGGCGCAAGAAGTGACCTTCCCGATTGGCAAAGAAGCCACCCGCACCATGAAGGCCGAGGCTTATCTCAAACACTGGAGCATTCCCAACGTGTATTTCCACGTCACCACGGTCTATGCTTTGCTGCGCCAGGCGGGCGTGGATCTGGGCAAGGCGGATTTTCTGGTGGGCGCGCAGGCCGCCGCTTGAGATATTGAATCCATGAAACCTGTTGTTCGAACCTTCTTTAAGGGCCTGCGCGTGGTGCTTGGCCCGGTGATGCTGCTCAAGGAGCGGGTCAGCAAGCCCAAAGGCATGGTGCGCGATCCTTCGGTGCAATCGGTTGTGAACTTGCAGTGCAAGAACCTGGCCCTCTACCAGTTCCAGACCTGCCCGTTTTGCATCAAGGTGCGCCAGGAAATGCGGCGCCTCTCGTTGCCGATTGAACACCGCGACGCTCAGCACGACACCGCTCACCGCACGGCGCTGTTGCACGGTGGCGGGGCGGTCAAAGTGCCTTGCTTGAAAATCAATGATGGCAGTGGCAAGAGCCAATGGCTCTACGACTCCACCGCCATCATTGCCTACTTGCAGGCTCGCTTCGGCAAGGCCTGATCACTGTGTGAGACGCTGATGATCGGTCCTTGTCCATCGGTTGCGCGCGCGGCCTGACCAGCCACGACAGCGCCCACCGCACCATAGGCCAGTTCGGTTTCGCGCAGGCTTTTGTTGCCAGTGCCACGACTGCCTGGGCGGTGCCCTGGGTGCACCTTGACAGGGCGCCGATCGCAGAAGGCCTGCCAGGTCAGCCCAGCGAGAAGCGCTCGGCGCTGGAGCGCGCCCAGTAGAGCTTGTACACATCATGCAGGCTTTCAGCGCCATCGAGCAGGGCACCGGGTGGCACGCCAGGCATGAGCTTGGACAGCAGGCGCACTTCGTTTTCGTTCACGCGCCGAACGATGTCGTTGGCCGAAATTTCATTGGGATGCAGCAGGCCCGCTGCTT
The DNA here is from genome assembly GCF_001761385.1 of Hydrogenophaga crassostreae. Taxonomy (GTDB): domain Bacteria; phylum Pseudomonadota; class Gammaproteobacteria; order Burkholderiales; family Burkholderiaceae_C; genus Hydrogenophaga; species Hydrogenophaga crassostreae. The sequence goes on along the minus strand of NZ_CP017476.1, from coordinate 4,663,817 downwards.
GCACCAGCTCTTTCAACGCATGCAGGGTTTCGTTGTGGAAATTGAACACCCTGGTGGATTTATCGGGTACCACCAAGGCCTGTTGCCGCACCGGATCTTGCGTGGTCACACCGGTTGGACAGTGCCCGGTATGACAGGTCTGGGCCTGGATGCAACCCAGAGCAAACATGAAGCCGCGCGCGCTGTTGCACCAGTCGGCCCCCAGCGCCATGGCGCGCAGCACGTCGAACGCACTGACAATTTTTCCTGCTGCACCGATCTTGATACGGTCGCGCAGGTTGAGGCCAACCAGGGTGTTGTGCACCAGGTGCAGGCCTTCTTGCAATGGTGCGCCGACATGGTTGGTGAACTCCAGCGGCGCTGCGCCTGTGCCGCCTTCGCCACCATCCACGACGATGAAATCAGGCGTGATGCCTGTTTCCTGCATGGCGCGAGCGATGGCGAACCATTCCCAGGGGTGGCCGATACAGAGCTTGAAGCCAGTCGGCTTGCCGCCAGAGAGTTCGCGCAGGCGGGCGACGAAATGCAGCAGACCGATAGGGGTTGAAAACGCGCTGTGCGCCGCAGGAGAGAGGCAGTCTTCTCCAACCGGAATGCCTCGAGCCGCCGCAATCTCGGGCGTGACTTTGGCGCCAGGCAGCATGCCACCATGGCCCGGTTTGGCGCCCTGGCTCAGCTTGATTTCGATCATCTTGACCTGCGCGTCCAGGGCGTTGGCCTTGAACTTCTCCTCGTTGAACAGCCCGTCATCGGTTCGACAGCCGAAATAGCCCGAACCGATTTCCCAGATCAGGTCGCCACCATGCATGCGGTGCCATGCCGCAATGGAGCCTTCGCCGGTGTCGTGCGCGAAGCCCCCGCGCTTGGCGCCCGCGTTGAGCGCCTGCACGGCGTTGGCCGAGAGTGCGCCAAAGCTCATGGCCGAGATGTTGAACACACTGGCTTCGTAGGGCTGGGTACACGCGGGGCCACCCACCGTGGTGCGGAAGTCGTGGCTGTCGATGGTGGTCGGGGCCAGCGAGTGGTTGATCCATTCGTAGCCGGTGACTTTGACATCGAGCTGGGTGCCGAATGGGCGTTTGTCTGTTTCGCCTTTGGCCCGTGCATACACCAGGCTGCGCTGGCTTCGCGAAAACGGGGTGGCTTCGGTATCGCTTTCCAGAAAATACTGCCGAAGTTCTGGTCGCACCTTTTCCAGGATGTAGCGAAAGTGGCCAATGATGGGGTAGTTGCGCAGCACCGCGCGGCGCGACTGCACCAGGTCCCAATAACCGACGGCCGACAGCGCGCCAAACAGGAGAAACCACCAGCCGCCCCTGCCAAACGCCAGCAGCGCGAACAAGCTGAGCAGCGTCAGGAACACACACAGGGCAAGTGCGGTGTACCGAACAGGGTAGAGGGCGTTGAGGCGATCGAGCATGCAGGACTTTCTCAGGGCTGCAGTGCCCTAAACTGTTGCCATCATAAAACCGCCCTGTTGCACTTAAGCAAAATGAACACCGATACCAGCCTGGACCCCATGGACAACGAAGATTTCGACGCGCTCGATGAGATCCTCGACGATTTGCGCACACGGGGCGAAGACGTGCCTCAGTGGGAGTTTTGCGAAGGAGCGATGGCCGCGTTGCTGTGTACCCGTCGTTTGATCCTGCCCGACGAATTTTTTCCCTTGCTGCTTGGAACGGGTGACAGCCAGCCGGGCAAGCCCAGTGGCGATGAAGAAGATACACACTTCAAAGACGACGCTCAGTTTGAGCGTTTTCTGTCGCTGTGGACGCGGCGCTGGAACGAGGTCGCGACCGCCCTGGGTATCAATATCGAGACGCTGGAGGACGAGCGCAGTTACCACCCCGAGGTGATGGACGTGCGCGGTGCGGTGGCGGGTTTGCCTGAGGCCGAGCGCGCCGAACTGGACGGACAGGAACTGCCTGCTTTTGCGCAGGTTTGGGCGTTGGGCTTCATGTTCGTGGTGGAAAACTGGTCAGACGACTGGGCCGCTCCGCGCGACAAAGAAATAGCCTCCATGCTCGATGACGCGCTGGAGTCGATTGTGATCTTGACCGAAGACGACACGGAAGAGCCCACGGTATGCATGCACAGCGAAGACGGCCCTCCCAGCGTCAGCGATGAGCGCTTGAACGCGTTCGGCGCGGCCATCTGGGCCGTTTACGATCTGCGTCAGATCTGGCAAAGCCTGGGCCCGCGTGCAGACCCGGTGCGCAAAACTGACGAACCTGGCCGCAACGACCCCTGCTTCTGTGGCAGCGGGAAAAAATTCAAGAAATGCCACGGTGCCTGATGGCGCGGACCTTAGCTTTTTTGCATACCCCGCAACAGCTCCAGGACCCGCGCTCGGCTGCGTTCGAACTCCGTGTTGAGCAAGGTGCTGGCCAGGTCCATGCGACCTTGGCGCGCGAAGGCCAGCGCCTTTAGAGCGAGTTGATGGAAATGTTGGTGCTCTTGTATGAGGGCGTCGACTTCTGGCGCGTTGCCAGAGGGGCCGTTGCGCACGGACCCGATCCATTGGCCCAACCCGCTGTCTGCGGCGCTGGGCAGTGGCGCCAGTGGGGCAGGGCCGGAGGCATCAACAGACAGGTGTTCGTTGAACAAAACGCACCATTCCAGATGGTGGATGATGGCTGTTTGCAGCTCTAGCCGATCTGGCGCCCGGTTGCTTCGTTCGCCTGCGCCACACGGCGCCAAATCGATTTCAACGTCGGCCTTGGGCGGCGCTGTTGGGGTGACGGGTTTGGCGTTTGGGCGAGAGAAAAACTGGAGGATTTTCTGAAGTCGCATGCTCAAGACACAGGGCTGGATAGCATCCCGGTAGGGGGGCAACTTTCGAGAATAGCTGAGGGCTGAGATCCCTGGCGCTGTCTGCTTGTGTAACACCTTGTGTCAGGACGTTGGACGCAGGCAGCGTTGCCATTTGGGTGTTGGGGTGTGACATTTGGCACACAACTTTTCGGCTGGTTTCACCGTGTCATTTGTTGGTGGTGTGCGTCAGCGCACAAAAGCGGCGGTCTGTTCAGCGAAGCCTGAGCAAAAGGCCGTTCAGCGCATGGGCGACGGTGGCTCGCCGCACCGCTTGACGGTCACCGGGAAGCCTCAGGCATTCGCTGGTGACCCCATTGGGTCCGGCCCAGCCAAACCACACGGTGCCCACGGGTTTGTCGGCGCTGCCTCCGGTGGGGCCAGCCACGCCTGTGACAGCAAGGCTCCATTGCACGGGCGCATGGGTCAAGGCGCCGGTGGCCATGGCCCGAACCACGGGTTCGCTCACGGCGCCATGGGTTGCCAGCAATGCGTTCGAAACCCCGAGCAGCTCGGTTTTCGCCGCGTTGGAGTAGGTCACAAAGCCTCGCTCGAACCAGTCGCTGGAGCCGCTGAGCTCGGTACAGGCGCCGGCAATGAGGCCGCCGGTGCAGCTCTCGGCCGTGGCCATCTTTGCGCCATTTGCGCGCAACGCGTCGGCGAGTTGGAAGACAAGGTTGGGCATGTCGGTTTGGAGCGAGGGTGAGGCAGTCATGTTGGGCAGCGTTCGGATGGCGTCAATGGGCGCGCGAGGGCAGAAGTTCAAATCCTGTTTCCGCCAACGGCTTGCCGTTGACTTGCAACTCGATTCGATGATGGCCTTTGTAGAGTTGCCGGGTGCTCACCGGGCGCAGGCTGTGGCGTTTGTTCAGGGTGGTTTGGGCATGAGGCTTCAATGTGAGCTTCCACCCCTTGAAGACCTTGGGTGAGGTGCTGCCGTTGGCGCGCACATGGTGCACCACGTAGTCGATCACCAGCGCCTGGGGCTGGTCGCTTGCGGATTGCAGTTCGGCATGCAGGGTGATTCCGTCGCCCATGATCGCTGCAGGCGTGTTGAGCGACAGGCTTGCCATGCCTTCAAACGGTTGGCCCAGGCCCCAGGCATGCAGTGTGGGTTCATGGCCCTGTTTGATCAGGCTCCGGCTGGCATGTCGGAGCAGGGCTTTTCTCTCCGGGCTGGCGCTGCTCAAATGGGTTTGTACCCAAAGCGCGACGCGCTCGGGATGGTCTTTGGCCACGTCGTTCAGGTGGTTGGCCACGCTGCGCCGCACATAGGCGCTGGGATCGTCTTGCAAGGCCAGCAGCAGGGGCAGGGTGGGCGAAGGGTCAGCGACGAGTTGTTGCAGCCGCAGGCCCCAGGGCAGGCGAGGGCGGCTGCCCTCGCTGACCAGCCGACGAACATGGCTGCTGGGGTCGCCTACCCATTGCGCCAGAACGGGAAAGACGGCGGCCGGATGGCGGTCGACAAATGGGCGAATGGCGAACTCGGCGGTGAAGCGTTGGGTGATGGCATGAAGACAGGCCAATGCGCGGGGAATGTTGTGCATGCCGCGCCGCGCAACATAGTCGCCCACGCCCCACAGCACCCAGCCAGACAAGCCTTCGTCGCTTAGCGCATTGCCCAGACCCACCGGTTCCCCTTTGTCATCAAAGGGCAGTGGGCTGGCGAGTGCGCTTTCCAGCGTGTCTGCGGACTCTTCAAACCGCTCGGGCAAGCTTGCTTCGAGCGCATCGGCTACCCGCATGGCGCGGGCTTTGAACTCAAGTGAATCGAGGTCGTTGCTGGCAACCTGCAGGAATCGGTCGCTGTGGAAAGCACGAGAGGCGCGTTGAAGGTGGCCTGCCGCGTGCGCCACGGTGGCGGTGTTGATCAGATTTTTGAAGGCTTCGGCCATGTTGCCCTTCAGGGTTCAGAAAAGTGGCGGCAGTTCGCGCGCCAGGAAATCGTACACCGCCCGAATCCGCCGGCTGCTGCGAATTTCCCGGTGCACCACCAGCCAGACAGGAAGCGGGGTGATGGGCAGGTCGGGCAACAGTTCAACGACCTCCGGGTCTTCCTTCAGCAGGTAGGCGGCCACAAAGCCGATGCCCAGTCCAGCGCGAACGGCCTGCCAGTAGGCGATCAGGTCGTCGGTTCGGAAGCCAAACTGCTCCGGGGGAACGGGATGACCCATGGCGGCAAAGCCCTGTCGAATGTCGCCAACGCGGTCGTTGCCCACCAGATCGTGCTGCAACAGGTCTTCGGGTTCTTCTGGCGCTCCGCGGCGCGCCAGATAGTTTCTGTGTGCACAGGCCGCTACCCGGCTATGGCCGATGCGCCGAGCCACCAGCGAACGCTGTGTCGGACGCACCATGCGGATGGCGATATCGGCCTCACCGCGCAGCAGATCGCTCACCGCGTTGCTGGCAACCAGCTCCACCTGAATGCCCGGCAACTCGCTGCGCATCTGCGCCATCAAGGGCGGAAGCAGATGACAGGCAACCGGTTGACTGGCCGAGAGCCGCACGCTGCCCGCGAGCGTCGAGTGCGATTGCTGGGCGCCGCGCAGCAGGCTTTGCGCCCCGGCTTCCATGGCCCGCGCGGCATCGGCCAGTCGCTGCGCCGCTGAAGTGGGAATCAAACCACGCCCCGTGCGCTCGAAAAGGGGGGTGCCCAGTTGTGATTCGAGCAAGGCCACGTGCCGCCCCACGGTGGGTTGGCTGATCCCCAGAATGCGTGCTGCGCCCAACAAACTGCCTTGATCGTGGGCGGCCAGAAAGGAGGGAACCAGTTGCCAGTTGAAATTCGACATATTCAAAAATGCATATCAAAAGTGCAGATTGGATGATTGTGCGGCGACGTTCAGGATCACACAATGCCCCATCCCGCTTCACCCGCATGCACCATGACCTCACCCCAGACCCAAATACCCTCTGAACCATCGGGCCTGCATACCATTTTGGGCGCCAATGGCGTGATCGCCCGTGAGCTTTCGCAGGCGCTTGAGCGGCAAGGCCTGCCGGTGCGCCAGGTAAGCCGCCATCCCCGGACCGTGAACCCGGCAGACCAGCTGCAGGCGGCTGACCTGCTCGATGCAAGGGCCGTGCTTGGTGCGGTGGCGGGCAGTGAGGTGGTCTACCTTGTGGCGGGGCTGGTCTATGACGCTGCGGTGTGGGTGGCCCAGTGGCCTGTGGTGATGCGCCACGTGATCGAGGCTTGTGAGCAACATGGTGCGAGGCTGGTGTTTCTTGACAACGTGTATGCCTATGGGTGGGTCAGCGGTGAGATGACCGAGCAGACGCCCTTTAATCCGTGCAGCCGCAAGGGCGAAGTGCGTGCCGCGGTGGCCACTCAGCTGCTGAATGCGATCGCACAAAGCCGCGTCAACGCCATGATCGCTCGCTCAGCCGATTTTTACGGGCCAGGCGCCGCCAACAGTTTTCTCAGCTTCACGGTGTTCGATCGTCTGAGCAAGGGCAAAGCGCCGCAATGGATCGGTGACCCCGGCAAAATGCACAGCTTCACCTACACGCCAGACGCTGGTCGGGCCCTTGCCCTTCTCGGGCGGACCGAATCGGCTTACGGGCAGACCTGGCATCTACCCACTTGCGCAGAGACCCTCACCGGTGACCACTTCGTGCGCCTGGCATGCCAGCTGGCGGCGCAACCCTGCCGGTTGCAAGTCTTGCCCAACTGGCTGTTGACGCCTTTGTCCTGGTTGGTGCCGCTGATCCGCGAGAACAGGGAAATGCTGTACCAGCTGCAGCGCGACTACCGCTTTGACAGCAGCAAGTTCACGCGGACTTTCGGTGTAGGCGCCACCACTTACCAGGACGGTATTCGGGCCACCTTGGCGAGTCGGGCAACAGCCGGCCACTGACCCTTGATGGAGCACAACATGCTACGCAGACAGTTCATTCGAATCACGGGCGGCGGAGTGGTTCTGGCGGCCACGGCGGGCCTTGCCGCTTGCGACGCAGGTTTGCCTGCCGAAGCCTTGCGGGCATGGGTTCCACCAGGCGATGGACCCGATGTGCGTCACTGGTTGCTGGCTCATGCGATCCTGGCACCGCATTCACACAACTTGCAGTCGTGGCGCGTTGATCTGGGTGTGCCCGACCACATCACTCTGTATGTCGACCTTGATCGGTTGCTGCCTGAAACCGATCCGTTTTCACGCCAGATGATGATGAGCCAGGGCACGTTCCTCGAGTTGCTGGATATCGCGGCGCGCCAGAAAGGGCTTCGCGCTGACATTGAACTGTTTCCGGATGGTGCTTTTGGTCCAGAGACGCTTGACGGTCGCCCCACCGCACGGGTGCGCCTGGTGCCCGACGCCACTGTTCAGGGCGACCCGCTGTTTGCCCAGGTCTTTCTGCGTCGAACCAACCGTGAGGTCTATGAGAGCCGGTCGCCCCAAACGCCGGCCTTGAGTGCCATTGAGGCCAGCGTTGCTGGCCATCCCATTCGCGTGGGTTTCGTCGGCAGCGATCAGGCCGAACGCCTGCAACAGCACCGCGCCATCGCCTCGGATGCCTGGCGCATCGAGATGGAAACGCCGCGCACGATTCTGGAGTCTTACAAGGTGCTGCGCATCGGACCTAAAGAGATCGCACAGCACCGCGACGGCATCGCCGTCAACGAGCCCATGTTGCGGGTCATCGATGCGCTGGGTCTGTTTGACCGATCGGTGGCGCCAGCGCCTGACAGCATGGCGGTCACGTCGCAGATCAAAGACTTCAACGCCAGGCTGGCCTCAACGCCCGCGTTTTTCTACCTGGTGACCGAGGGCAATAGCCGCGTCGCTCAGGTCAATGCAGGGCGCGCGTATGTGCGAGCACAGCTCGCTGCGACCGCGCAGGGCCTGTCCATGCAGCCGCTGCAACAGGCCTTGCAGGAATACCCGGAGCAGGCCGAGTCTTACGCACGCATCCATCGCTTGCTGGACGCCCCTTTGCCGCGCTTTACGGTGCAGATGTGGGCCCGCCTGGGCTACGCACCACCTGTGGACCCTGCGCCGCGCCGGGGAGTGGACGCCCACATCATCGCGCCGCAAGCTTGAGCGGGCAGGGGCCCGTTTAACGGCTTAGAAACGCCACGCAGCAATCACCAGCAGTGTGCACAACGCGGCGGCGAAATCGTCTAGCAAGATGCCGAAGCCGCCGCGTGGGCCAAACCCCTTGAAGCTTTGATCGGCCCAGGCCATGGGCCCAAATTTCACCGCATCAAAGAAACGGAACAGCCCGAAGGCAATGGCCTGACCCCAGAAGCCAGTGGGCGTCACCAGCCAGAGCACCAGCCAGAAGGCCAGAATCTCGTCCCACACGATGTGGCCTGAGTCGGCGACGCGCATGTGTTGCGCTGTCACGGTACATGCCCACCAGCCGATCAAGGTGCCCAGCCCGAGCAGCCATGCCCACAGGGCGTTGGACATGAACGGCTGCATCACCAAAAATGCCACCCAGGCCCACAAGGTGCCTGCGGTTCCGGGCGCCACGCGTGCGAGGCCCGAGCCTGCGCCCAGGGCGATGAAGTGGGCGGGGTGGCTCAGCATGAAGGCCCACGTGGGGCGTGACATGGGCCCCGGCGTGGGTGTCTGAGCCAGGTCGTCGATCAAATTGGCTGCTACGCTGCGGTTGCTGGATGGGTCCATAGGCCCATTATCGCGGCGACGGCAAGGTGGTTTCGATCAGGCGAAATGGTCAAAACCGCGGGTGACCAAGGCGGTGCGCTGGCCGGAGGGATCCAGCAGGGTCAAACCGGGCCCTGCTGTGATCTGGCCAATGCGGTGAAGGGATGTGTGGCAGGCCTTGGCCGCCGCAACAATGGCATCGCGATGTCCAGGAGACGCAGTGAACACCAGCTCGTAGTCGTCCCCGCCACGCAACAGGCATTCTTCTTGCCATGCACGAGGCAGATGGGCCAAAGCGGGTGCGACGGGCAACTCCGCCCAATGCAACTCGGCGCCGGTGCCGCTGGCAGCGAGAATGTGGCCGAGGTCGCCGGCCACACCATCGCTGATATCGATCGCCGCGATGGGGCTGGAGCCCTGCGTGATGGCTGCCAAGGCCTGTCCCATGGCCAGTCTGGGCGAGGGACGCTCAAGCCGCGTGCGCACCTGTTTCAGGGCGTTTTCAGTGGTGTTTTCAGTGGCCCAACTGGTGTTTTGCATCAGTGCCAGTGCGAGCCGGGCTTCTCCTGTGCACCCGGAGAGGTAAATGTCGTGCCCCGGCCGGGCGGCATCGCGGCGCAGCGCCCGGTCAGGGCGCACCTCGCCAAACACCGTGACACAGATGTTGAGTGGACCGCGGGTGGTGTCGCCGCCCACGAGTGGGCAGGCGTGTGCTTCGGCCAGCCCGAAAAGGCCCGAGGCAAATGCGGCCAGCCAGACGTCATCGATTTCGGGCAGCGCCAGGGCCAGGGTAAAGCCCAGTGGACTGGCGCCCATGGCGGCGAGATCGCTGAGATTCACCGCCAGAGCTTTGTGGCCCAGCGAGGCGGGGTCAACGTCGGGGAAGAAGTGACGTCCTTGCACCAGCATGTCGCTGGAGATGGCGAGCTGGTGACCGGGCGTTGGGGTGAGCAGGGCGCAATCGTCACCAATGCCGAGCGCCACCTGAACCGGGCGGGCCAGCCCTGGGCGCTTGAAATGGCGGGCGATCAGCCCGAACTCACCGGGGGCGGGCGCGTCAGTTGGACGCGTGGGCTGGCTCATCTTTCTCTTCTGTCTGGGCGTGGAGCTGGGTCCAGTCATCGTTGTCATCGACGTCGCCATCACCCACTTCCTTGGCCCAATGCAGCGCGCGAGCGACGACCGGAGGGCCGATGGTTTCGAACACGGCCACCGCCGCCAGAACGATGGAGGCCACCTCGGCACCCAGGACGGGGAACTGGGCGGTCACATTGTTGGCCAGGCCAATGGCCATGCCGGCCATGGGCAGCAGGATCAGGCCAGCGTTGAGGTTGCGGCGCTTGGGCCAGTGCACCAGGCTGCCGGTAACGGATACACCCAACCACTTGGCAAAGCTGCGCGCGAAAACATACAGCGCCGCAGCCGGCGCGAACTCCACCATTTCTTTCAGGTGAAGATTGGCGCCCGCGTAGACAAACAGGGCCACAAAGAACAGCTCGAAGGTGGGGCCAAACTCCAGTTTGGCGATCAGGTCTTGTTTTTCTGCGGTTCGCACCACCACGCCAAGCACCAGCGGCGCGAACAAGGCAGAGAGCCCGAAAGTGAGCGCCAGACCCAGCGTCATGGAAACAGCGCCGACCACCAGTACAAAGGTGTACTGCGTGGCGTTCTTGGTCATGCGGGCAACCAGGTGCAGCATCCAGCCCAGCACCACGCCCAACACCGTGGAGCCCACCAACTGGTACACAGGCGCCCAGATCATGGTCTCCAGCGGAGCCGCGCTCTTGCTGTAAAGCGCGGGCATGATGGCAGCAAAAACCAGAAAGGCCCAAACGTTGTTGAGCGCCACCAAAGCTTGCGACTTGGATGTTGTCGGGCCATGGGCGCCAAGCTCATGCGACACGTGCAGCAGCACGGCGGGCGACGACGAAATGGCAATAGCGGCCACGACGGCGGCAATCAAACGGTCGATGCCCATCCACTGCATGGCGAAATAGACGGCCGCAAAGGTGAGCGCGCTCTCCACGAAGGAGACAAGCAAGAGGGCCTTGTCGTGTATCAGCGCTTTGAAATCAAGCGAGAGGCCCAGCCGGTACAGAATCAGCGCCAGCGCGATATCGACCACGATGCTCGCCTGCGCCAGCGATTCATGGTCAAAGATGCCCAACACGTTGGGCCCGGCGATCAACCCCACCAGCATGAAGCCGGTGATGCTGGGCAGCCATTTCACTCGGTGGGCCAGAAAACCGCCCAGAGCACCGCAAAACAACAGGAAGCCAAAGAAGAACAGGGTGTTCAACTCCAAAGGCCATACGGGCAAAAAAGTCATGTATTCAGGTTTCTATAGATGGGCGCGCGCCGGTACTGTTGAGCGACCGGCCTCAATGCAAGGTGCGCGTGGGCAAGGCGCCCTCGGCCAACAGTTCAAAGGCCACGACAGGACAGTCAAAGCGCTCGCCGTCTTCGGCGACGCAGAAAAAACTGCCATGCATCGTTCCCGAGGGCGTCGCCAGGCGGGTGCCACTGGTGTATTGGAACGATTCGCCGGGTTGAAGCAGGGGCTGATTGCCCACCACGCCAAGGCCCTTGACCTCCTCGGCACGGTCTTGATCGTCGGTGATCACCCAGTGGCGGGAAATTAATTGTGCGGCCACCTCACCTGTGTTCGTGATGGTGATGGTGTAGGCGAAGGCGTAGCTGTGTTCGCTCGGAGACGATTGCTCACGCAGGTACTGGGGTTCCACTTCGCAAGTGAACTGGTATTTCGGCATGGCGCGGATGTTACCCCGGCGCAGCACATGGCTGCGCCTGCTGCGAAAATGTCCACTGTTGCCGAATTTCAACTGTGAGCGCCCATGTCCCGCACCTACCGTATTGCCCCTTCTATCCTGTCCGCCGATTTCGCCCGTTTGGGCGAAGAGGTGAAGAACGTTGTTGCCGCTGGCGCCGACTGGATTCACTTTGATGTGATGGACAACCACTATGTGCCCAACCTGACCTTTGGGCCCATGGTGTGCCAAGCCCTCAAACCCCACGCCAGGAAGCCCGATGGCACGCCAGTGCCCATCGATGTGCACCTGATGATCCAGCCGGTGGACGCACTGGCGGGGGCTTTCATCGATGCCGGCGCCGACCTGGTGAGCTTTCACCCCGATGCGAGCGCTCACGTACACCGCAGCGTACAGGCCATCAAGGCCAAAGGCTGCAAAGCTGGGTTGACGTTCAACCCGGCGCAACCGCTGGATGTGCTTGATTACCTGATTGACGATATTGACCTCATCCTGATCATGAGCGTGAACCCCGGCTTCGGCGGCCAGAGCTTCATCGATTCGGCCCTGCGCAAGATCGAGGACGCGCGCAAGCGCATCGAGGCCTCGGGCAAAGACATCCGTCTGGAGGTGGACGGCGGTATCAAGGTGGACAATATCCGCCGGGTGGCCGACGCGGGCGCCGATACGTTCGTGGCCGGCAGCGCGATATTTGGCAAGCCGGACTACAAAACGGTCATTGATCAGATGCGGGCCGCACTGGCCTGATCTATGCTTTAAGTTTCCGGTTGCCCCCATTGGTGTGGTGACCGGCCCGCCTGACTGCTTCACGCCTGCCCCTCAACCGCCTATCCCCATGACCATGCAAGACCTCACTTCAATCGACAAGCCTGTCTCCCATATCCACTTCATTGGGGGTGAAAAGGGAGGCGTGGGCAAGTCCATGGTGTCGCGCCTGCTGGCGCAGTACTTCATTGACCGCCAGATGCCTTTTGTGGGTTTTGACACCGACCGGTCGCATGGTGCACTGCTGCGCTTCTATGCGGACTATGCTTCGCCGGCGCTGGTTGACCGCTACGAGGCGCTGGACCTGATCGTCGAGGCGGCGGTTGAGCAGCCCGGGCGGCGTGTGCTGGTGGATCTGGCGGCGCAAACCGACGAACCGCTGGTGCGGTGGATGGACGAATCGGGTGTGCTCGAGATGGCCGAAGAGGCGGGCTTCACCCTGACCTACTGGCATGTGATGGACTCCGGTCGCGACTCGGTGGACCTGCTTTCGCGCTTGCTGGACCGGTTTGGCTCGCGCGTTCAATACGTTCTGGTGCGCAACCACCTGCGGGGAGACGATTTCAGCCTGCTGGAAAACTCTGGGCAACAGGCGCGGGCACTGGATCTGGGCGCGAAAGTGGTCACCCTCAAGCGCCTGCACGATGTGGTGGTGCACAAAATCGACGCCCACAACAGCAGCTTCTGGGCCGCCCGCAACGGCAGTGGTCCTGAGGGGTCCGGGCTGGGCATGATGGAGCGCCAGCGCCTGCAGAAATGGCAGTCGGGCGCTTACGGCGACTTTGACCGCGCAGGCGTCTGAAGACCGGCGCAGCATGCTCGACCCCGTGTTGACCCGGCTGCCAGGTATCCGCGCCGTCATGGTAGACCTCGACGGCACGATGGTTGACACCCTGGGCGACTTTCAAGTCGCTCTCAACGGCATGCTGGCCGAGTGGCAACTGCCCCGAGTGGAGCGCTGGGCGGTCGAGCTTGCGGTGGGCAAAGGGTCGGAGCATCTGGTCCGCACCGTGCTTGCCCGCCAGCGGGCGTTGGTGGATGCAGGCCCGCGCGACGGTGCACCTGTGCGGACCGTCGACGAGGCATCGTTTGACGCAGCCATGGCGCGCTACCAACACCATTACCGCCAGGGCAACGGGCAGCACTCGGCGGTGTACGCGGGGGTCGTCGAAGGGCTGGCGATGCTCAAGGCCAAAGGATTGCCGCTGGCCTGCCTGACCAACAAGCCCGTTGAGTTCGCCAAGGCGCTGCTGGAGTTGAAGGCGCTTGACAGCTATTTCCCCTGGGTCTTTGGCGGCGACAGTTTTGCACGCAAAAAGCCCGATCCGCTGCCTTTGATCAAGACCTGCGACGCCTTGGGCCTGCCCACCGCGCAGGTCTTGATGGTGGGCGACTCGGAAAACGATGCGTTCGCTGCATCGGCCGCAGGCTGCCCCGTGGCTCTGGTCACCTATGGCTACAACCACGGCCAGCCGATCCGGTCGGTGAAGGCCGATGCCTGGGTGGACAGCCTGCTGCAACTGGGCTGACGTCGCGCGGCGCCAACCTGGATGCCGGGTTTCCTCAGGAAGTGCGGCCCGGCAAGGCCCGCTGGGGCTGGCGCCCTGGCCGTCGCTGTGTTTTCAAGCGAGCGGGAACCCATTCGCAACGAGCGTCGGTGTGAGTCGTTGACGGCGCCAGGTCCGGGGTCCTGATGAGGGTCATCAAAGTGTGTTCATGGCGTTGTGTGCCTCGATACCCAGCAAGGCATCTTTGAGCCGCCAGTCAGCGGGGGACTGACCGAGCCAGATGTTCATCAGTGCCTCGAAGAACGCTTGTGATTCAAACGGTTCACCTTGAGGTTCACCGCGCGCGCTGATCTGCATGCCGCGGCCAGGCACCCAGTCAATCACCAGTTGTTCTCCCGGCAACATGCGCTTGTTGGCCGAGAATATCTCGCCCATGCGGGGCAACTCGGAAATGACGCTGCCCAAGTCGCCTGGAGACAGGTTCTTCTGTACCCCTTTGATGAACAAGCGTCCCATTTGAGACGATTTGATCTCCCGCAACATCGTCAAGACCAGCCGCTTGTTGCCTTTGTCGGCATGAAATTCGGCTGGAGAGCCCACCTGGTTGGTGGTGTACAGCGCAGCCGTGTAGACCTTGAAGGGCCCACGGTAGCGAATCCCGGCGCCATTCAATGCCAGCGCCTGGCCAGCCAGGTTGAGGGACTGCACGACTTTGACGCCCGCGAGGTCCCTTTCAGATGCGATGGCTTGTGGCGCTGCAAGAAACGCTGCGACAGTGAAAGACAGTGCCAGTGCCCAGCGAGGGAGTGAGGAGCGGTTGGCAGAAGGGGAGGTGGTGTCGTTGGCTGAAGTCATGCATTGACTGTGAGCCACTTCAGGTCCCAGAAACCGTGAATCGACAGAGATAAATAAGCAATCGTTGATGTTCCACGAACCGGGTGCTGTATGCGGAGCGTGTGCAACAGCCGCGTGACATTGTTGGGGGATGTGCCGCGCATCTGGCGCAAGGGCTTGCCTCAAGCCTTGCCAAGCAGGGCTTCTTTGAGTTTCCAGTCGGCAGGTTTTTTGCCGAGCCAGATCCTCATCAGGGCGTCATAGAAAGCGGGTTCCTTGAAGGGCTCGCCTTGAACCTCGCCCTTGACGGTGAGCACGGTCCCGGCCCCTGGCACCCAGTCGATCACGAAGCTGTCACCCTCCTTGAGGCGCTTGTGGTCGCTGAAGACCTGGCTCATGCGCATCACGCCCGGGATCAGTTTGGCGAATGCCTGGCGGTCCAGGTTGTCTTCCATGCCGCGTGAGAACAACCTGCCCAGTTCGCTCGAATCGATGTCGCGCAACATCGTGATGGTCAGGCGCTTGGGGCCCGGCATGGCGAGCACTTCTTCGGTGGTGCCGGCTTTGGCGCCGAGGTAGAGGCCCGCAGTGTACACCTTGAAGACAGCCTTGTAGCGAATCCCGGCGCCGTTGAGCAGCAGCGGGGTGTCGGCAACCACGGCGCGGTCTTGCAGCGTCACCCCGGCGAGCTCGATGGGCGCGGCGGCAACTGTGGCCGCGCAAAACGCCAGGGACAGAACGAGGGCCGCGGCAATGGGGGTCATGCGGTGCATTTCAGAACCTTTGAGAAAGCGGTGGATGGGTGAGGCCGGTTAAAAAAAGAACGGTCGTGCTAAAAGTTGGGTGTGCGGATTTTGACGGGGGATTTGCCCTCCTTCAATCGGGTAGACCCTGAGCCGGGGGTACGGGTTGGCCTGTCGGGGCCCGGAAAAGGCACGGCGGCTTTGCTACACTTCGCTCACCATGTCTCTCCAACGCACGATTTCTGCAGGTTGTCTGCCGCGCCGCCCTGGCCGGGGAGCCTGGCTTTGGCGCAAGCCAGCGTAAAAGTGCCCTCCCCCCGGCGGAGCACGGTCAACGAGGTGGCCCAGCCCTCCGCCGACCGCGCCACCCCAATCCTCTTCCCGCCCGGCAGGCCGCCTGCCCGGGACCCCTGAAGGCAACGGCTGTGTTGGCTGCGATGCAAGCCCCGGTCGCTTGGAGCGTTTGAACATGATTACCGAACTTGAATTCAAGAGCCTGGCCAGCCAGGGCTACAACCGCATTCCACTGATGGTGGAGGCCTTTGCGGATCTGGAAACCCCCCTCTCGCTGTACCTCAAGCTCGCGCACGGCAAAGGCGACGGCAAACACTCGTTTTTGCTGGAGTCTGTCGTGGGAGGCGAGCGCTTTGGTCGCTACAGTTTCATAGGGCTGCCGGCCCGCACGCTGCTGCGCGCCAGCGGTTTTGGCTCTGACGCAAAAACCGAGGTCGTGACCGATGGCGCGGTCATGGAGACCGCAACGGGTAACCCGCTGGATTTCATTGCCGAGTACCAGCAGCGCTTCAAGGTGGCGCTGCGCCCTGGCTTGCCGCGGTTTTGCGGCGGGCTGGCGGGGTACTTCGGGTACGACGCTGTGCGCTATATCGAGAAGAAACTGGAAAACAGCTGCCCTCCAGACGCGCTGGGCTGCCCCGACATTCTGTTGCTGCAGTGCGAGGAGTTGGCGGTGATCGACAACCTGTCGGGCAAGCTGTATCTCATCGTCTACGCCGATCCGGCTGCGCCTGAGGCCTATGCCAATGCCAAGAAGCGTTTGCGCGAACTGAAAGAGGCGTTGAAGTACTCCGTCAGCGCGCCGGTGGTGAAAGCCACGCAGAGTTACCCTGCCGAGCGCAGTTTTTCCAAGGTCGATTACCTTGCTGCGGTGGACCGCGCCAAGGAACTGATCGCGGCGGGCGATTTCATGCAGGTGCAGGTCGGCCAGCGCATCAGCAAGCGCTACACCGAAAGCCCGCTGAGCCTGTACCGCGCGCTGCGTTCACTGAACCCCAGCCCCTACATGTACTACTACCATTTCGGGGATTTCCACGTGGTGGGCGCGTCGCCGGAAATTCTGGTTCGCCAGGAACACACGGAGGAGGGCACCAAGGTCACCATTCGCCCGCTGGCAGGAACCCGCCCGCGCGGCGCGTCGCCCGAAGCCGACAAAGCGGTCGAGCAAGAACTGGTGAACGACCCGAAAGAGCGTGCCGAACATGTGATGTTGATCGACCTGGCGCGCAACGACATCGGGCGCATCGCCAAGACCGGCTCGGTCAAGGTGACGGAAGCCTTTGCGGTCGAGCGCTACAGCCATGTGATGCACATCGTGAGCAACGTCGAAGGCATCCTGAACGACGGCATGACCAACATGGATGTGCTCAAAGCCACTTTCCCCGCCGGCACGCTGACTGGCGCGCCCAAGGTGCACGCCATGGAACTGATCGACCAGCTGGAGCCCACCAAGCGCGGCCTCTATGGCGGCGCCTGCGGTTATCTCAGCTACGCGGGTGACATGGACGTGGCCATCGCGATCCGTACCGGCATCATCAAAGACCAGGTGTTGCACGTGCAGGCCGCCGCCGGCGTTGTGGCCGACTCGGTTCCCGAGATGGAGTGGAGGGAAACCGAACACAAGGCGCGTGCGCTGCTGCGCGCTGCCGAGCTGGTCGAAGAAGGGCTGGAGTGAGCGCCATGAGCAAGAAGATCAAACTCCTCATGGTGGACAACTACGACTCGTTCACCTACAACATCGTGCAGTACTTCGGTGAGCTTGGCGCAGACGTGACCGTGGTGCGCAACGATGAGATCACCGTTGAGGAGATCCAGCGCCGCGTGGACGCCGGCGAGGTCGACCGCCTGGTGATCTCGCCGGGCCC
This sequence comes from Hydrogenophaga crassostreae, assembly GCF_001761385.1. Lineage (GTDB taxonomy): Bacteria > Pseudomonadota > Gammaproteobacteria > Burkholderiales > Burkholderiaceae_C > Hydrogenophaga > Hydrogenophaga crassostreae. The sequence goes on along the minus strand of NZ_CP017476.1, from coordinate 4,646,593 downwards.
TTGCTCTCCTGCTGAGGCCGGCATCTCGGTGGCAACCATCGAGCATTTCGCTGGCAAGCTGCCGATTCTCGGCGTGTGCCTGGGGCACCAGGCCATTGGCGCAGCCTTCGGCGGCAAGATCGTGCGCGCCAAGGAGTTGATGCACGGCAAAACCAGCGTTGTCACGACCACACAGGAAGGTGTGTTCGCGAACCTTCCCGAGCGATTCACAGTGAACCGCTACCACTCACTCGCCATCGAGCGGGCCACTTTGCCTGACTGCCTCACGGTCACGGCCTGGACGGACGACGGTGAAATAATGGGCGTGAAACACAAGACGCTGGACATCGAGGGCATGCAATACCACCCGGAAAGCATCCTGACCGAGCACGGTCACGCCCAACTGAAAAACTTCCTGGAGCGGCCATGAAAACCGTTGACTTGCGCAGCGACACCGTCACGCAACCCACGCCTGCCATGCGCGCCGCGATGATGGCCGCGCCCTTGGGCGACGATGTGTTTGGCGACGACCCGACGGTCAACGCGCTGCAAGACCACATCGCCACCATCACGGGCAAACAAGCCGCGCTGTTCATGCCCTCGGGCACGCAAAGCAATCTCTGCGGCATCCTCGCGCATTGCCAGCGCGGCGACGAATACATCGTTGGTCAGAACGCGCACACCTACCGCTTTGAAGGCGGGGGCGCAGCGGTGTTCGGCAGCGTGCAGCCGCAGCCGTTGGTGCAGGACGTCGCGGGGCGCATGGCGCTAGCGGATATTGCAGCGGCCATCAAGCCGGATGACATGCACTTTGCGCGCACGCGGTTGCTGTGCCTGGAGAACACCTGGAATGGCAACGTGATGCCGGACGGTTACTTGCATGAGGCAACACAACTGGCGCGCGACCACGGCTTGGCGACCCATCTCGATGGTGCGCGCGTTTTTAATGCGGCGGTGGCCTCGGCCGCGCCAGGGCAGGGCGCCATGGCGCGCGTTCGCGAGATCGCCAACCATTTCGACAGCCTGTCGGTGTGTTTCAGCAAAGGCCTGGGCGCGCCAGTGGGGTCTGCGCTGTGTGGTTCGCGCGAGCTGATCGAACGCGCCCGCCGCCTGCGCAAAATGGCCGGCGGCGGCTTGCGCCAGGCGGGTTTTCTGGCCGCAGCGGCACACCATGCGCTGGACCACCATGTGGACCGGCTGGCCGCCGACCATGGTTTGGCCACCCGGCTGGCCGATGGCCTGAAAGACGTCAATGGACTGAAGGTGCGCTCTGCGCAGACCAACATCGTGTTTGTCGATGTGGCCACTGGCCGGGGTCCGGCTTTGCTCGAATTCCTGAGCCAGAACGGGGTACTCGCCACGGGTCTGATCGGCTTGCGGTTTGTGACCCACCTGGATGTGGACGCCGCGGGTATCGACCATGCGCTGACCACCATTCGGCGCTTCTTTGCCGAGCTGCCCGCTGTCCCTCCAGCTGGTGCGGCCGCGGGTTCCGCGGTTTACTGAGCCTGGGTGTGGTCATGCCCGATACCGCCCACCTACTGGTCTTCATTGCCGCGGGCTGGTTGCTCAACCTCACGCCGGGGCCCGATGTGCTCTATATCGTGAACACGGCGCTCAAAGGCGGAGTGCGTGCAGGCGTCGTGGCGGCACTGGGCATCGTGAGCGGTTGTTTCGTGCACGTGTTCGCGGCAGCCTTCGGGGTGGGCGCGCTGCTTGCCACGTCGGCCACGGCGTTCACGGTGCTCAAATGGGGCGGCGCCGCGTATCTGGTCTGGATGGGTGTGAAACTGCTGATGGCAAGCCAGGGCGTTTCGTCTGGCATGACGCCGGCCCCGACCCAATCGCCTCAGCCGGTCAGTCTCGTCACCCTCTATCAGCGCGGATTCCTCACCAATGTGCTCAACCCCAAGGTGGCGCTGTTTTTCCTGGCCTTTGTCCCGCAGTTCATCGCGCACGATGCGCCCAACAAGGTCGCGGCATTTTTGTTGCTTGGATTGCTGTTCAACATCAATTCCCTGCCGGTCAATTTTGCTTACGCATGGCTGGCCGCAAGGGCCGCGCAGCGCTTGCAGACCGTCCAGCGCGCCATGCGCTGGATGGACCGCGTGGCGGGCCTGATGTTCGTCGGGTTTGGCTTGAAACTGGCCATGTCCGACAATCCCTCTGCTTAGAGATTCTGGAGATGACGATGCCCAACGCCCAAAAAATCACCCCCCAAGAAGCGCTGCAGCGCACGATCGAACACCGCGAGATCTTTCATGACGAGATGCTGCATCTGATGCGCATGATCATGAGCGGCGAGATGTCGCCAGTGATGATGGCCGCCTTGATCACCGGCCTTCGGGTGAAGAAGGAGACCATTGGCGAGATCACCGCCGCTGCGCAGGTGATGCGAGAGTTTTCAACGAAGGTCAATGTGCCTGACAAGACGCATCTTGTTGACATCGTGGGCACTGGTGGTGATGGCTCGCACACATTCAACATTTCCACCTGTTCCATGTTCGTTGCCGCCGCCGCGGGTGCCAAGGTGAGCAAGCACGGCGGGCGCAGCGTGTCGAGCAAGAGCGGCAGCGCCGATGTGCTGGAAAGCCTCGGCATCAACATCAACCTGCCCCCGGAGGCGATTGCCCGCTGCATCGAAGAAGTGGGTGTCGGCTTCATGTTTGCGCCCAACCACCACCCCGCCATGAAGGCCGTTGCCCCTGTGCGCAAAGAGCTGGGCATCAAGACCATTTTCAACATCCTGGGCCCGCTGACCAATCCGGCCTCGGCGCCGAACATCCTGATGGGCGTCTTTCACCCCGATCTGGTGGGTATCCAGGTGCGCGCCCTGCAGCGCCTGGGCGCGGAACACGCGGTGGTGGTTTATGGCCGCGATGGCATGGATGAGGTCTCCCTGGGCGCGGCCACCATGGTCGGCGAGCTGAAGGATGGCGAGATCACCGAATACGAAATTCACCCTGAAGACTTCGGCTTCACCATGGCCAGCAACCGCGCCTTGCGCGTGGAAACCCCCGATGAGTCGCGCGCCATGTTGATGGGCGTGCTGAACAACAGCGACGACCCGGCCATCCGCCCGGCGATCGACATCGTGGTGCTCAACGCGGGCGCGGCGCTGTACGCCGCCAATGTGTGTGGTGACATGGGCGAAGGCATTGCCTTGGCGCGCAGCGCGATCGAGTCGGGCGCGGCGGCCAGCAAGCTGACCGAGCTGAAATCGCACACCGCTGCCAGCCCGGCCTCCGCCTGATCTGATCCATGGCGTTGCCGCCCTGGCTGCAAAACGAAGGCGCCTGGATCGCGATCGGCGTTTCCCTGGTGTTTGTGATCGCTGCGGTGGTGATGCACCGGGTGGTGGTCAATGTCTTGAAAGACCCGGCAGGCGCTCCGCCTTCGGGCACAACCCCTTTGGAAGAACCCCGTTCCCATGAATGACATACTGCAAAAGATCGTGGCCGTGAAGCACGAAGAGATCGCCGCTGCGCTGGCCAAGAAACCGCTGCAAGCCATGCGTTTTGACGCCGAAAGCCGCGTGCTCACCCGCGATTTCGAAGCCGCCCTGCGAGCCAAGATCGCCAAGAGCCAGGCGGCGGTGATTGCCGAGGTCAAAAAGGCCAGCCCGAGCAAGGGCGTGTTGCGCAGTGACTTCATCCCGGCCGACATCGCGCAAAGCTATGCCGAAGGCGACGGACAGGTGAGCGCGGCCTGTTTGTCGGTGTTGACCGACCGCCAGTTTTTCCAGGGCAGCACCGACTACCTGAAGCAGGCGCGGGCCAGCTGCGATCTGCCGGTGTTGCGCAAAGACTTCATGGTCGACCCCTACCAGGTCTATGAAGCCCGTTTCATGGGTGCCGACGCGATCCTGCTGATCGCGGCCTGCCTGGACGATGCGCAGATGGCCGACCTGGAAGCCATTGCGCAGGGCTTGAACATGGCGGTGTTGGTCGAGGTGCACGACCGCGCCGAGTTGCACCGTGCCTTGAAGCTCCAAACGCCGTTGTTGGGCATCAACAACCGCAACTTGCGCACTTTTGAAGTCAGCCTGCAAACCACACTGGATCTGATGTCCGACGTGCCCCCAGATCGCTTGCTCATCACAGAGTCAGGCATCCTGGGCCGGAACGATGTCATGCGCATGCGTGAAGCAGGGGTGCACGGTTTTTTGGTGGGTGAAGCCTTCATGCGTGCGCCTGAGCCGGGGCTGGCGCTGGCCGAGTTGTTTGCCTGACCATGCCCGGAGCGCGCGCTGGGCAACGCCTTTTGCATTGGGGTGAGGAGCCCGATCCTGCCGCAGCACCACTGTGGTTGACGGCCGTGGATCCCAAGGCTTGGCCGGTGGCGCCAGATTGGCAGGCGTCGGTAGACGCTTTTTGGGCCGAAAAAGTCGGACAGGGGCTGTTGCACTTTTTGGATGGGCGCCTGAAAGCCGGGGCGGTGATCTATCCACCTGAGCCGCTCAGGGCCTTGGCGCTCACAGCCCCGGCAGACGTGCGCGTGGTGATTCTGGGCCAAGACCCATACCACGGCCCAGGTCAGGCCGAAGGCCTGGCGTTTTCGGTGGCGCCGGGGATCAGGTTGCCCCCCAGCTTGCGCAATGTGTTCAAAGAATTGCTGCGCGATCTGGGATTGGCTCCCCCCTCCAATGGCTCCCTTGTGCGATGGGCCAAGCAGGGTGTGTTGCTTCTCAATACCTGTCTGACAGTCGAGGACGGACAGCCGGCCAGCCACGCGGGGAAGGGCTGGGAGTCTTTGACCGACACCGTGATTCGTTGCTGCAGCGATCGAGGTCCCCCCAAGGTATTTTTGCTCTGGGGCGCGCATGCCCAGAAAAAGTCTGTTTTGATCGATGGCAAGCGCCACTGCGTGTTGTCTGCCAATCACCCATCACCCCTGTCGGCCAGCCGCGGTCCCGCACCGTTTTTCGGTTGCGGACACTTTTCCAAGACCAATCGGTGGCTGTCGGAGGCCGGCGAAACAGAAATTCATTGGTGAAGTTCGGAATAACCCGCACTTGCCCTCCAAAAAGCTGGCATAATGTTGGGCTGTGCTTATGGAGGGGTGGCCGAGTGGTTAAAGGCAGCAGACTGTAAATCTGCCCGCTTACGCGTACGCTGGTTCGAATCCAGCCCCCTCCACCAGCCGATAGCGATAGTGAGAGTCTGTAAGCAGTGGGAAACCAAAGCGCTTGGATGATTTTCGGTCTTGGCCGAAGGTGTTTCGGGCGGGAGTAGTTCAATGGTAGAACTCCAGCCTTCCAAGCTGATCACGCGGGTTCGATTCCCGTCTCCCGCTCCAGTTCGCTGGTAGTTTGAATCCGCCGCGTGGCGGAGGTAGTTTTGTTGAAATGCCCTTTGGGGTGTTTTAGCCCTTGTGGCTCAGTGGTAGAGCACTCCCTTGGTAAGGGAGAGGTCGCGGGTCCGATTCCCGCCAAGGGCACCAGTATTTTTATGTCTGTTCTGGTGTTTCGGCAGTTTTGATTTTGGAGCTGAAAAATGGGAAAAGAAAAATTCACACGATCCAAGCCGCACGTCAACGTGGGCACCATCGGTCACGTTGACCATGGCAAGACCACGCTGACGGCCGCTATTGCGACCGTGTTGTCCAAGAAGTTTGGTGGCACGGCCAAGGCCTACGACCAGATTGATGCTGCACCTGAAGAGAAGGCCCGCGGTATCACCATCAACACCGCTCACGTTGAGTACGAGACGGCCAATCGTCACTACGCACACGTTGACTGCCCGGGCCACGCTGACTATGTGAAAAACATGATCACCGGTGCTGCCCAGATGGATGGCGCCATTCTGGTGTGTTCCGCCGCTGATGGCCCAATGCCACAGACCCGCGAGCACATCCTGTTGTCGCGCCAGGTGGGCGTGCCTTACATCATCGTTTTCCTGAACAAGGCCGACATGGTGGACGACGCTGAATTGCTGGAACTGGTCGAAATGGAAGTGCGTGAGCTCCTGACCAAGTACGACTTCCCTGGTGATGACACCCCGATCATTCATGGCTCCGCCAAGCTCGCCCTCGAAGGCGACACGGGCCCATTGGGTGAAGAGGCCATCATGAAGCTGGCCGACGCACTGGACACCTACATCCCTATGCCGGAGCGCGCTGTTGACGGTGCGTTCCTGATGCCTGTGGAAGATGTGTTCTCCATCTCCGGTCGTGGCACCGTGGTGACCGGCCGTATCGAGCGCGGTATCGTCAAGGTTGGTGAAGAAATCGAAATCGTTGGTATTGCCGATACCCAGAAGACCACCTGCACCGGTGTGGAAATGTTCCGCAAGCTGCTGGACCAGGGTCAGGCTGGTGACAACGTCGGTATCTTGCTTCGCGGCACCAAGCGCGAAGACGTGCAGCGCGGCCAGGTGCTGTGCAAGCCCGGTACGATCAAGCCACACACCCACTTCACGGGCGAGATCTATGTCTTGTCCAAAGACGAAGGTGGCCGTCACACGCCTTTCTTCAACAACTACCGTCCCCAGTTCTACTTCCGCACGACGGACGTGACCGGTTCCATCGAGCTGCCAGAAGGCAAAGAGATGGTGATGCCTGGCGATAACGTGTCGATCACCGTCAAGCTGATCAACCCCATCGCCATGGAAGAGGGTCTTCGCTTCGCCATTCGCGAAGGCGGTCGTACGGTTGGTGCTGGCGTGGTTGCGAAAATCATTGCTTAATTAGTTAGTTAGGCGTCTCGGTCAATTGGCCGGGGCGTAGCCAGTAGGGGTATAGCTCAATTGGCAGAGCGTCGGTCTCCAAAACCGAAGGTTGTAGGTTCGATTCCTACTGCCCCTGCCACCCAACAGGTGTGCAACATTCGTTGAAGTCGCTCTGTTTTGTGGATCAACCCAAGCCCGCCGAAGTCGAAAAGACCTCTGGTGGGCTTGCGTGTCTCAGGCATTGGCCTGATTGATGCGCATTTTTGTCAAGAATCAACTGGATCCTCATGGCCACTTCTGAAGTTCAAACCGTCAGCTCCGGCGCTGACAAAGCCAAGCTGGCTGCGGCCGTGCTGCTGCTGATCGGTGGTTTTGTCGGGTTCTATTTGCTTTCGAGCAAGGGTTCGCTTGTTCAGTGGGGCGCTTTTGGCGCTGGCTTGATTGCTGCGGCCGTGATGTTCGGTATCTCGGAGTCCGGACGCCGCCTGATTGCGTTTATTCGTGATTCCTGGCGCGAAGCCAAAAAGGTGGTCTGGCCCGCTCGCAATGAGGCCATTCAAATGACGTTGTATGTCTTTGGATTTGTTTTTGTGATGGCGCTCTTCCTCTGGCTCACGGACAAGAGCTTGGAGTGGTTGTTTTACGACGTGATTCTGGGCTGGAGAAAATAATATGAACGATCAAAGCAGTCCAGTGACCGATGGTGTGGCCGCAGAAGGCATGCGCTGGTATGTGGTACATGCCTATTCCGGGATGGAGAAGGCGGCCGAGCGCAATATTGTCGAGCGTATCAATCGTGAGGGCATGCAGTCCAAGTTTGGTCGCATCCTGGTGCCAACCGAAGAGGTTGTTGAGGTCAAGAACGGCCAGAAGCGCACCACAGAGCGCAAATTTTTCCCAGGCTATGTGCTGGTGGAAATGGTGATGGACGATGAAACCTGGCATCTGGTGAAGCACACCAACAAGGTCACCGGTTTTGTGGGCGGTGCCAAGAACCGCCCTGCCCCGATCTCTGAAGAAGACGTTCAGAAGATCGTCAACCAGATGCAGGAAGGCACCGACAAGCCGCGCCACAAGGTCGAGTTCATCGTGGGTGAATATGTCCGCGTAAAGGAAGGTCCTTTCACCGACTTCAACGGCACGGTGGAAGAGGTCAACTACGAAAAAAGCAAGATGCGCGTGTCTGTGACCATTTTCGGTCGGGCCACGCCAGTGGAGCTGGAATTCGGTCAGGTCGAAAAGACCTGATCACTTTTTCCGCAGGCGGGTCGGCCCGACGTCTGTGGTATTGATTGTTTCGGGCCCTCAACCGCGAGGAGGCAGCGCCAGTCGTTGCCGATTGCACTCGCAGGAGTTTAAAAATGGCGAAAAAAATCGTCGGCTTCATCAAGCTGCAAGTGCCAGCTGGTAAGGCCAACCCATCCCCACCGATCGGCCCAGCCCTGGGTCAGCGCGGCCTCAACATCATGGAATTCTGCAAGGCGTTCAACGCCCAGACCCAGGGTCTTGAGCCGGGTATGCCTATTCCGGTGACCATCACCGCATTCGCAGACAAGAGCTTCACCTTCAAGATGGGCACGCCTCCAGCGACCTACATGATCAAGAAGGCCATCAAGCTCGACAAGGGCTCCTCGGTGCCCAACAAGCAAAAGGTCGGCAAGATCACCCGCGAACAGCTCGAGGAAATCTGCAAGACCAAGATGAAAGACATGACCGCCGCCGATATGGACGCAGCAGTGCGCACCATCGCCGGCTCGGCCCGCTCGATGGGCGTGATTGTGGAGGGCGTGTGATATGGCCAAGCTGACCAAGAAACAAAAAGCCTTCGCTGACAAGGTTGACACCAACAAGTTGTATGCCTTCGCTGACGCGATGGCCATCATCAAAGAGTGCGCCAACGCCAAGTTCGATGAGTCCATCGACGTGGCTATCCAGCTCGGCATCGATGCCAAGAAGTCCGACCAGGTGGTGCGTGGCGCCGTCGTGATGCCCAATGGCACCGGCAAGACCAAGCGCGTTGCTGTGTTCGCCCAGGGTGCCAAGGCTGAAGAAGCCAAGGCCGCTGGCGCAGACATCGTCGGTATGGACGATCTGGCTGCCGACATCAAGGCCGGCAACATGAACTTCGACGTCGTGATTGCTTCCCCTGATGCCATGCGCATCGTCGGTACGCTCGGCCAGGTTCTGGGCCCTCGTGGTCTGATGCCCAACCCCAAGGTTGGCACCGTGACACCGGATGTGGCGCAGGCTGTCAAGAACGCCAAAGCTGGTCAAGTCCAGTTCCGCGTTGACAAGGCCGGCATCATCCACGGCACCATCGGTCGCCGTTCGTTCGATACCGACAAGCTCCAGGGCAACCTGGCGGCCTTGATGGACGCATTGACCAAGGCCAAGCCTGCTACCAGCAAAGGTGTTTACCTGCGCAAAGTGGCCGTGTCATCGACCATGGGTGTGGGCGTTCGCGTCGACATGCCATCCATCTCGGCCTGATTGGCTGAAGTGAAAAAAATTTGGGCGGCTTGACTGCCCGGGTGTGGTGGGCCCAGAGCGAGATCTCTTGATCGGACTCCGGGGCCATCCAAGACCGTTGGTGTTGGGTTGGTTCTTCCAGGAACCAGCCCGACTTAATTGTGAAATGCCAACGCAGATGGCGATCCCGCTGCAGATGGAATCTGATTCCCTAAACAGTTGGTCGCTGAAATGAGGCGTGCCCCAGATCGGTCTGATCGAAGGCACTTTTTAAGGAGTAGACCTTGAGTCTGAATCGCAGTGAGAAAGAAGCGGTCATTTCTGAAGTGACCAGCCTCGCCGCAAAAGCTCAAACGCTCGTGATGGCGGAATACCGTGGCATCACGGTGGCGGATATGGACCAACTGCGTATCACAGCCCGCAGCAACGGTGTGACCCTGAGCGTGTTGAAAAACACCCTGGTTCGCCGTGCAGTGGCTGGCAGTGCGTTCGAGCCCGCTACCGAGCAGATGAGCGGCCCGTTGATCTATGGCTTCTCTGAAGACGCAGTGGCCGCCGCAAAAGTGGTGGCCGAGTTTGCAAAAACCAACGCCAAGTTGGTGATTCGCGGCGGCGTCTACGGTGGAAAAGTCCTGGACGTCGAAGGCGTTAAGCAATTGGCAAGCATTCCTTCGAAAGAAGTGTTGTTGGCCCAGTTGTGTGGCTTGTTGATGTCGCCTATGTCGCGTACAGCCGTTGTGCTGAGCGCCCTGGCGGCGAAAAAAGGCGAAGGCGCCGCCGAGGTAGCACCGGCAGTCGAAGAGGCTGCGGCCGCTCCGGCGACCGAAGAAGCACCGGCAGCCCCAGAAGCCCCAGAAGCTCCTGCCGCCTGAGCGCGCGCAGAGCTTTGTTAAACCAATTGTTAGGAAATCAAAATGGCATTCGATAAAGACGCATTTCTGACCTCGCTGGACAGCATGACGGTCATGGAACTCAACGACCTGGTGAAAGCCATCGAAGAGAAGTTTGGCGTGAGCGCAGCGGCTATGGCCGCTCCTGCTGCTGGTGGTGGCGCTGGTGCTGCTGCCGCTGAAGAGAAGACCGAGTTCAACGTGATGTTGCTCGACGCCGGTTCGGCAAAAGTGGCCGTGATTAAGGCTGTTCGCGAAATCACCGGTCTGGGCCTGAAAGAAGCCAAAGACATGGTTGATGGCGCACCAAAGGCCGTCAAAGAAGGCGTTGCCAAGGCCGATGCCGAAGCCGCCGTGAAGAAGCTGGTGGAAGCCGGCGCCAAGGCCGAGTTGAAGTAATTCACTCGCCTTTCAGGGGCTGGGGTGCTCGAAAGGGCCCCCAGCCTTTGGTGCTTTCTGAGCCCGTTCAAAAAATGGCTGCGGCCGCTGTTTGAACTGGCCTCAATTGACACCGATAAGTGAATTTTCAAAGTCCACTTATCAGTGTCTTCTGACCCCGACTGCAGAAGACGACTTGGTTCGGGCCTGTGTGCAATGCACGGGCCGTCCGCCAAGGTTGGTAGAGGCCAGCCACCAAGCATGTCACCGGGTGTGCCCACCCGAATGGCAAGACAGTCGCCGTAGAGCTCGGAGATCTCATGGCCTCAGCATCAAAGTATTCCTACACCGAACGCAAACGCATCCGCAAGAGTTTTGGTACGCGTGAAAACGTGATCGAAATCCCGTATCTGTTGCAAATGCAAAAAGACGCGTACACCGCGTTCCTGCAAGCCGACTCGGCTCCCAAAAAGCGCACCAACGAAGGCCTGCAGGCCGCGTTTGAAGCCGCATTCCCCATCGTTTCGCACAACGGGTTTGTCGAGATGAAATTCGTCGAATACAACCTGGCCAAGCCAGCGTTCGACGTTCGTGAGTGCCAGACCCGCGGTCTGACCTTTGCCTCAGCGGTGCGCGCTCGCGTTCAACTGATCATTTACGACCGCGAGTCTTCTACCAATCAGTCGAAGGTGGTCAAGGAAGTGAAGGAGCAAGAGGTCTACATGGGTGAAGTGCCCCTGATGACCGACAAAGGCTCGTTCATCGTGAATGGCACCGAGCGCGTGATCGTGTCTCAGTTGCACCGTTCGCCTGGCGTGTTCTTCGAGCACGACAAAGGCAAGACCCACAGTTCGGGCAAGCTGCTGTTCTCGGCTCGAATCATCCCCTACCGCGGCTCGTGGCTCGATTTCGAATTCGATCCTAAAGACGTGTTGTTCTTCCGTGTGGATCGCCGCCGCAAAATGCCGGTCACCATCCTGCTCAAGGCCATTGGCCTGACGCCGGAAACCATCCTGGCCAACTTCTTTGTCAACGATCACTTCAAGCTGATGGACAGCGGTGCGCAATTGGCTTTTGTGCCCGAGCGCCTGCGCGGCGAGGTGGCCCGCTTTGACATCACCGACAAAGCTGGCAAGGTGGTTGTCGCCAAAGACAAGCGTATTACTGTGCGCCACACCCGTGAGCTCGAGCAGTCGGGCACGACGCACATCAGCGTGCCTGAAGACTACTTGCTCGGCCGCGTGGTCGCCAAGAACATCGTCGACGCCGACACGGGCGAGATCATTGCCAAGGCCAACGATGAGTTGACCGAAGCATTGCTCAAGACATTGCGCACCGCCAACGTTCAGGACCTCCAGGTGCTGTACACCAACGAACTCGACCAGGGCGCCTACATTTCGCAAACCCTGCGCGCCGATGAAACCGCTGACGAGTTTGCCGCCCGCGTGGCCATCTACCGCATGATGCGTCCCGGCGAGCCGCCAACCGAAGACGCGGTGCAGGCCCTGTTCCACCGCCTGTTCTACAACCCGGACACGTACGACCTGTCGCGCGTGGGCCGCATGAAGTTCAACGCCCGTGTGGGCCGCGACGAATCCACCGGCGCCATGGTGCTGTCCAACGAAGACATCCTGGCTGTGGTCAAGATTCTGGTGGACTTGCGCAATGGTCGCGGCGAAGTCGATGACATTGATCACCTGGGCAACCGCCGCGTGCGTTGCGTGGGCGAGCTGGCCGAAAACCAGTACCGCACCGGTCTGGCACGTATCGAAAAAGCCGTGAAAGAGCGTCTGGGTCAAGCCGAGCAAGACCCGCTCATGCCCCATGACCTGATCAACTCCAAGCCGATTTCAGCCGCCCTGAAGGAATTCTTCGGTGCGTCGCAGTTGTCGCAGTTCATGGACCAGACCAACCCGCTGGCCGAGATCACCCACAAGCGCCGCGTGTCGGCTCTTGGCCCAGGTGGCTTGACCCGTGAACGCGCCGGCTTTGAAGTCCGTGACGTGCACGTGACCCACTACGGTCGCGTTTGCCCAATCGAGACGCCAGAAGGTCCAAACATTGGCCTGATCAACTCGCTGGCTTTGTACGCCCGCTTGAACGAGTACGGTTTCATCGAAACCCCTTACCGCCGCGTGGTCGATGGCAAGGTCACGAACCAGATCGACTACCTGTCTGCCATTGAAGAAGGCAAGTACGTCATCGCCCAGGCCAACGCCGTGCTGGATGCTGAAGGCCGCCTGACAGGCGATCTGGTGTCTGCCCGTGAAAAAGGCGAATCCATCCTGACGCCAGCGGACACCATCCAGTACATGGACGTGTCGCCAGCGCAGATTGTTTCCGTGGCCGCATCCTTGGTGCCGTTCCTGGAGCACGACGATGCGAACCGCGCATTGATGGGCGCCAACATGTCGCGTCAGGCTGTGCCTGTGCTGCGTCCTGAGAAGCCTCTGGTGGGAACGGGTATCGAGCGCGTCGCCGCGATCGACTCGGGCACCGTGGTGACCGCGACCCGTGGCGGTGTGGTTGACTACGTAGATGCGACCCGTGTCGTGATCCGCGTGAACGACGCCGAAGCTCTGGCCGGTGAAGTGGGTGTGGACATCTACAACCTGATCAAGTACCAGCGCTCCAACCAGAACACCAACATCCACCAGCGTCCAATCGTCAAAAAAGGCGACAAGCTGGCCAAGGGGGATGTGATCGCTGACGGCGCTTCGACCGACCTGGGTGAAATCTCGATCGGTCAGAACATGCTGATCGCCTTCATGCCCTGGAACGGCTACAACTTCGAAGATTCGATCCTGATCAGTGAGCGTGTGGTGTCAGAAGACCGCTACACCTCGATCCACATCGAAGAACTTGTGGTCATGGCCCGTGACACCAAGCTTGGCGCAGAAGAAATCACCCGCGACATTCCCAACCTGGCCGAGCAACAGCTCAACCGCCTGGACGACTCCGGCATCATCTATGTGGGCGCTGAAGTGCTGCCTGGTGATGTGCTGGTGGGGAAGGTCACGCCAAAAGGCGAGACCACGCTGACGCCAGAAGAAAAATTGCTGCGCGCCATTTTTGGCGAAAAAGCCAGCGACGTGAAGGACACCTCGCTGCGCGTGGACCAGGGCTCACAAGGCACTGTGATCGACGTGCAAGTCTTCACCCGCGAAGGCATCACGCGCGACAAGCGCGCTCAGCAGATCATTGACGATGAATTGAAGCGCTACCGCCTCGATTTGAACGATCAGCTCCGCATTGTGGAAGCCGACGCGTTCGACCGGATTGAGAAGCTGCTGACCGGCAAAGTAGCCAATGGCGGCCCGAAGAAACTGGCCAAAGGCACGAAAATCGACAAGGCCTATCTGGCCGACGTGGAGAAATTCCACTGGTTCGATATCCGTCCCGCTGAAGATGAAGTGGCTGCGCAGCTCGAGTCCATCAAGAACTCCATGGAGCAAACGCGCCACAGCTTCGACCTCTCTTTCGAAGAGAAGCGCAAGAAGCTGACGCAAGGCGACGAGTTGCCCGCTGGCGTGCTGAAGATGGTCAAGGTTTACCTGGCTGTGAAGCGTCGCCTGCAACCTGGTGACAAGATGGCCGGCCGTCACGGTAACAAAGGTGTGGTTTCCCGGATTCTTCCGGTCGAAGACATGCCTTACATGGCCGACGGTACGCCCGCCGACATCGCACTGAACCCGTTGGGCGTGCCTTCGCGCATGAACGTGGGCCAGGTGTTGGAAGTGCACTTGGGCTGGGCTGCCAAGGGTCTGGGACAGCGTATTGGTGACATGTTGCAAGCTGAAACCAAAGCCGGCGAAATGCGCACCTTCCTGGAAGCGATCTACAACGGTGCTGGCAAGAAAGAAGCCCTGGATCAAATGTCTGACAGCGATGTCATGAGCATGGCGGAAAACCTGCAAAACGGCGTGCCGTTTGCAACGCCTGTGTTCGATGGCGCTTCCGAGGACGAAATCCGCGCGATGCTGAAACTGGCCTATCCCGACGAACTCGCTGCGAAAAAGGGCCTCACCGCCACCCGCACGCAAGCGCAGCTGTACGACGGCCGCACTGGCGACGCTTTCGAGCGCGTGACCACCGTGGGCTACATGCACTTCTTGAAGCTGCACCACTTGGTTGACGACAAGATGCACGCCCGTTCCACTGGCCCTTACTCCCTGGTCACGCAGCAGCCGCTGGGTGGTAAGGCGCAGTTCGGTGGTCAGCGTTTTGGTGAGATGGAAGTGTGGGCGCTGGAAGCCTACGGTGCTTCCTACATCTTGCAAGAGATGCTCACCGTCAAGTCCGATGACGTTCAAGGCCGCACAAAGGTGTACGAGTCCATCGTCAAGGGCGAGCATTCGATCGAAGCGGGCATGCCCGAGTCGTTCAACGTGCTCGTCAAAGAGATCCGATCGCTCGGTATCGATATCGAACTTGACCGTTCTTAATTCGTCGGCAAGACAAGGATTGAACCCATGAAATCATTACTCGACCTGTTCAAGCAGTTCACGCCCGAAGAGCATTTCGATGCCATCCGCATCGGTCTGGCCTCGCCGGAGAAAATCCGTTCGTGGTCTTTCGGTGAAGTGAAGAAGCCCGAGACCATCAACTACCGCACCTTCAAGCCCGAGCGCGATGGTCTTTTTTGCGCCAAGATTTTTGGCCCTATCAAAGACTACGAATGCTTGTGCGGCAAGTACAAGCGCCTGAAGCACCGCGGCGTGATCTGCGAGAAGTGCGGCGTTGAAGTCACGCAGACCAAAGTGCGCCGCGAACGCATGGGCCACATCGATCTGGCCGCACCTTGCGCCCACATCTGGTTCCTGAAATCGCTGCCATCGCGTCTGGGCCTGATCCTGGACATGACGCTGCGCGACATCGAACGCGTGTTGTACTTTGAAGCCTATGTGATCGTTGATCCCGGCATGACCCCGCTGAAGAAATTCGCGATCATGACGGAAGACGACTACGACGCCAAACTCAAAGAATACGGCGACGAATTCATCGCCAAGATGGGCGCCGAGGGCATCAAAGAGTTGCTGATGGCGATCGACCTCGATATCGAGATCGAAAAGCTGCGCAACGACCTGACCGGCTCCGAGCTCAAGATCAAGAAGAACGCCAAGCGCCTCAAAGTGCTGGAGGCCTTCAAGAAATCGGGCATCAAGCCCGAGTGGATGGTGCTCGACGTGCTGCCCGTGTTGCCGCCGGACCTGCGTCCGCTGGTGCCGCTGGACGGTGGCCGTTTCGCCACCTCCGATCTGAACGATCTGTACCGCCGCGTCATCAACCGCAACAGCCGTCTGCGCCGTTTGCTCGAGTTGAAGGCCCCTGAGATCATTGCGCGCAACGAAAAGCGCATGTTGCAAGAAGCCGTGGACAGCTTGCTGGACAACGGCCGTCGCGGCAAGGCCATGACGGGTGCCAACAAGCGCGCCTTGAAGTCGCTGGCCGACATGATCAAGGGCAAGAGCGGTCGCTTCCGCCAGAACTTGCTGGGCAAGCGCGTCGACTACTCTGGCCGTTCGGTCATCGTGGTGGGCCCAACGCTCAAGCTGCACCAGTGCGGCCTGCCCAAGCTGATGGCTTTGGAGCTGTTCAAGCCTTTCATCTTCTCGCGCCTGGAAGCCATGGGCATTGCGACCACCATCAAGGCCGCGAAGAAGGAAGTTGAAGCCGGAACGCCTGTGGTCTGGGACATCCTGGAAGAGGTGATCAAAGAGCACCCTGTGATGCTCAACCGCGCGCCAACGCTGCACCGACTGGGTATCCAGGCGTTTGAACCCATCCTGATTGAAGGCAAGGCCATTCAGTTGCACCCCCTCGTTTGCGCGGCCTTCAACGCCGACTTCGACGGTGACCAGATGGCTGTTCACGTGCCGCTGTCGGTGGAAGCCCAGATCGAAGCCCGCACCTTGATGCTGGCCTCGAACAACATCCTGTTCCCGGCCTCCGGGGAGCCGTCCATCGTGCCGTCACAAGACGTGGTGCTGGGTCTTTACTCGGCCACCCGCGAAAAGATCAACGGCAAAGGCGAAGACATGATCTTCTCCGACGTGCTGGAAGTGCAGCGCGCGCTGGACAACGGTGTGGTGGAAATCTCCTCCAAGATCGCCGTGCGCCTGGTTCAGTGGGCCAAGAACAAGGAAACGGGCGAGTTCACCTCCTCCATCTCCTTGGTCGACACCACCGTCGGTCGCGCCTTGCTGTCCGAAATACTGCCCAAGGGCTTGCCCTTCGAGGTGATGAACAAGGCGCTGAAAAAGAAAGAAATTTCTCGCCTGATCAACGCGTCGTTCCGCAAGTGCGGCTTGAAAGAAACCGTGATCTTCGCAGACAAGCTGCTGCAATACGGTTTCCGTCTGGCCACGCGCTCGGGTATTTCGATTGCCGTGGACGACATGCTGGTGCCTCCACAGAAGCCCGAGGTCATTGGCCGTGCCGAAGCTGAAGTGAAAGAAATCGCCCAGCAATACGCCTCCGGTCTGGTGACCGCTGGCGAGCGCTACAACAAGGTGGTGGACATCTGGGGCAAGGCCGGCGACGAAATCTCCAAAGTCATGATGGCCCAGCTGGCCAAGCAAAAGACCACGGATCGACACGGCAATGAAGTGGATCAGGAGTCGTTCAACTCCATCTACATGATGGCCGACTCCGGTGCCCGTGGTTCTGCTGCCCAGATTCGCCAGCTGGCGGGTATGCGAGGTTTGATGGCCAAGCCTGACGGCTCCATCATTGAGACCCCCATCACGGCGAACTTCCGTGAAGGCCTGAACGTGTTGCAGTACTTCATCTCCACCCACGGCGCCCGTAAGGGCCTGGCCGACACGGCGTTGAAGACGGCCAACTCGGGCTACCTGACCCGCCGTCTGGTTGACGTGACGCAAGACTTGGTGGTCAATAGCGACGACTGCGGTACGACCAATGGTACTGTCATGCGCGCCATTGTTGAGGGTGGTGAAGTCATTGAATCCCTGCGCGACCGCGTGCTGGGCCGAGTGACCGCCGAAGAGGTGACCCACCCTGAAACGCGCGCTGTCATGGTGCCCGCTGGCGCAATGATGGACGAAGACATCCTCGACGAACTGGAAGCCGCTGGTGTTGACGAGGTCAAGGTGCGTACCGCACTGACCTGCGAAACCCGCTTCGGTATCTGCGCCAAGTGCTATGGCCGCGATCTGGGTCGTGGTGGCATGGTGAACATCGGTGAAGCTGTGGGTGTGATCGCCGCTCAGTCGATCGGTGAGCCGGGTACCCAGCTGACCATGCGGACCTTCCACATCGGTGGTGCGGCATCGCGTGCGGCTGTTGCCTCGAGCGTGGAAGCCAAGTCGGCCGGCACGATCGGTTTCAACGCCACCATGCGTTACGTGACCAACAGCAAGAACGAACTGGTCGTGATTGCCCGTTCGGGCGAAATCGTCATTCATGACGAAATCGGCCGTGAGCGTGAGCGCCACAAAGTGCCTTACGGTGCGATCCTGGCGGTCAAGGCCGACCAGTCCATCAAAGCCGGTGTGGTTTTGGCGAACTGGGATCCACTGACCCGACCCATCATCACGGAATTCGCCGGTCAGGTGAAATTCGATAGCGTGGAAGAGGGTCTGACGGTGGCCAAGCAGGTCAACGACGTGACCGGTTTGAGCTCGTTGGTGGTGATCGATCCAAAACACCGCGGCTCGACCAAAGTGATGCGTCCGCTGGTCAAACTGCTCGACCCGCAGGGCAACGAAGTGAAGATCCCTGGCACCGACCATTCGGTGGCTGTGGGCTTCCCTATCGGCTCGCTGCTGGAAGTGCGCGATGGCCAGGAAGTGGGCCCTGGCCACGTGCTGGCGCGCATTCCGGTCGAAGGCCAGAAGACCCGCGACATCACCGGTGGTCTGCCGCGTGTGGCCGAGTTGTTCGAAGCCCGCTCGCCCAAGGATGCTGGCAAGCTGGCCGAGATGACCGGTACCGTGTCCTTTGGTAAGGAGACCAAAGGCAAGGTGCGTCTGCAGATCACCGATCCTGAAGGCAACATCTGGGACGACCTCATCCCCAAAGAGAAAAACATCCTGGTGCACGAAGGCCAGGTGGTCAACAAGGGCGAAGGCGTGGTCGATG
This sequence comes from Hydrogenophaga crassostreae, assembly GCF_001761385.1. GTDB lineage: Bacteria > Pseudomonadota > Gammaproteobacteria > Burkholderiales > Burkholderiaceae_C > Hydrogenophaga > Hydrogenophaga crassostreae. Next base: position 4,628,106 of record NZ_CP017476.1, on the reverse strand, counting down.
GACCAGCCGATCCTCAAGACATTCTCCGCTTGCTGGGCATCGAAGCCTTGTCGCGTTACATCGTCGATGAAGTGCAGGATGTGTACCGCTTGCAGGGTGTGAAGATCAACGACAAGCACATCGAAGTGATCGTTCGCCAGATGCTGCGTCGCGTGATCGTCGAGTCCGTGGGTGATTCGTCCTATATCAAGGGCGAACAGGTCGAGCGTTCGGAGATTCTGAACACCATTGATGCCTTGCACGCCGAAGGCAAGATTGCTCCGACCTTCACCAACGTGTTGCTGGGTATCACAAAGGCTTCGCTGTCGACCGATTCGTTCATCTCTGCGGCTTCCTTCCAGGAAACCACCCGCGTGCTCACCGAGGCTGCCATCATGGGCAAGCGCGACGAGTTGCGTGGTCTGAAGGAAAACGTGATCGTGGGCCGTCTTATCCCGGCCGGTACAGGCATGGCCTTCCACGAAGCGCGCAAGGTCAAAGAGAAGATGGACGACGAAGAGCGTCGCGCGATCGCCGAGGCCGATGCCATGGCGCTGGCCGCTGACCAAGCCGAGCAGTCGGATCAGGTCGACGCGCCGAGTGCCAACGAATCGGCAGAGTAATCGGCTGACTCATGTTCCGGGCCTTGCCGCTCGGGACCTCAACGCCTCCGCCCTTCGGGTCGGAGGCGTTTTTCATGGGTTGATGGTTTTCTGTCTGGCTCCAGACGGTTATATTGGTCCTTCATATGTGGCGCTGCAGTGGCGCGCCGCTCTAATTGATGGAGGTGATGAGATGGATCTGATGGGATGGGTGGTGCTGGGTTTGGTCCTGATGGCCTTGTTTTGGGCTGTGGGTGCCTACAACCGATTGGTGCGTTTGAAGAACGCCATTGCCAATGCCTTCGGGCAGATCGATGTGCAACTGAAACGCCGTTATGACCTGATTCCGAATCTGGTTGAGGTGGCGCGCAAGTACCTGGCCCATGAGTCCGAGACGCTGGAAGCGGTCATTGCGGCGCGCAACCAGGCGCGCAACGCCGAGCAAACGGTGGCGGCCAGTCCCGCCAGCGCCACCGCCATGGGCGCACTGGTGGGGGCCGAGCAGGTGCTGGGCGGTGCGATGGGCCGGTTGTTCGCATTGGCGGAGGCCTATCCTGAGCTCAAGGCCGATCAGACCATGCGCGATCTGAGCGAAGAGCTCTCGAGCACCGAAAACCGTGTGGGGTTTTCCCGACAGGCATACAACGACCATGTGTTGGCTTTCAACGATGCTGCCGCGCAGTTTCCGACGTTGATCGTCGCCCGCCTGTTCGCTTTTTTACCCATGCCCATGCTGGAGGCCACGAGTTCGGAGGCAGAGCGTCAACCAGTGAAGGTGGCGTTCTGATCCCCTGGCCGGTTTCCCGATCAGCCGCCGAGCAAAGTGTGTCGTGCCATGGCTGGGTGGTTGAGCCAGGCGATGGAAAAACTGCATGCTGATTTTTGAGTCCCAACGTGAGGCCCGAACCCAAACCCACAAACTGTTGATCGCGTTTGCGATCACAGTCGTTTTGCTGGTTTTGGCGGTGAACGGCGCAATGGCACTGGCGTGGGGCGTGATGTGGGGGTTTTGGGCTCCGGTGGGCCGGAACTACCCCAACTATTTCTTCCAGGTCAATACAGCATTGACCCTGTTGTTCGTGCTGGGCGGCTGGTGGGTCGAGACTTCTCACCTGGCCAACGCAGGCGGCCAGCGCCTGGCTGAGCGGCTTGGTGCGCGACTGGCGCAAACAGGCAGCCACTTTGATGAGCGTCAATTGAGCAATGTGGTCGATGAAATGGCGTTGTCGTCCGGTCTGATCCGGCCGACCGTCATGGTTCTGGCGCGAGACCAGGGTATCAACGCCTTTGCTGCCGGCTGGTCAGAGGAAGATGCCGTGGTCGCAGTGACACAGGGCGCGCTTGACTATCTCACTCGAGAGGAGTTGCAGGGCATCGTTGCCCACGAAATGAGCCACATTCGTGAAGGAGATACGCGTCTGAATATGCGCCTGGTTGGCATGGTGTTCGGTCTGGAGATGGTCTACCGCATGGGAGAATCCCTGTGGGAGCCTGACGATCAGCGGCGCTTTCCGCACACGGCAGTGATCGGCCTGGCCATCATGGCCGCCGGCTGGCTGGGCTGGCTCGCGGGGCATGGCTTGCAGTCGGCGGTATCCCGTCAGCGCGAATACCTTGCCGACGCCCGAGCCATCCAGTGGACCCGCAGCCGCGACGGATTGGGTGGTGTGCTGCGAAAAATCCTGACGCAACGGCTCCAGAACATGGAGCCGCGCAGATTGGGGGCATCGGTGCAACACATGCTGTTGGTCAGCAATGAGTCTGGCAAGATGGCGCATTGGCTGGATTCGCATCCCACGCTGGAACAGCGCATTCGCCGTGTTTATGGTCGACCCATGGAACCTTTGCCACTGGAACGCCAAAACGCGGCATCTCAGAGTGTTGACGTGGACACCCCGGCGAATGCTGCCGCAAAGGAGGTCCCCAAATGGACGCTGAGTTGAGTGCATTCCCGCCGAACCCACTTGCTAAGAATGGACGCTTTTGAACACCTCAGCCTTGCCCGAGAACCTTCCGCCCCACGGTCCGACCCTGGCAACCCAATTGAAGTGGGTGGGGCAAAGTGTGTTGGCCGTTGAAAAAGGACGCTCGTTGACCGAGGTGTTGCCTGGCGTGCCTGGCGCGTTGCGCCCAGGCGTGCAAGCGCTCACATTTGAGGTGTTAAGGCATTTGGGCGCAGCCAGGGCTTTGGCCAAACAGCTGGCGCAACGCGCACCGGCCCCGCCTGCGCTGGCTCTGCTGCATTCGGCCCTGGCAATCCTGGTTGGCGATGAAGGGCGCGCGCGCTATGCTGATCACACTTTGGTCGATCAAGCGGTAGAGGCTGCCAAGCAATCGCGCGACACGCGTATGCAAGCGGGGTTTTTGAATGCGTGCTTGCGCCGTTTTTTGCGGGAGAGGGCCAGCCTGCTTCAGGCAATTGAATCCGATCCTGTGGCGCGCTGGAATCATCCCGAGTGGTGGGTCGATCGCGTCAAGGCCGATCACCCAGACCACTGGCAGTCGGTATTGAATGCCAGCCAAACGCCGGGACCGATGGTATTGCGGGTCAATCGACGCAAACAGACCCGCGAAGCCTACAGGATGGTGCTCTCCTCTCAAGGCTTGGATGCCTTGCCGTTGGGGGATGACGGCCTGGTTTTGACCAAGCCGGTGCCCGTGGAGCAACTGCCGGGTTTTGCCCAGGGCTCCTGTTCTGTGCAGGATGGTGCCGCGCAGATCGCGGCCGGCTTGTTGCTGGGTGGTCGCGAATGGAGTGGTCGTGACAGGGTGCTGGACGCTTGTGCTGCACCCGGTGGCAAAACAGCTCACCTGCTTGAGCAATCCAGCGCCACAGTGCTGGCGTTGGATCTTGATCCGCGACGGTGCCAGCGCATTCACGACAATCTGCAACGGCTGGGCTTGAGTGCCGAAGTGAAAGCCGCTGATGCGGCGCTGCCTGCAGATTGGTGGGACGGCCAGCTGTTTGATGCGGTGTTGCTGGATGCGCCCTGTACGGCCTCGGGCATCGTTCGCCGCCATCCCGATGCGCGTTGGCTGCGCCGCAGCAGCGATATTCCCCAACTGGCGTTGATTCAGGCCCGGATGCTGGAGGCCCTGTGGCCGCTGCTCAAGCCCGGAGGGCGAATGGTCTACGCGACCTGCTCGATTTTCCGGGCCGAAGGGGCTGATCAGGTGCAGGCGTTCCTTGCGCGCCACAACGATGCGGTTGAGCAACCCTCACCAGGGCATTTGCTCCCCGGTGACGCTCGTATTCATGGGGAGTTCAACGACAATGTGTCGGGTGGATACGACGGGTTCTTTTACGCACGACTGGACAAGGCGCTGCCTTGAAGGGAGGCCGGTGGTGAACAACCGCCGAGGCTTCGGATGGCTGCTGCGCGTCTGGGTGGTTCTCTGGGTTTTTTGTATCGGATCAGGGGCCGCACTGGCCAATGAGCCCCACATCGTTTCCAGCAGCCTGCAACGCACGGCACAGGGTGTGCGCCTCAACGTTCGCCTCGACTTGCAGGCCACGCCAGCGGTCGAACAAGCCCTGATCAAAGGCGTCCCTATGTACTTCGTCTGGCGGGCCGAGATGATCCGTGACCGGTGGTATTGGTACGACAAAAAGGAAGTTTCGGTGAGTCGAACGCTTCGGTTGGCATACCAGCCATTGACCAGGCGCTGGCGCTTGAGCGTCTCCATTGAGGGCGACGCCGACAGTGGTACACCGGGCCTGAACTACGCGCTGCACCAGTCATTTGACTCTCTCAACGAGGCCTTGGCCGTTGTCGGCCGAGTCGCAGGGTGGCGGGTCGCCGAGGCCAGCAACATGAGCGAAGGTGACTTGCGCGTCGAATGGCGCTTTGAGCTTGAACTGGCCTTGCTGCCGCGACCATTTCAACTGGGGATGGCCAACGAGCCAGATTGGAATATTTCGGTTCAGCAACGACTGGATGTGCCGTCGCAGGCACAACCCGACACCGATCAGGCAGACGATCTGCCTGCCCCGGCGGCGGTGCCAGGAGGTGTGAAGTGAGGCATCTTGTGATGGGTGGGTGCCGATTCGAAGTGCATTTTGATGGTGAGCACCCTCTGGACGCAGGATTGCCGCATATCCCTCCGCGCAAGTGCCCATGAAGTCCGTCGAACCGGTCGATCCAGCCAAGCGCAGCGCGCGCGCGCGCTGGGCGGTATTGGGAGCGCTGGTCTTTATGACGGGCCTGGGCCTCGTTTTGCTCTTCTTGCTCACGCTTGCGACCCGAAACCGCGCGTTGTACGAACAGAATTTTGTTTGGCTGGCGAGCTTGAATGTGGCTGTGGCCGCGCTCCTGCTGTTGGCCATTGTCTGGTTGGCTGTTCGGTTGGCGTTGCGTTTTCGCCTGCGCAAGTTCGGCAGCAGGCTGTTGCTCAAATTGGCCGCCATCATTGGTCTGGTCGGCGTGCTGCCAGGGGTCCTGATCTACACGGTGTCTTACCAGTTCGTATCACGTTCGATCGAAAGCTGGTTTGATGTGCGGGTCGAGTCGGCTCTGGTGGCCGGTCTCAACCTGGGGCGCACCACGCTGGATACGCTCAGCGCTGATCTGAGCAGCCAGACACGCCTTGCGGCCGAGGAGCTGGGTCGTTCCCCCAGGGGGCCGACAGTGCTGACACTGGAGCGGGTTCGTGAGCAACTGGGGGCGTCTGACATGGTGCTGTGGAGTGCGTCGGGGCAAGCCCTGGCCAGCGCCGGTGCCTCACGGTTCAATTTCTCGCCCGAACGGCCCAGCTCAACACTGTTGCGTTCGGTGCGCGCCAGCCGCGTCATTGCCCAGCTTGAAGGGTTGGAAGAGGCTGGTGATGCGCAGTCAAACCCGGGCGAGCGTTCCGGCGTGGCCCATATTCGGGTGCTGGCATTGGTCAGTTCCAGCGACTTCGGTATCGCCTCGGAGCCGCGGTATCTGGAGGTGATTGCGCCGTTGCCAGCAGCCCTGGTCGCCGACGCTTTGGCGGTTCAGGTCGCCAATAGGGAATACCAAGAACGGGCTCTGGGCCGCGAAGGCTTGCAGCGCATGTACATCGGTACCTTGACGCTGGCACTGTTCCTTGCTGTGATCGGGGCAGTATTGCTCGCTGTGCTGCTGGGCAACCAGTTGCTGCGCCCTTTGCTGGTTTTGGCCGAAGGCATGCGCGAAGTGGCGCTCGGCAACCTGGCCCCCAAAGAAGAACTGGCTGCACGGGACGAGCTGGCGGGGTTGACCCGAACCTTTGCCCGCATGACCCAGGACCTGTCAGACGCTCGCTCGGCCGTGCAGCGCAGCATGCAGCAAGTGGATGCTTCGCGGGAAAACCTGCAGACCATTCTGGACAACCTGACGACCGGGGTTGCCGTGCTCGACCCTCAGAACAACTTGCTCAGCGTGAATCCCGGTGCATCGCGCATCTTGCACACCCCGCTGTCCCTGCAACTGGGGAAGCCCTTGGCGAGTGTGCCGGGACTACAGGATTTTGGCGCTCAGGTTGCACAACAGTTTGACCTCTTCCTGTCCGATGGCATGCCTCAAGGAGGCGGGCACTGGCAACAGTCTTTTGAACTGGGGGCAGGTGATGCCACGCCGTTTGACCGCGGGATCACACTGATCGCCCGGGGTGCGCTGCTGCCCTACAACGAGCGGTTGCTGGTGTTTGATGATGTGTCTGAAATTGCCTCGGCTCAACGGGCGCAAGCCTGGGGAGAGGTCGCCCGCCGATTGGCTCACGAAATCAAGAACCCGCTCACGCCGATTCAGCTCTCCGCCGAGCGGTTGGCCATGAAACTGCAAGGCAAGGTGCAACCTGCCGAGCAAGCACTGCTGGACAAATCGGTGCGAACCATTGTCGACCAGGTGGACGCGATGAAGCGCCTGGTGAACGAATTCCGGGACTACGCACGCCTGCCCTCTGCAGAGCTGGTGCCCACCGACCTGAACGCTTTGGTGCGCGATATTCTGACGCTCTATGAGCACACGGGTGCCCCGGTCCTGACCGACCTGGCGGACGATTGCCCTCTGGTGATGGCCGATGCTCAGCAATTGCGCCAGATCATCCACAACCTGGTGCAAAACGCTCAGGACGCAATGGTCGGACAGGGGGAGTCACCCGTGACGATTCAAACCCGCCGCGCGGGTTCGGGGCTCTGGGTGCGTTTGGCGGTTATCGACCAGGGTCCTGGCTTTTCGGAGAACATCCTAAAAAGAGCCTTTGAGCCCTATGTCACCACCAAGACCAAAGGCACCGGGCTTGGACTGGCCGTGGTCAAGAAAATCATGGAAGAACACGGTGGGCGTGTGGACATTCACAATCGATTGATCGATGGCAATGTAGCGGGCGCCCAAGTATCGTTATCATTCGCAGTTGCAAATTGACAACATCCTCAGAGGGAAGCACAAGAAGCCATGGCAAATATATTGGTCGTAGACGACGAACTCGGCATTCGAGATTTGCTCTCAGAGATCCTGAACGACGAAGGCCACACCGTCGAGTTGGCGGAAAACGCCGCACAGGCGCGCGCTGCGCGCGCGGCGATGTGCCCTGATCTGGTGCTTCTGGATATCTGGATGCCTGACACCGATGGTGTCACCTTGCTCAAGGAATGGTCGGGTACTGGCCAGCTCACCATGCCGGTGATCATGATGAGCGGTCATGCCACGATTGACACCGCAGTGGAAGCCACGCGCATTGGTGCAACAGCCTTCCTCGAAAAACCGATCACCCTGCAAAAGCTGTTGAAAGCGGTGGATGTGGGGCTGAACAAACCCATGGCCAAGTCGGCCACAGGGTTGATGCCCATGGCATCGGTGCCGTCCTCCGTGGGTGCCTTTGTGGCTGTTTCCTCGCCAGACCTCACGGTAGAGGCCGCCATGACTGGCGGGACCTTGCCTGAAGTGGTGCTCGACATCGGACCCCAGTCCATGCAGTCGTTCAATCTGGATTGCCCCTTGCGCGAGGCACGTGATGAATTTGAAAAATCGTACTTTGAATACCATCTGGCGCGCGAGTCCGGATCGATGACCCGCGTGGCAGAAAAGACCGGTTTGGAGCGCACCCATCTCTACCGCAAACTCAAACAGCTGGGTGTTGATCTTGCGCGCAGCAAGCGCAATGCGCTTTAAGTTCGACGCTTGCCAGAAAGGGCAAAAGAAACTGCTACAATCTCGCTTCTGTTTGGCCCGGTAGCTCAGTTGGTAGAGCAGCGGATTGAAAATCCGCGTGTCGATGGTTCGATTCCGTCCCAGGCCACCAAACATTCTCAAAAGCCCATCGCTTGGTGGGCTTTTGCTTGAAACAGTCATGCGGGATTAGCTCAGTTGGTAGAGCGATACCTTGCCAAGGTATAGGTCGAGAGTTCGAGTCTCTTATCCCGCTCCATATGGCACGCGCTGCAAAGCGCTTTAAAAAGCGACCCTCGCAAGTGGGTCGCTTTTTTGTTTTCTGCGCAGGATGGTGGCATCTCGGTTTCGCTCTGCTGGATCGGTGTGCCCCCGGGTCGAAGTGGCGGTAGAACGGGGGTTTGGGGTAGGGTTCTGCGGAGCCTACAATTTCTCTCAGATCGAACGACCTGTTTTTGGACCCACACCCATGACCATCCCGCATCCCAACCCTGACGAGCTCGCCCACATCCAGCCGCGCGAGAAGGCTGAGATCCTGGCGCAGGCTTTGCCCTACATCCGCAAGTACCACGGCAAGACCATGGTGATCAAGTACGGCGGCAACGCCATGACCGATCCCGCCTTGCAACAGGATTTTGCTGAAGACGTGGTGTTGCTCAAGCTGGTGGGCATCAACCCTGTGGTGGTGCATGGCGGCGGCCCTCAGATTGAAATGCTGCTCCAGCGCCTGGGCAAGAAGGGTGAATTCATCCAGGGTATGCGGGTGACCGACGCCGAAACCATGGAGGTGGTCGAGTGGGTGCTGGGCGGCCAGGTGCAGCAGGACATCGTGGGCATGATCAACGCGGCCGGTGGCAAGGCTGTGGGCTTGACCGGGCGCGACGGCGCCATGATCCGTGCGTGCAAGCTGCGGCTGACCGATCAGAAGGACCCCTCGAAAGAGCACGACGTGGGTCAGGTGGGTGATGTGGTCAGTATCGACCCCAGTGCGGTCAGGGCGCTGCAGGACGATGCCTTCATTCCGGTGGTCAGCCCGATCGGCTTTGGCGAGAACAACGAGAGCTACAACATCAACGCCGATGTGGTGGCGGCCAAGCTGGCCACGGTGCTGCAGGCAGAGAAGTTGCTGATGTTGACCAACATCCGTGGCGTGCTCGACAAAAATGGCGAACTGCTCACCGAGCTCACGCCGCGCGCCATCGACGCCTTGATCGAAGACGGCACGATTTCCGGCGGCATGATCCCTAAAATTTCCGGTGCTTTGGATGCCGCAAAAAGCGGTGTGACGGCGGTGCATATTCTGGATGGTCGGGTGCCCCACGCCTTGCTGCTGGAGGTCTTGGGCAATCAGCCTTTTGGCACCATGATTCGTTCGCATTGAGTTGAGCACGGGCGCGGGGAGCGTCCGGTCAGGGCGCGGCCAGCGCTGTGCGAGAATTCTCCGGAGGCAGACAAGCAGCAGGCTGGCCCTGCAGACCTTCGCCCGCGATTCACAACAACACAACGATCACCGCCATGACCGCCAACGACGATTCATTGCACGCCGCCGACCCTGTTGTGGAAGATGCGGGTGACGCCCAGGGCAAGCCGTTGGATGTGGGTGCCCGCAAACGCCCGAAACCCGGTGAGCGGCGGGTGCAGATCCTTGAGGCTCTGGCATCCATGCTGGAGCAGCCCGGCGCAGAGCGCGTCACGACAGCCGCACTGGCTGCCCGCCTGGGAGTGAGTGAAGCGGCGCTGTACCGGCACTTCGCGAGCAAGGCGCAAATGTTTGAAGGGCTGATCGAATTCATCGAGCAATCGGTGTTCAGCCTGGTCAATCAGTTGAGCGAGCGCGAGCCCGACGCGGTGGCACGCTGCCGCAAGCTGGTCACCCTCTTGCTGCAATTTGGCGAACGCAATCCGGGCATGGCTCGCGTCATGGTGGGCGACGCTTTGGTGTTTGAGAACGACCGCCTGCAGCAGCGCATGAACCTGTTCTTTGACAAAATCGAAGCGTCTTTGCGCCAGGACCTTCGCGAAGCAGCGGCCCAGGCGGGCTCGGTTGCCCCCACGGTTGACGCTCAGGCCTCCGCATCGGTGGTGTGCGCTTTTTGCGTGGGGCGGCTCCAGCGCTTCGCGCGCAGCGGCTTCAAGCGCCTGCCCAGTGAGAGCCTGGAACACAGTTTGGCGGTTTTGCTGCCCCATTGAAAACGGGGTCAGGCCGCAGACCTTGGCCTTTCCCAGGTGGGCTTGAGGCCGATCGCAGGGTTGTCTTAGGTGGGGACCTGTGTGTCCTTTGCCGGCCTCATCTGGACAAGACGCCCACTTTTTTCTGCCGAAAACCCATCAAATGTTTGGACGTTGGCGAGATTTGGTGTAAAAATAGCACGGTCGTTCTTTTTATTGAGCCCGCTCGATTCCTTGCTTTTTTCCCCATCCACGCCAGTCCGCATGAGCAAAACGCCCTCCACCCTGCGCCATCCGCGAGAAACTGCTGATCTGAAGCCTTTGCAAAAAGGCCGTCAGACCAAGGCGGCGATCGTGGACGCCGCCTTGGGCCTTGCGACGCAAATTGGCATCGAAGGCTTGTCCATCGGTGCCTTGGCGGAAGTCATGCAAATGAGCAAATCGGGGGTATTCGCGCATTTTGGTTCGCGAGAGGAGCTGCAGATTTCGGTGGTACGCGAATACCACACCCGTTTTGAGGATGAGGTGTTTGCCCCTGCAATGACGCAGCCCAGAGGCCTGCCGCGCCTGCGTGCCCTGTTTGCCAACTGGATGAAACGCACTTCGGTGGAGCTGGATTCGGGTTGCATCTACATCAGTGGCGCGGTTGAGTTCGATGACCGGCCTGGCCCGGTTCGCGATGCGCTGGCCAGCTCGGTGAGCACCTGGCTTGCTGCCATGCGCCGGGCCATTCAGCTGGCCATGGACGCTGGCCACCTGCGTTCCAACCTCGATGCCAGTCAGGTGGCGTTTGAGATTCACGCCTTGATTCTGGCGTTGCATTACGAGGTGCGGTTTCTGCGCCAGCCCGATTCGGTGAGCCGCGCGCAAACGGCGTTCGACGGCATCGTTGAGCGGTGTCTGGCCGATTCCACCGCCAGCACGGATCCCAAACGGACGTTGGCCAAAGCCCCCGCCTGATCCAGGTTTTTCGCATTTTTCATTTCAATTGTTCATCAGGAGACACACCATGCCTATCTACAACCCGCCACTGCGCGACATGCAGTTTGTCATGCACGAGCTGTTCAACGTCACCGAAGATCTCAAGGCCATGCCACAGCACGCGGACATTGATGCCGACACGGTCAATGCGGTGTTGGAGGAGGCAGGCAAGTTCGCCACGCAGGTGATTTTCCCGCTCAACATCAGCGGCGATGCCGAGGGCTGCACACTCGATATCAAGACCCACGAAGTCACCACGCCCAAGGGTTTCAAAGAAGCTTACAAAACCTATGTTGAAGGCGGTTGGGCTGCGTTGTCGTGCGACCCCGCGTTTGGTGGTCAGGGCTTGCCACTGGTGGTGAACCAGTGTGTCTACGAGATGATGAACTCGGCCAACCAGGCCTGGACCATGTACCCCGGCCTTACGCACGGCGCCTACGCTTCGCTGCACTCCCACGGTACCGATGAGCAAAAAGCCACCTACCTGGCGAAGATGACCAGTGGTGAATGGACCGGCACCATGTGCCTGACCGAACCCCATTGCGGTACCGATCTCGGCCTGATGCGCACCAAGGCAGAGCCACAGCCCGACGGCACCTACAAGATCACCGGTAACAAGATCTTCATCAGCGCCGGTGAACACGACATGGCGGAAAACATCGTTCACCTGGTGTTGGCCCGCCTGCCCGATGCCCCCGCCGGCATCAAGGGTGTGAGCCTGTTCGTGGTACCCAAGTACCTGGTGAACAAGGACGGTTCGCTGGGCGAGCGCAACTCCATCCATTGTGGTGGCCTGGAACACAAGATGGGCATCAAGGCCAACGCCACGGCCCAGATCGTGATCGACGGCGCCATCGGCACCATGGTCGGCAAGCCCAACAAGGGCATGCAGGGCATGTTCGTGATGATGAACGCCGCCCGCCTGGGCGTGGGCAACCAGTCGCTGGGTCTGACCGAAGTGGCCTACCAGAATGCGCTGGCCTATGCCAAAGACCGCATTCAGATGCGCTCGCTGAGCGGCGTGAAAGCCAAAGACAAGGCGGCCGATCCCATCATCGTGCACCCCGATGTGCGCAAGATGTTGCTCACCGCCAAGGCGTATGCCGAAGGCGGCAGGGCTCTGGCCATCTACAGCTCGGTGTTGCTGGAGAAGGTGCACAACCACCCGGATGAGAAAGTGCGCAAGGACAGCGACGAGATGCTGTCCCTGCTGACGCCCATCGTTAAAGCCTTCCTGACCGACAACGGTTACCAGGCGACCACCATGTGCCAGCAGGTCTTTGGTGGCCACGGCTATATCAAGGAGTGGGGCATGGAGCAGCATGTGCGCGATGCCCGCATCAACATGATCTACGAAGGCACCAACACCATCCAGTCGCTGGACCTGCTGGGCCGCAAAGTGCTGGGCGACAACGGCGCTGCGCTCAAGAAGTTCGGCAAGCTGGTGGGTGCGCTGGTGATGGAGGAAGGCGTGAACGAAAAGATGGCCGAGTTCATCAACCCGATTGCCGTGCTGGGTGAGCAGATCACCAAGTTCACGATGGAGATCGGTTTCAAGGGTCTGCAGAACCCGGATGAAGTGGGCGCCGCCGCGGTGGACTACCTGCGTGTTGCGGGCCATCTGGTGTTCGGCTACTTCTGGGCCCGTATGGCACAGGTCGCTTTGCGCGAAATCGCCGCCGGCAACACCGACCCGTTCTATGTGGCCAAGCTGCAGACGGCGCGTTTCTACTTTGCCAAGCTGTTCCCCGAGACCGCTACGCTGATGCGCACCGCGCGCGCTGGCTCTGCTGTCTTGATGGACACCGACGCGGCGCTGGCCTGAGCTTGCTCCTGTCGCGCTTCGCGCCAACCCCTCCCGGGGGCGACACCAGCGGCCCGGCACAGCCGGTTCCGCGGTGTTCTCGATTTTTAAGACATCGCGTGCTTCGGAGACAAACATGATCAAAGAATCTGCTCTATCCCTCTTGTTGGCTGCGGCGGGTGTGTCCGCGTTTGCCCAGGCAACGCCTGAGGGCCTGTGGCGCTCGATTGATGACGACACCAACAAGCCCAAGGCTGAAATCCGCATCGTGGCCAATGGCTCGGGTGTATTGACCGGCAAGGTTGAAAAAGCCTTGATCGAGAGCAAGGAGCCGCTGTGCACCGCGTGCACCGATGAGCGAAAGGACAAGCCCAAGCTTGGCATGGAAATCATCCGTGGCGCGAAGAAGGCGGCGTCGGAAGCGGTGTGGGAGGGCGGCAACATCCTCGACCCCGAAAACGGCAAGACCTATGCGCTGAAGATGACGCCGATCGAGGACGGCAAGAAGTTGCAGATCCGCGGCTACATCGGTCCCTTCTACCGCACGCAAATCTGGCAACGCATTGAATGAACACCCCCGCCGCGCTTTGAGCGACCCCCTCAAGGGGGCGGCGAAGGCGGACCGGCTGAGCCGGATCCGCTGCGCCCCGGGGTGAATGCATCCCGCGCCTTTGACCTGGAATACACATGATGGAAAGAATGCAATGAAACGATTTCAAGTGAACAAAGTTGCCGTGCTCGGCGCGGGCGTGATGGGTGCGCAGATTGCTGCCCACCTCGTCAACCTCAAGGTGCCGGTGGTGCTGTTTGACCTGCCGGCCAAGGAAGGTCCGAAGAACGGCATCGTCTCCCGCGCCGTGGACGGTTTGAAGAAGCTCAAGCCTTCGCCGCTGGGGGTGGCCTCTGACGCGGCGCTGATCGGCCAGGCCAACTACGAAGAGCACCTGGAATTGCTGCGCGGTTGTGACCTCATCATCGAGGCCATCGCCGAGCGCATGGACTGGAAGCATGATCTGTACAAAAAGATCGCGCCCTTTGTGGCCGAGCACACCATCGTGGCGTCCAACACCTCCGGCTTGTCGATCACCCGGTTGAGCGAGGGCCTGCCCGAGGCGATCAAGCCGCGTTTCTGCGGCATCCACTTCTTCAACCCGCCGCGCTACATGACGCTGGTGGAGCTGATCAACACGCCCACCACCGAACCCAAAATCCTGGACGACCTGGAAGCCTTTGTGACCAGCGGCCTGGGCAAGGGTGTGGTGCGCGCCAAAGACACGCCGAACTTCGTCGCCAACCGCATCGGCATCGCCGGCATGCTGGCGACGATGAAAGAGGTGGACAATTTCGGCCTCACCTACGACGTGGTGGACGACCTCACGGGCAAGCGCCTGGGCCGCGCCAGCAGCGGCACCTTCCGCACCGCCGACGTGGTGGGCCTGGACACCATGGCCCATGTGATCAAGACGCTGCAGGACAACCTGTCGCTGGACACCGATCCGTTCTACGAAAGCTTTGGCACGCCGCCTGTGCTCAAGGCCTTGCTTGAAGCGGGCAAGCTGGGTCAGAAGACCAAAGGCGGTTTCTTCAAAAAGGTGGGTCGCGAGATTTCGCGCTTTGAACTGGACAGCGGCGAGTATGTGCCCGCCGGCGCCAAAGCCGATGAGGTGTACGGCCGCATGTTGAAGCGCCCTGCGGCTGAGCGCCTGCGCCTGCTGCGTGACAGCGAAGGGCCTCAGGGCCAGTTCCTGTGGGCGATTCTGCGCAATGGCTTTCATTACGCCGCGGTGCACCTGGCCACCATTGCCGACACCGCACGCGATGTCGACCAGGCCATGCGCTGGGGCTTTGGCATGAAGCAGGGCCCGTTTGAACTCTGGCAGGAAGCCGGATGGCTGGACGTGGCCAAGATGGTTCAGGAAGACATTGACGCTGGCAAGGCGCTGAGCAAGGCGCCGCTGCCCGAGTGGGTGTTCAAAGGCCCGGTGGCCGAGGCCGGAGGCGTGCACACCGCCGAGGGCTCGTGGAATCCTTCCGCCGGAACATTTGAGCCACGCCGCAATCTGCCGGTGTACCAGCGGCAGCACTTTCCCGAGCTGCTGCTGGGTGAAGTGGGTGCCAAGTTCCAGACGGACGGCACGACCATCGAAGAAAACGATTCGATCCGGGTCTGGACACAAGACGATGGTGTGTTGATCGCCAGCATCAAGACCAAGATGCACGCCATCAGCCCCGAGGTCTGCGAGGGCCTGATGATGGCCATCGAGTTGGCCGAGAAGGAATACCAGGGCCTGGTGGTCTGGTCGGGCGATGAGCCGTTCAGCGCCGGCGCTGACCTGCAGGCCATGTTGCCGGCCTTCATGGCCGTGGGCGTGGCGGCGATCGAAGACGCCGAAGGCTTCATGCAGCAGACCATGCTGCGCCTGCGTTACGCCAGCGTGCCCGTGGTGTCGGCCGTGCGCGGTCTGGCCCTGGGCGGCGGTTGCGAGCTGGCTGTTTACAGCGCACGCCGCGTGGTGCACATGGAGAGCTACATCGGCCTGGTGGAAGTCGGTGTGGGCCTGGTGCCCGGCGCTGGCGGCCTGACCTACATCGCCCGCCGCGCGGCCGAAAACGCTGAGACCTCAACCGGCAAAGACCTGTTGCCTTTCCTGACCGAGGGCTTCACCGCCGCGGCCATGGCCAAGGTCGGCACCAGCGCCATCGAATCGCGCCAGCTGGGTTACGTGTTGCACAGCGACGTGATCGTGCCCCACAAAGACGAGCTGCTGTTTGTTGCCATCAACGAGGCCAAGGCCCTGTTCGCTGGCGGCTACCGTGCGCCCCACAAACGCCTGTTCCCGGTGGCCGGCCGTGATGGCAAGGCCACGGTTCTGGGCAGCCTGGTCAACATGCGCGACGGAGGTTTCATCAGCCGCCACGATTTTCACATCGCATCCCTGATCGCGAATGTGGTGACCGGTGGTGATGTGGACCCCGGCACGCTGGTGACCGAGGAGTACCTGATGACGCTGGAGCGCCAGGCGTTCTGCGCGCTGATCGTGCATCCCAAGACGCAAGAGCGGATTCTGGGGATGTTGAACACGGGACGGCCCGTCAGAAATTGATCCCCCCGCGCCGCGCTTTGCGCGTCACCCCCCAGGGGGCGGTGCTGGCGGTCCGGCGGAGCCGGGTTCCGCGGCACCCTGGGCTGGGGGCATCTCGCGCCGGGTTGCACTTTGGATTGACTGATTTTGGAGATAGGTATGACTGATCTGGTTTCTTACGCTTTTGCCGATGGCGTGGCCACATTGACCATGGACGATGGCAAGGCGAATGCCATGGGCCCGGCGATGCAGGCGGCATTGAACGCTGCTTTCGACCGCGCTGAGGCTGACAAGGCCACCGTCGTGCTGACCGGGCGACCTGGCGTCTTCTCGGGCGGGTTTGATTTGGGGGTGTTCAAGGCGGGCGACCCCAAGTTGACGTTCCAGATGCTCACCGGCGGCGCGCAGCTGGCGCAGCGGGTCCTGTCGTATCCGCATCCGGTGATCGCGGCCTGTTCGGGCCACGCGGTGGCCATGGGTTTGTTTCTCCTTCAGTGTGCCGATGTGCGCATCGGACTGGAAGAGGGATCGGGCGCCATGCTCCAGGCCAACGAAATCCAGATCGGCATGACGCTGCCCTATTTCGCTCTGGAAACCTGCCGCGAACGTGTGAGTACGCCGCATCTGCATCTGGTCGGCACGGCGTCTGCCTACGCCGGTGAGGCCGCAGTGGTGGCAGGTTTGCTGGACGAGGCCGTGGCGCCCGACGCCATGGCCGCTGCTGTGCAGGCGCATGTGGCACGGCTGAAGAAGGCCCACCCTGCGTCGTTCACCGCGACCAAGCAGCGCTTGCGTGCCAACGTGCTCGCGGCCATGCCGGGCGCCATCGAAAAAGACATCGTCGACTGGCAGCGCCTGGGTGCTGCCAAGGCCTGATTTTCCTATTTGTATTGATACGGGTCGCAGTTTCAAACCTGACACCCCAACCCTGAGGCATTCGCCATGAAACAAGTTCAAGACGCCTACATCGTTGCCGCCACGCGCACGCCCATTGGTCGTTCGCACAAAGGCTCCTTCAAACACCTGCGTCCCGACGATCTGCTGGCAATTGCGCTGCGTTCGGCATTGGCACAGGTGCCAGGCCTGGATCCGAAATCCATAGAGGACGTGATCTGCGGCTGTGCGATTCCTGAAGCCCAGCAGGGTCTGAACGTGGCGCGCATTGGCGCCATCCTGGCAGGTTTGCCGAATACCGTGGGCGGCATCACGGTCAACCGCTTCTGCGCCTCCGGCCTGTCTGCGGTGCAGATGGCGGCCGACCGCATCCGTGTGGGCGAGGCCGACGTGATGATCGCGGCGGGCACCGAGAGCATGAGCATGGTGCCCATGATGGGCAATTCGCCCAGCCTGTCGCCCACCATCTTCACCAACACCGACGATGTGGAAAGCTATGGCATCGCGTATGGCATGGGCCTGACGGCTGAGAAGGTCGCCCAGCAGTGGAAGGTGAGCCGGGACGATCAGGACGCGTTTGCCGTGCAATCGCACCAGCGCGCCATTGCCGCCATGAAGGCCGGTGAATTCGCGGCCGAGATGACGCCGGTTGAAGTGACCGACCGACGCGTGAATCTGGAGACCGCGGAAGTCACTACCAGCACGCGCACCGTGAGCCTCGACGAAGGCGCGCGCCCCGAGACCACGCTGGAAGGCCTGGCCCGGCTGCGCACCGTGTTTGCCGCCCGCGGCTCTGTGACGGCGGGCAACAGCTCGCAAACCAGCGACGGCGCCGGCGCGCTGATCCTGGTGAGCGAAGCGGCCCTGAAGCGATACAACCTCAAGCCGTTGGCCCGTTTCGTGAGCTACGCCAGCCGAGGTGTGCCGCCGCACATCATGGGCATTGGCCCCATCGAAGCCATTCCAGCCGCGCTGAAAAATGCCGGCTTGAAGGTGGACGACATGGACTGGATCGAGTTGAACGAAGCCTTTGCCGCGCAGTCGCTCGCCGTGATGAACACGCTGGGCCTGGACCCTGCCAAGGTGAACCCCATGGGTGGCGCGATTGCATTGGGTCATCCCTTGGGCGCAACCGGTGCAATCCGCTCCGCGACGGTGGTGCATGCCTTGCAACGCACGCAGAAAAAATACGGCATGGTCACGATGTGTGTGGGCATGGGGCAGGGCGCCGCCGGGATTTTTGAAAGGGTCTGACGACCCACCCCCGCGCCGCTTCGCGTCACCCCCTGAAAGGGGGCAATGCCTGCGGCCTGGCAAAGCCAGTTCCGCGGCATTTCCGTGTTGATGCATTGCACGCCGGAGAGCCAGGTCCGCTGCGCCATGCGGCTTCGCCGCGCATACGCTCCCTCGGTCTCTAAGACGACTGTGGTGAGCTCTTTCTCTGGGCACACTCTTGCGCATGACTTCACATCCTTTTGACCAAGCCATTGCACTGAACGCCACGGGTGAGCACACCTTCACCGGGGCCACTTCACCCGCTTACGCCAACATGGTGGGTCCGTATGGCGGCATCACGGCGGCCACGGCTTTGAATGCGGTGCTGCAGCACCCGGCTTTGCTGGGTGAGCCCGTGTCGCTGACGGTGAATTTTTGCGCGGCGGTGGCCGATGGGCCGTTTGAGGTGCAGGCGGTGGCCGCGCGCACCAACCGGTCCACACAGCACTGGACGGTGGCGATCACGCAAGGGGGCGAGACCATGGTCACGGCCACGGCGTTGACGGCGGTGCGCCGCGACACCTGGGCTGCCGTGGAGCACACCATGCCCGACGTGCCGGCGCCCGGGTCGGTGCCTTTGCCCACGGCGCGCGGCCGTGTGGAGTGGCTCAACCGCTACGAAATGCGCTTCATCGAAGGCGGCTTTCCGGGCGTGTGGGACGAGCGCGATCAGGGGCACAGCCGCACCCGCCAATGGGTGCGGGACCAGCCACCGCGCCCGCTGGACTTCGCCTCGCTGGCTGCGATGGCCGATGTGTTTTCACCCCGTATCTGGCACCGCCGCGCGAGGTTCGTTCCGTTGGGCACCGTGTCGATCACCGTGTACTTCCATGCCAGTCAGGCTTTGCTGAGCGCCAACGGCGATGCCCACGTGCTCGGACAGGCCCAGGGCCAGGCTTTTGGCCAGGGGTTTTTTGACCACTCGGCTCAAATCTGGAACCAGTCCGGCGTGATGCTGGCCACCAGCCATCAGGTGGTGTACTTCAAGGAATAGTGGAAAACCGCAGGGCCGCCCCAAGGCAGGCCCAGCCCCCTCGGGGGGCAGCGACCGCGCAGCGGCGGAGCGTGGGGGCGATCGGGCCAGCCGCCGGGCCGCCCCGAGGCAGGCCCAGCCCCCTCGGGGGGGCAGCGACCCGCGCAGCGGCAGAGCGTGGGGGCTATCGGGCCAGCCGCCGGGCCGCCCCAAGGCAGGCCCAGCCCCCTCGGGGGGCAGCGACCCGCGCAGCGGCAGAGCGTGGGGGCTATCGGGCCAGCCGCCGGGCCGCCCCGAGGCAGGCCCAGCCCCCTCGGGGGGCAGCGACCCGTGCAGCGGCAGAGCGTGGGGGCTATCGGGCCAGCCGCCGGGCCGCCCCAAGGCAGGCCCAGCCCCCTCGGGGGGCAGCGACCCGCGCAGCGGTGGAGCGTGGGGGCTATCGGGCCAGCCGCCGGGCCGCCCCAAAGCAGGCCCAGCCCCCTCGGGGGGCAGCGACCCGCGCAGCGGTGGAGCGTGGGGGCTATCGGGCCAGCCGCCGGGCCGCCCCAAGGCAGGCCCAGCCCCCTCGGGGGGCAGCGACCCGCGCAGCGGTGGAGCGTGGGGGCTATCGGGCCAGCCGCCGGGCCGCCCCAAGGCAGGCCCAGCCCCCTCGGGGGGCAGCGACCCGCGCAGCGGTGGAGCGTGGGGGCTATCGGGCCAGCCGCCGGGCCGCCCCAAGGCAGGCCCAGCCCCCTCGGGGGGCAGCGACCCGCGCAGCGGTGGAGCGTGGGGGCTATCGGGCCAGCCGCCGGGCCGCCCCAAGGCAGGCCCAGCCCCCTCGGGGGGCAGCGACCCGCGCAGCGGTGGAGCGTGGGGGCTCTATATCTCTAGGGGCGACCCAGGAACAGGTACAGACCCGTGTAGCCCTTGGGCGCATGCACCACGCTCAGGTAGAGCGGACCGAGACCGGTGTCGGTGCCCACAAACAGGCTGGAGCCGCTGCGCAGGTCTTTCAAGCTCATGTCGCTGCGGTCGGCCCATGCGTTGCCGATCTCGAGTGAGCCACCGGCAAAAAGGGCCCGCACCACGCCACCTTGCCAGGGCAGGCGCTGGTAGTAGGTGAGGCGGCCGAACGTGAGGTAGTTGCCGGCCACCTGGCCGACGCGGTAACCCGAGAGTTGCTGGAACCCACCCAGGGAGTACTCGTCAATCGCCCCCACGGGGATGTCGCTGGCCATGCCGACCCGAAGGGATGCATTGAGCGTGTGGGGTCCCCAGCTGTGCACGCCGGTCGCTGTGGCGTTGAGGCGGGTGAAGCGGTTGCTTTCCCCGTTGTTGTAAAGACGGCCTATGGCGAGTTCGGCATCTGTGCGGTAGCCGCTGGATGGAAAATTCGCGTAGTCCAGCTGGTCGGACGTGACCCGCGCGCGCAACCCGATCTCGCGCCAGCTTTCCGAGGCCACGGTCACACCCTCATCCACCAGACCGGCAGACACCAGTTCGGGCACGGCACGGCGCGCGTTGGCAAAGCTGCCCAGCCGCAGGTCGCCAAACCGGCCCAGACGGTCCAGCGGCAAGCCGAGGTCGGCACCCACCTGCACCGTCTGGCGCCGGCCAATGGCGGCCAGGTCGCCATTGAGGTTGTACAGCTCCAGGCGCTTCAGGTCTGCGTCGATGTAGGCGGCAGCAAAACCTTGCCCTCTGGAGCCCCAAGGCTGGTAGATCTCGGAGTAGAGCCCCATGGTCTCGCCCACCTGGATCCGGTTGCGCCATTCGGCTCCGCCTTCTGTGAGCCAGTGGCGGTTGTGGCTCAGGCGCAGGTTGAACGCAGACCGGCCTTCGAAGTCGGTTTGCAGGTCCATGCCGATGCGCAGGTAGTTGGGACCCCAGTCGTTTTCACGCAGGCTCACCACCAGGGCCTCCTCGCCAGGCGCCCCCTGGTTGTCGAGCCGGTAGTCCACCCGTTCGTAGTCGCCCATGGCGGCGAGTTCCTGCAAGTCGCCCTCGATCTGCTTCACGCTCACCGGCTGATCCAGGGGCATGTCGAGCATCTCGCGCAGGCGTTCGGCGCGTTCGGCGCTGACTCCTTCGAACTGCACCTCTTTCAGCGAGCCGACCCGGGCCGAGTTGGCCAGCGTCTGAGCGATGCGCTGGGTTTGCCAGGTGGCGTACTCGGCCTCTGGCGCTGCGTAAACGCGCAGGGCCTGGCGCACCGACGCAGCGTAGGTATGGCCAATCTTCACCAGCTCTGGCGCGCGGTCGAAGTCGCCCGAGGTGAGCTTGCCCAGTTCAGGCGCCAGCAACAGGTCTTTTGGTGTGAGCGTTGCGATGCTGGCCTGAACGTTCTGTTCGGTCAGGATGTTGACCATCTGGGCCGTGACGCCCAATACCGTGCCCAGGGTCTCGCGGCCCGCCAGCGGGGTCCCGATGTTGACGGCAATGATGATGTCTGCACCCATGCTGCGCGCGACGCTGACCGGCAGGTTGTCGACGAGACCGCCATCGCCGAGGATCTGGCCATCCACTTCCAGCGGTGAAAAAACGCCTGGCACGGACATGCTGGCGCGCAAGGCGGCCGCCAGGTCGCCGCGATCGAGCACCACCGCCTTGCCGGTTTCCATGTTGGTTGCAATGGCGCGAAACGGGGTGGGCAAGCCGTTGAAGCTGGCGAGGTGGCGTGTGGTCAGCGTGTAGCGGCGCAGCAGCATTTCCAGCGAACGCGATGACACGGCACCCGAGGGCAGTCTGAACTCGCCATCGCGAAAACCCATTTGCAGCATGGGCGCAAATTCGAAATCTTCTTCCTTGCGCCGCTGCGACAGCAATTGCCTCGGTTCCCGGCGGTCAAACAGATCGCCCCAGTCAACACCAACCAGTTCGCGCTCCAGCTCATCGGCATTCATGCCGCTGGCGTACAGGCCGCCGATGATGGCACCCATGGAGGTGCCGACGATGAAGTCCACCGGCACCCGGGCTTCTTCCAGTGCCTTGAGCACCCCTACGTGAGCGAAACCGCGCGCGCCGCCGCCGGAGAGGACCAGGCCGATCCTGGGGCGGTGGGCGAGGGGCGCGGCGATGCCGTCGGGCGCTGGCGCCAGGCTGGTCGCATGCGCCTGTCCGGTCAGGCTCAGTGCAGTGAGCCCGATCAGCAGCCACACTTGAAATCGCCCCAAGGGTGACTGGCGGGAGGACAAAATCGGAAGGCTTGGGTGGATCATGGGCAGCTTGGGAAAGTGGCAGGTCCGGGGTTGATGGCCTCAGCCCGTCGGTGCGCCGTCCAGTGTAGTGAGAAAGAGCGCTGAGGCAGGCTGCGCTGCGCGGTGTTTTGCGCGGGGCCACGCTGTCGCGCATTGGGCTGACCTTCGCTGACAGCCCGGTGGCTTTCTGTTAACTTGGCGGCCTTGTTGGCGGACCATGCCCCGGGGCTCCGGTGGTTTGTTGCGCTCCGTTACCCCGACACCCAAAGCAGAAAACCCACCCATGAGCGATATCCTCGTCCACACCGAAGACGGCATCACCACCCTGACCTTCAACCGTCCAGACAAAAAGAATTCCATCACCTCGGCCATGTACGCCGTCCTGGCCGATGGCCTCGAAGCCGCGCAGACCGATGATGCCGTGCGCTGCGTGGTGTTCCAGGGCAACGAAGCCGTGTTCAGCGCGGGCAATGACATCGGCGATTTCCTCAACAACCCGCCCGCCACCGGTGAGTCGCCGGTTTACCGCTTCATGCGTGCGCTGTCGGGTTTCACCAAACCCGTGCTGGCCGCCGTGTGTGGCCCGGCCGTGGGCATTGGTACCACCCTGTTGCTGCATTGCGATCTGGTTTATGCGGGCGACAACGCGGCTTTCTCGATGCCGTTCGTCAATCTGGGGCTGTGTCCCGAGTTTTCCTCCAGCCTGCTGGTGCCGCAGATGATGGGTTACCACCGTGCCGCCGAAGCCCTCTTGCTGGGCGAACCTTTCATGGCCGAAGCCGCGCTGGAAGTGGGGCTGGTGAACCGCGTATTGCCGCCTACGGAGGCGGCGGGTTACGCGCAGGCCGTGGCGCGCCGCCTGGCGGCCAAGCCGATCTCGGCACTGGTGGAAACCAAGCGTTTGATGAAGCAGGGCCAGAGCCAGAAGGTGGCGACGGTCATGGCCGAAGAGGGTGAAAGTTTTGGCCGCATGCTGCGTGAACCCGCAGCCCGCGAAGCCTTTGGTGCCTTCATGGAGCGCCGCAAGCCCGATTTTTCCAGGGTCTGAGACAGGCCAGGAGCCTGCGCGGCAGAAAGCATCGAAGCGAGACCGGGTTCCCGCCGGTTGCAGCCGATGTTCTTTCTGCTGCACAGGCTTCCCGGCGGCCCATCTCACTCCGTGAGCAGCGCCTGGTAGCCCTGTCGGGTTTGTGGCGACACCAACGCCAGCGTTTCTTCGTGGGTGGCCTGGTGGCGCACCATCAGGCGCGCCGATGCCACCGATTTGGATCGGCAGTACCAATGGCAGGTGTGTTGAAACAAGAGCATCTCGGCCAGCAAACGCCTGGCCTGCTGTTTGCGGGACAGGCCCTCGGCATTCGTCACGCTTTGGGCAAAACCCTTGGCGTGCACCCGAAATGCCTCGCGCAGGTCAAAGGTGGCATCGGGAAACAGCCGGGTGGCCATGGGCAATGCCATCGACCAACGGCTGATCCTCGCTTGGGCAGGCGGCATGGTCTGAATGTCTTTGGCCAGGCGGTCCAGCTGTTGCACCAGGGTGGCCTCGGAGCCTTCCAGCATGCGCCAGATCGGCTCGCTGCGCTCAGGGTCGGTCTCGGCCAGCGCCCGCATATAGCCTGTGGCCAGCGTTTCGATGCTTTTTTCGAGCTTGATGGGCCCCAGGATGGCGCTCAGCCAGGCGATGCGCTGGCGCTGCTCCGCGTTTTTGATGACGAACACGCCGAAGGCAATAAACAGCAGAGGGGCAAGCAAATCCATAGGGTGATTGTCCACGCCTTGGGCCGGGTTCAAAAGCGGGCAGAGGGATTTCGCTTCCGTATCAGGCTGAAAGGGCCTTTTGACTGGACCTGGCTGCCTTTAGGATGCGGTCTTCAGCCTGATTTCGAGGGAAAGAACCATGTCCTATATGTTGTTGATCGTTGAGCCGGTGGGCCAGCGCGCCACCCGCAATGAAGCCGAGGGCCGGGAGGCATACGCGCAGATGCAGCGTTTTGGAGAGGCGCTGGCGACAGAGGGCAAGCTGCAGGCGGTGGAGTCGCTGGCTTCAACGGCCGGCGCTGTCCGGGTGAGCCGGGCACCTGGCCAGCCGGCCTTTCGCGACGGGCCTTTCGCCGAGGCCAAAGAGATGATTGGTGGCTTCTTCCTGTTGCAAAACGTGGACCGTGACGAAGCCATTGCCTGGGCCCAGCGTTGCCCAGCTGCGCAGTGGGCCGCCGTGGAAGTGCGCGCGCTGGCGCCCTGCTTTGAAGACGGGCTGACCTGATTCGGGTTTCTCCCAGGTCCGGACGTGTCGAAATCGCACCGGCTGTTTCGTCGTGTATGCGAACCCCCCGAAAGGGGTCGGCGGCGATGGCGGGAGGCGCCTGCGCCAACCTCCAGGGTCGTCAGGAGAAACGCATGAACTATGTTGATGGATTTGTGGTGCCCGTGGCGCTGGCCAAGAAGGATGTCTATGTGCGCTATGCACAGGAAGCAGCGGTGATTCTTCGCGAGCATGGCGCCACCGGGGTGGTGGAGTGCTGGGGCGAGGATGTGCCGCCGGGCAAGCTCACTTCTTTCCCTTTGGCCGTGCAGTGCAAGGAGGGCGAGACAGTGGTGTTTTCCTGGATCACCTGGCCCTCGAAAGCGGTGCGTGAGGTGGGAATGGCCGCCTTCATGAAAGACGCGCGCCTGGCCGCGATGGGTGATATGCCATTTGATGGCAAGCGCATGATTTTTGGCGGATTCCAGACGGTTGTGGAAACATGAAAAAGCCCTCGACCATGATCCTGAACGCCCCTGTCCAGCCCTGCCTGTGGTTCGATTTCCAGGCAGAAGAAGCTGCCCGTTTCTACACCTCGGTGTTTCCCAATTCGCGCATGGGCACCATCACGCACTACGGCGCCAACGCCCCCATGCCCGAGGGCACCGTGCTCACCGTGGGCTTCGAGCTCAATGGCCAGCCATGGACGGCGCTCAACGGTGGTGCCGCGTTTCCATTCAATCCCGCGGTGTCGTTCATGGTGATCTGCCAGACCCAGGCGGAAATGGATCACTACTGGAGCGCCCTGGCCGACGACCCGGCACAAGGTCAGTGCGGCTGGCTCACCGACCGGTTTGGCCTGTCCTGGCAGATCGTGCCGCAGCTCATGGTGGATTTGTTGCCAACGCCCGATACCCCGGGAAAGCAGCGGCTCATGGCCGCCATGATGGGCATGAAAAAACTCGATATCGCCACGCTGCAGCGTGCCTTTTCCCAAGCCTGATTCCAACCCCAACCCCAACCCCAACCCGTCGAAGGAGACACCATGTCCAACGTTCCGATGTGTGCCGTGATGCATTTTGAAATGCCTTACAAAGATGCCGATCGTGCCGCCCGCTTTTATGCGGCCGCATTTGGCTGGACCCATCAAAACCTCGGGCCGGAGATGGGCGACTATCTGCTGGTGACCACCGCGTTGCCGGGTGAGCGCGCCAACATGCCACCCCAGGCGGCGCCAGGGGCCATCAACGGTGGCCTGTTCCCCTTCAAGGCCGACTGGCCCATGCAACACCCCTCGGTGGTGATCGATGTGGACGACATCGAGGTCGCCATGGCCCGTGTCACCGCCGCAGGCGGCGAGATCCTGGGCGAACCCATGGACATTCCGGGCATTGGGCGTTATGTGTCTTTTGTGGACACCGAGGGCAACCGCAACAGCATGATGGCGCCGACGGCCTGAGCGTCAGCCCGGGTTCTTATCGAACGTCGCTCGTGTCCATGCCGCTCGACATGAAGGAGCCCCTCGAAGGACACAACACTGTCGATTTCACGCACTAGCCCGTGGGCAAAGGCGTCACCCGCGTCACCTGGGCCGTGCACGGCCCCAGCAGCTTCCTGCCCAAGCTGGCTGGCATCTTCATCAACATGGACCAGATGATTGGCAAAGATTTTGAAGCGGGGCTGGCCAATTTGAAGGTGCTCGCCGAGAAACCGCAACAACCCACCAAGGAGTCATTCATGTTTCGCCAGATCTTTGTCAACCTGCCCATCAAGGACATGGTCCGTTCCAAGGCTTTTTTCACAGCCCTGGGCCTCAATTTCAATCCACGGTTTACCAACGAGCAGGGTGCCTGCCTGGAGATAGGTGAGAACTTTTTTGCCATGCTGCTGGTGGAGCCCTTTTTTCAGGGGTTCACCAAAAAACCGATCAGCGATGCCCACCAGAGCACCGAGGTGCTGATCGCCCTTTCGCTCGACAGCCGGGCGGAGGTCGAGGCCGTGATGGCCAAGGCGATCGCTGCGGGCGCCACCACGCCCAACGCGCCTGTGGACCATGGATTCATGTACCAGCACGGGTTTGCCGATCTCGATGGCCACCAGTGGGAGGTGTTCTGGATGGATGAGACCGCTGCGCCTGCGCAGATGTGAGCGCGCGGGTGTAAAACCCGTTGTGTGAACACTGTTGTTGACCACCCCACTGTCCATGCTTGCCTCGCTGCGGTCTGGCGCAAAGAGTCGGCCCGCATCGTCGCGACCGTGGCGCGCTATGTGCGCGATATCGGCGTGGCCGAAGACCTGGCGCAAGACGCACTGATCGCAGCGCTGGAACATTGGCCCAGCGATGGCCTGCCGCAGAATCCCGCCGCCTGGCTGATGACCACCGCGAAGCACCGTGCCCTCGACCACCTGCGCCACAGGCAGATGGCCGATGCGAGACACGGGGATCTGGCCAGCGACCTACAAGCCATGAATGTCCATGTGGTGCCCGACTTCAGTGATGGCCTTGACGAAGCACGCGAAAACGCGGCCATCGGCGATGACCTGTTGCGGTTGATTTTTGCGGCCTGCCACCCGGTGCTGGCGACCGAAGCGCGTGTCGCCCTGACCCTCAAGCTGCTGGGTGGCATGACCACCGCGGAGATCGCCCGCGCATGCCTGACAAGCGAGGCCACCCTGGCGCAGCGCATCGTTCGAGCCAAGCGGGCGCTGGCCCAGGCGCAGGTGCCGTTTGAGGTGCCCAAGGGCGATGAACTCAAGCGGCGTCTGGGCGCGGTGCTGGAGGTCGTTTACCTGATCTTCAATGAAGGCTATACCGCCACCAGTGGCGCAGACTGGATGCGCCCCGCCTTGTGCGACGAAGCGCTTCGTCTTGGGCAGCTTTTGTCTGAGATCGCACCTGATCAGCCCGAGGTGCATGGGTTGGTGGCACTGATGGCCATACAGGCTTCGCGCACACCGGCGCGCACCGATGACGAGGGCAACCTGGTGTTGTTGGCCGCGCAGAACCGAACGTGCTGGGACCAGCGTTTGATTCAACGCGGCTTGTGTGCGCTTGAACAGGCGCAGGCCTTGGGACAGCCCGATGGCAGCTACTGCTTGCAGGCAAGCATCGCCGCCTGTCACGCGCGCGCCGTTCATGCGGATGACACCGACTGGCCCCGTATCGCAGCGCTCTATGGCGCACTCATGCGGGTGGCGCCTTCACCCGTGGTCGAACTCAATCGCGCGGTCGCGGTCGGGTTGGCGGAAGGTCCGGCGGCCGGGCTGGTGATTCTGGAGCCGTTGCTGTGCGACAAAACCTTGCAGCATTACCCGTGGCTGCCGTCGGTGCAGGGCGACCTGCTGGAAAAGCTGGGGCGAGGCGCGCAGGCCCGGGCGGCCTATGCGCGCGCAGCGGCAATGACCCGCAACGAGCCTGAAAGGCGCTGGCTGCTGCGGCGCATCGATGCCATAGGGGATTGACAGATGGTGTCGTGCGTACCCCGCTGCCCCGCCTTAGACTGGGTCAACTCGCAAGGCGCTGCAACCGACGAGGTTTGTCATGAAATCATTGGGAAAACGCGCTGAGGGCTTGCGACTGGAGCGCATGCGCGCATCGCCGCTGTGGCGCGATGGGGGCTTTCGCAACCTGTTTCCCGTTGCCCAGGGTCTGCGTGATCCTTCGGTGGCCATGCCGTCGGCGAAAGAGTTTTTGATGGGTGGTGAGCGCCGCACACCGGAGTCGCCGCTGCCGTCAAAGGACCCGCGTGTTGCCTGGGAGAGGGCGCCTGCCAGTGGTCTGCGCGCCACCTGGCTGGGCCATTCCACCGTATTGCTGGAAATGGACGGTTTCAAGGTCTTGACGGACCCCGTGTGGGGCACCCGCGCTTCGCCGTTTCGTTTGATCGGACCCAAGCGGTTCCAACCCGTGCCACTGCGCTTGCGGGAAATGCCCGAGGTGGATGTGGTCGTGATTTCGCATGACCACTACGACCATCTGGACTACCCCACGATCCGCGCGCTCGCGAAAAACAGCCAGGTGCCGTTTGTGACCTCATTGGGCGTTGGCGCCCATTTGCAGGCCTGGGGCGTGACACCCGAACGCATCACCGAGCTGGACTGGTGGGAAACCCACCGGGTGCCCGGTACGGGCCTGAGCATCACGGCCGCACCATCGCAGCACTTTTCAGGCCGCGGCCTGAAAGACCGCAATGCCACGCTGTGGTCATCCATGGTCATGCGCAGCGAACGCCATGCGGTGTTTTTCAGTGGCGACACCGGACTGACCGCCGAATACGCCGCGATCCGCGAGCGGCTGGGTCCGTTTGATCTGGTGATGCTGGAGGTGGGTGCTTTTCATCCCGCCTGGGGCGATATCCACCTGGGCCCGCTGAATGCGCTCAAGGCCCATGGCCTGCTCGGCGGCGGTGCTTTCCTGCCGGTGCACTGGGGCACCTTCAGTCTGGCCATGCACGCCTGGGACGAGCCGGTTGAAACCCTGCTGGCCCACGCGCCTTCACGCGATGTGTTGTTGTTGCCCCGCCTGGGTGAGTCGGTGGAGCCGAAAGAGC
Source organism: Hydrogenophaga crassostreae (assembly GCF_001761385.1). Lineage (GTDB taxonomy): Bacteria > Pseudomonadota > Gammaproteobacteria > Burkholderiales > Burkholderiaceae_C > Hydrogenophaga > Hydrogenophaga crassostreae. Next base: position 4,599,266 of record NZ_CP017476.1, on the reverse strand, counting down.
AGCGCACTGCGCAGGCCTGGTGGCGCGGCGTAGACAAAAAAAGTGCTGGCCCTCAACCCAGGGAAGAGGTCGAAGCGCAGACGGCCGAGCGCTCAACCAGCGATCTTCCCTGGCCGCTGGATTGATCGCGCTTTGCTGAAGAGGACGGGTGAGCTGGCTTCAGTTTGGCTTAACCCGCCTGGCCCAGAATGCGCTTGATCAACGGCGCCACCATGTCCAGAAACCCTTCAACCCGTTACGACCCACTCAGCATGGCCTTCCACTGGCTCACGGCCATTGCCGTGCTTGCCGCCTTCATTCTGGGCCCCGGTGGATTTGGGCGCCTGTTGCGACAAGGGATTGATCCCGGAACCCACGCCGATATCGTGTGGCATGAGTCACTCGGCATGCTGATTTTTTCGCTCACTGTGCTGCGACTGCTCTGGACTGCGGTGCGGCCCGCTGCACCGCAGGTGGCGATGTCTGGCCCCTTGTGCCTGGCCAGCAAGCTGGGGCATGCGGGTTTGTGGGGCCTGTTGCTGATCACGCCCATCACCGCACTGCTGACGCTGGGCAGCGAGGGCGCTCCACTGACGCTGCTGGGGGGCTTTCGGATTGAGCAGTTGGGGTTCATCGCCAACAGCGGGCTGGCTTCGCTGACCAACTGGGGCGAGGTGCACAGCCTGATGGGCGACGCCATCATCTGGCTGGCCGGGCTGCACGCCCTGGCGGCCATTGCTCACCACGTCAAACTCAAAGACGGTGTTTTGGTGTCCATGGTCCCCTGGCTCAAGCCTCGTTGAAGGGGTTGGCTGTGTGGCCTCTTTGCCAGCCGGCCCGAGGCGGTTCGTGGCGACTTGAACACAAGGCAGAAGCACTCGATTCTGTCGAAGATCAATGGGCCAACAGCCACGGCTTGCTATCCTGACTTCATAACCCCGTTGTTTTGGCGGGGCGACGGAGTTGCCTGTGTTTTCTTTCCCCATTCCCATCACAACCGAACCTTCGATTGGCCGCCTCGCAATGCGCCTGAGCGGTTTTGTGCGGGCCCGGCTGTGGCTGCAGGTGTTGTTCGCCATGGCCGCTGGCGTAGCGACAGGGGTTGCCATCGGCCCGACGGGTGGCTGGCTGTCTTACGCGACGGCACAGGTGGTGAGCAACTGGCTGGCAATGCCCGGCTACCTGTTCCTGGCGATGGTGCAGATGATCGTGATACCACTGGTGGTCGCCTCCATCATTCTGGGCATGACCAGCTCACGCGACATGCAACAGTTGCGCAGCATGGGTTTGCGCACCGGCCTGTTCTTTCTCTTCACCACGGTGGTGGCTGCCGTGATCGGCCTGGTGATCGCCCTGGCGGTGCAGCCTGGCAGCTACCTTCAGGGTGCTGAGTTGCCTACCGCCACGGCCACGGCTGCACAGGCCACATCGGTGCCACCTTCACTGTCGACGCTGCCTTCGCAGATCGTGCGCATCGTGCCCACCAACCCGCTGCAGGCCAGTGTCGAACAAAACATGCTGCAGGTGGTGGTATTCGCCATCTTCGTGGGAGTGGCCCTGGTCACGATGGACAGCAGGCTGGCCAAACCGCTTGTGGATCTGCTGGGTGCCGTGCAGGAGGTGAGCATGGTGGTGGTGCGCTGGGCGATGTACCTGGTGCCGGCGGCGGTGTTTGGTTTGATGACGCAACTCACCGCACGCATGGGACTGGATGCGCTGCTGGGCATGGGGGTTTACGTGCTCACGGTGCTCGGCGCCCTGCTGCTGGCTTTCGGATTCCTGATGGTGCTCTATGCGGTGGGAAGGCGGCGTTCACCACTCGCATTTTTGCGCGGCAGCCGCGATGTGTTGCTGCTCGCGTTCTCCACCTCGAGCTCGGCCGCCGTGATGCCGCTGACCATTCGCACCGCCGAAGAATCACTGGGCGTACAGCAAGGCGTGGCGCGGTTTGTGATTCCGCTGGGCACCACCATCAACATGGCGGGCACCGCGCTGTATCAGGTCATTGCCACGCTGTTTCTGGCGCAGGTCTACCAGGTGGATGTGGGCTTGTCGGGCCTGTTGCTGGTGGTTGTTCTGGCTGTCGGTGCTTCCATCGGGTCCCCCGGCACGCCGGGTATCGGCATTGTCATTCTTGCCATGATGCTGGGCACCGTGGGCATTCCCGCAGAAGGCATCGCCCTGATCATTGGCGTGGACCGCATTCTGGACATGAGCCGCACCACGCTCAACGTGGCCGGCGATCTGGTGGCAGCGAGCGTGATCGACCAGCACACGGCGCGCGCTGAACCTGCCCCGCCTGCGCCAGAAGGCAACTGATTGGCTGCTCTGCCCGCCAAAGGCGGGGGGCAGGCTTCGCCCTCTTGATCGCTGCGAGCAGGAGACCCGCGCTCGCACACTGTCGCGGCTGTGTTGGTGGCGGGTGCTTATGCGTGTTAACCTCCCGTCCCTGCTGACGCATCGGGCGCTGGGCTCGGTTTCATGCTGTTCTTCGGACCCTCGATTGCTTTTTCGTCAGCAGTGCGACACCGTTCAGGAGAAGACCATTGAGTGATAAACACGATCCGATGAAGCCCGATGGCGACGTCAACCCGATCAGCACCGATTACAAAATCGGACAAGACAACATCGTCTTGAACCTCGGCCCCTTCGGGCTTGACATCCACAACCGCGTGTTCGCGATTTCTGCCCTGGCAGTGATTGCGTTTGTGGTGTTGACGCTGATGTTCCAGACCCAGGCCGAACCCATGTTCGGCAGCATCCGCGGCTGGCTCACGTCCAACCTCGACTGGTTCTTCCTCTCTGCGGGCAACATCTTCGTGGTGGTGTGTATTGCGCTGGCGATCTCCCCGTTGGGCAAGGTCAGGCTGGGCGGCACCAAGGCCACGCCCGACTACACCTACACCGGCTGGTTCTCGATGCTGTTTGCCGCGGGCATGGGCATCGGTCTCATGTTCTACGGCGTGTCTGAACCCCTGTCTCATTTCGGCAGCTCCATGGGCGGGACCGTTGTGGAGAACGGCGTTCGCACCGACTGGGCGCCGCTGGGTGCCGCCGCGGGCGATGCCGTGGGCGCGCGTCGCCTGGCCATGGCCGCGACCATCTTCCACTGGGGCCTTCACCCCTGGGCCATCTACGCCATCCTCGCTTTGGGCCTGGCGCTGTTCTCTTTCAACAAGGGTTTGCCGCTGACCATCCGCTCGGTGTTTTACCCCCTGCTGGGTGAGCGCATCTGGGGCTGGCCTGGCCACATCATCGACATCCTCGCGGTGTTGGCGACCATGTTCGGTCTGGCCACTTCGCTGGGTCTGGGCGCCTCGCAAGCCGCTGCCGGCCTCAACTACCTGTTCGACATCCCGTTGGGCAACACCACGCAAATCGTGCTCGTGATCGGCATCACCGCGATCGCCCTGACCTCGGTGCTGGCCGGTCTCGACGCGGGCGTGAAGCGCCTGTCGGAAATCAACATGGTGCTGGCCATCCTGTTGCTGGTGTTCGTGATCGTTGTTGGCCCCACGCTGGCCATCATGACCGGCTTCTTCAGCAACCTGGGCGCTTACGCGCAAAACCTGCCCGCGCTGGCCAACCCGTTTGGTCGCGAAGACGCCAACTTCTCCCAGGGCTGGACCGCCTTCTACTGGGCCTGGTGGATCAGCTGGTCACCTTTCGTCGGCATGTTCATCGCGCGTGTTTCGCGCGGCCGCACCGTTCGCGAATTCATCGTCTCTGTTTTGATCGTGCCTTCCCTGGCTTGCGTCTTGTGGATGACGGTTTTTGGTGGCACGGCGATCACGCAACTGGTCACCGACGGCTACAAAGCCGTGGCTGAAGCGGCGCTGCCGCTGCAGATCTTCCAGATGCTGGATGTCCTGCCTCTGGCGCAGATCACCTCTTTCCTGGCCATCGTGCTGGTCGTGGTGTTCTTCGTGACGTCTTCAGATTCCGGCTCGCTGGTGATCGACGTGATCGCCGCTGGCGGCAAGGTCGATGCCCCAACGCCCCAGCGCGTGTTCTGGTGCCTGTTTGAGGGGCTGGTCGCAATCGCCCTGATTCTGGGCGGTGGTCTGGTGGCTTTGCAGGCCATGGCCGTGTCCACCGGCTTCCCGTTCACGGTGGTGCTGCTGGTGGCCACGGTCGCGGTGGTCAAAGGGCTGATGTCCGAGCCGCGCGGCTGATGGAAGCCCCGGCCATGCAGGACGAGCAGCTCGAAATTCTGCAGTTCCTGCAGGGCCAACCGGCGTTTGCAGCACTGCCTGAAGAGGCGCTGCACCGTGTGGCCACGTCGGTGGATGTGCGCTATTTCAAGGCGGGCAGTTCCATCCTGGAGTCTGGCCAACCGGCCGAGTTCTGGTTCGTGTTGCGCAGTGGCGCCGTCGAGGTGTTTCGCCGCGATGGCACGCTGTACAACCGCCTGACCGAAGGCGGGCACTTTGGCGAAGCCGGCCTGCTGCAAAAGAAGAAAGTCCGTTTTCCAGTGGTGGCGTTGGAGGACACGCTGCTCTACCTGATTCCAGAGGCCATCTTCACCGAACTGTTCGACACGCAGGAAGCGTTCGCCGATCAGGTCGAAACCGAAGACCGGACCCGCCTGCGGCAGGTGGTTTCGCGGCGCGAAGAATCCAACCAATTGATGTCGGCCACGGTCGACACGCTGATCGGTCGCGAGCCGGTGACGCTGCCTCAGACCGCCAGCGCGCTGGATGCCGCGCGCTGCATGACCGAAGCGGGTGTGTCTTCTTTGTTGATTCTGGAAGAAGCCAGCGGCTCCGCTGAGCCGGTCATGGCCGGCATCATCACCGACCGCGACATCCGTACCCGCCTGGTGGCGGGCGGCCTGAACTACGATACGCCGGTGAGCGCCATCATGACGTCGAAACTGGTCACGGTGGAGCACAACCAGTTGGTGTTCGAGGCCATGCTGCAGATGCTGCGCCACAACGTGCACCACCTGCCGGTGATGCGCCACGGCGTGCCGCTGGGGGTGATTGCCCTGTCGGATGTGGTTCAGTACGAAAGCCGCAACAGCCTGTTTGTGGTCAGCAGCATCTTTCGCCAATCGAGCGTGGACGAACTCGCGGCACTGACCGCCGATGTGCATGCGAGCTTTGTGCGCATGGTCAACGAAGATGCCAGTTCGCGCATGGTGGGTTCCGCCATGGCCTTGATCGGGCGCAGCTTCAAGCAGCAATTGTTGGCTTTGGCCGAGGCCGAGCTGGGCCCGCCGCCCGTGCCCTATTGTTTTCTGGCGCTGGGTTCGATGGCGCGCAACGAGCAACTGCTGGTGACCGACCAGGACAACGCGCTGATTTTGGACAACCGGTTTGACCCGGCCCGGCACGACGCCTATTTCAGCGCGCTGGCCGCTTTTGTGAGCGATGGTCTGGCGCGTTGTGGCTACACCTATTGCACCGGCGGCATCATGGCGACCAATGCCAAATGGCGCCAACCCCTGAAGGTCTGGGAAGGGTATTTCAGCCAGTGGATCGAGCAACCTACCGCCGAGACTTTGCTGAGCGCCAACATCTTTTTTGATCTGGATGGCGTATGGGGCAAGACAGAATGGGCCGAGCATCTGCGCAAGTTCATCGCCCGCAAAGCCAAGGGCAATTCGCGTTTCCTCGCCAGCATGGCGCGCAACGCCTTGCTGCGCACCCCGCCATTGGGTTTTTTCAAGGACTTCGTGGTCGAAGCCGACGGCCGCCACAGCAAAGCCATCAACCTGAAGCGGCGAGGTACCGCGCCCATGGCCGACCTGATTCGCATCCACGCATTGGCGGTCGGCTCCCTGGCGCAAAACTCGTTTGAACGCCTGCAAGATGTGGTGGCCGCTGGCGTGCTGCCGCCGGGCCGGGGACAGGATTTGCATGACACACTCGAGTTCATCTCGACCGTGCGCATCCGCAACCAGGCCGACGATTTGACGGCTGGTCTGGAGCCCGACAACAGCATCGAACCCGACAAACTTTCCGCCTTTGAGCGCAAGAGCCTGCGCGATGCTTTTTCCATATTGGGCGATGCGCAGACCTACCTGAAATTCCGCTACCAACCCGGTCGATCGACCTGAGGCGGGCCGCCGTGTTTCATCCCAAACTGCTCAGCCAGCCGGGTGCCGTCGCCACGGCTGAAACCGATTGGCGCAAACGTTTTGAAGCATTGGCGCTGAGCGCTCGCGATGAACGGTTGCGGGCTTACTACGCAGCGGGCATGGTGGGTGGCGATACACCGCTGTCGGCGGTGCCGCTGATGGCGCTGGACGTGGAAACCACGGGGCTCGACCCCGTCAAAGACGGCATGGTCAGCATCGGCCTGGTGCCCATGAACCTGGAGCGCATCCGGGCCAGTGCTTCGCGCCACTGGATTCTGAAACCTCGCGTGCCGCTGGGTGAAGCGTCGGTCACCATCCATGGCATCACCGATTCCCAGGTGATGGCTGCGCCGGATCTCAAGCAAGTGCTGGGCGAGGTGTTGCAGGCCATGGCGGGCCATGTGCTGGTGGTGCACTGCCGCGATATTGAGCGCCAGTTTCTCAACGGGGCATTGCGCCCGCGCATCGGCGAGGGCATTGCTTTCCCGGTGATCGACACCATGGAGCTGGAGGCCCGACTGCACCGCAACCAGCCCAGGGGCTGGCTCAATTGGGCCTTGGGGCGCCATCCGCCGCAAGCCTCCATTCGACTGGTCGACAGCCGGGCCCGCTACAACCTGCCGCGCTACCGGCCGCACCACGCGCTCACCGATGCGCTGGCCTCGGCTGAGTTGCTGCAAGCGCAGGTGGCACACCGCTTTTCCCCCGACACGCCGGTGCGTGAACTCTGGTCTTAGCGGCGCGTGAGTTGCTCAGGTATCTGACGCGCCGGGCCAGGTGCCAGTGGCCATGTAGACACTGCCCATCCAGGTGTCGTGCCGCTCGAAGTGTTGCAGCCGTCTGGCCAGCTCGCCCCAAGGCTGGTTCAGGCCTTCCAGAGAGCTGACCGAATACAGGGCAGCGCCCATGACAAAACAGTTGACCGGCCCGGCCCATGGGGCGGCCCACTGGAGCCCGGTGGTGACCACGCGTGCGCCCGGTTTGAGGTGGGCGAGCACGTTGTCGATCGCCTCAGGGCAGCGCACGACGTCGTGCGTGAAATGAAATATCGCGGCATCGGCAAGCCCTTGCCAGCGGGCGTCTTCGGCAGAGGCTTGCAACAACACAACCTGCTGCCTCACGCCCATTGCATCGATGCGGGCCTGGGCTTTGTCGATCATTTCTGGGCACTGCTCGATGCCCACGACCTTGCCCTTGTCGCCCAGCCTCTCCAGCAGGTGCGCAAAGCTGAGCCCGGTGCCACAGCCCACGTCCAGCACCACCTCACCCGGTTGCAACTGAAGGCGCTCGATCGCCTCCAGACGCAGGGGTTCAAAGGGCTGCAACTCCAGGTCGTACAGGTCGGCCCGCACGCGGTATTGCTGCAGCGCCGTTCGGTGCGCCGTTTCTGAGACCGGCGGTTTGGCGTTCCGGGTTTTGACCATTTCGGATCCTTTGCGGTGTTGAACCCAAAGGGTAGTGGCCGTTGCCGCGGCTCACAAGGGGTCGGGCTGCGGTTTTGTGACCAACGGTCAATGCAGGGGCCGGTTTGTTGATGTGTATCAGAGGGATGCACGAATCACGAGGGCTGTTCGACCCCTCTGCGCATGCTCGCCGCCTCTTCCTGCTTAACCCGCCAGGCCGGCGTAAAGGTATTGCACGTCGTCGTGCTCGTCCAGCGCGGCCAGAAAGGCTTCCACCTCTTCCAGTTGCTCGGGGCTGAGGTTTGCCGGGTTCACCGGGTTCTTGGGGCGGTAGGCGAGCTGGTTGGCGAGCACGGTGAAGCCATGGTCGGGCAAGGCCTTGCTGACCAGATCGACATCGGCCGGGTCGGTGATGAAGCGCGTGGTGCCGTCTTCGTCGCCGGGCTCAAAGTCTTGCGCGCCGGATTCGATGGCGGCGAGCTCCGGGTCTGCATCGGGTTGTGCGGGCTCTGCTTCGATGTGGCCCACGTGGTCAAAATCCCAGGCCACCGAACCCGACGTGCCCAGTTGGCCCTTGCGGAACAGCACCCGCATTTCAGGCGCGGTGCGGTTCACGTTGTCGGTCAGGCATTCCACCATCACCGGTACCTGGTGGGGCGCAAAGCCTTCATAGATCACGCGTTCATAGTTCACGGCCTCGCCCGTGAGGCCAGCGCCTTTTTTGATGGCGCGGTCCAGCGTCTCTTTGGGCATGGACACTTTGCGGGCCTGTTCGCAAACCAGCCGCAGGCGCGCGTTGGCGGCCGGGTCGGCGCCGCTGCGCGCGGCAATCATGATGTCTTTCACCAGTTTGCCGAAGAGCCGACCTCTGGCGTTGGCGGCGATGTCTTTGTGCTTGGCTTTCCACTGGGCGCCCATGGTGCTGCTTTCTTGTAAGGTTGGAGGTTGAGGGGTGTCAGTGTAGTGGACGGGGTATTTTCTCAGCCAGCCTGTCGGGCACGAACAGTGGCCGGCAAGAAATGCGTGCATACCCCGTGACGCTGTGTATTTTGGCGCGCAGAATTGATTGCATTGCAATTGCTGAAGGCATTCCATGAACCATGCGTTGATCAACCACCGAACCAACCTTTCGACCCTGGCCGCATGGGCCATGTTCAGCCGGGGGCTGGAGCCGGAATTCCCTGTGGCGGCACTCGAGCAATTGGCCTCCTTCAAGGGCGCGGCCACAGGGTCTGGTGGAGGCATTCGTGATCTCACCGATCGGGACTGGTGTTCAATCGACAACGATGACTCACGCGATCTGGATCAGCTCTCGCTGAGCGAGCCGATGCCAAGGGGTGGGTTGCGGGTTTTTGTGGCCGTGGCCGATGTGGACGCGCTGGTGAAAAAGGGCACGCCGATCGATCAGCATGCGCAACTCAACACCACCTCGGTCTATACCTCGGCGCGCATCTTCCCCATGCTGCCCGAACGGCTTTCGACCGATCTGACCTCGCTGAACCAGGGTGAGGATCGACTGGCGATCGTGAGTGAAATGGCGTTCACTGACGATGGCGTGCTGGTGGAGTCGACCATTTACCGGGCCTTGGTGCACAACAAGGCGCAACTGGCCTACGACGCGGTATCGGACTGGATCGATGGCAAGGGTGAGCTGCCCGAGGCGGCACGGGCGGTTCATGGTCTGGACACCCAGTTGCGAGCGCAAGATGGCTTGGCGCAGAAGCTCCGGGTGCTGAGGCGGGCCGAAGGATCGCTGGAGTTCGAGACCTTCCAGCCCAGAGCGCAGTTTGACGGTGAGCGCATCATCGACATTCGCCAACAAGTGCAAAACCGGGCGCGCCAGTTGATCGAAGAATTGATGATTGCCACCAATGGCTGCACGGCACGGTACCTCGCCAGCAATGGGGGCCTCGCGCTCAGGCGGGTGGTGCGCTCGCCCGAACGCTGGCTGCGCATCGTGGACGTGGCCAAAGCCTATGGCGTGAAGCTGCCCAACCAGCCAGACGGCAAAGCCCTTGAGGCTTTTTTGGCCAGACAACACCGGGAAGACCCGCTGCGCTTTCCAGATCTTTCCTTGGTCATCGTGAAGCTGATGGGGTCTGGAGAGTACGTGGTCGAACGCTCAGATGAAACGCCCATTGGGCATTTTGGCCTGGCCGTTCAAGACTACATGCACTCCACCGCGCCCAACCGCCGCTTCCCCGATCTGATCACGCAGCGGTTGGTGAAGGCCGCGCTCGCTGGCGTCAAAACACCGTATTCCCCAGCGGAGCTGGTGGATATCGCCACCCATTGCACTGCCCAGGAAGATGCCTCGCGGAAGGTGGAGCGGCAGATGCGCAAGTCGGAAGCGGCTTTGCTGCTGCATTCGCGCGTTGGCCAGCGTTTCGCCGGCCTGGTCACCGGTGTGAGCGATCACGGCGTCTGGGTGCGGATCTTTGAACCACCGGTCGAGGGCCGGCTGACCGGTGATTTGCCTGAGTTGAGGGTGGGCAGGTCCGTGCGCGTGAGACTGGTGTCGACTTCAGTAGAGCGTGGCTTTATCGATTTTGCGCTGGAGCACTGACGTCGATCCTGTTTTCTGGTGTGCAGAGCAGGGGATCAGCCGCGTGCATCCTTGCCGCCCCTCAGGGCCTGCAGCCCTGCGGCGAGCTCCACGATTTCTTCGGTGATCGCCTCTTGACGCAAGCGGCGCGCATCGGCGGCGAGGTCTTCGGCCATGTGCGTGACGTTGTCGTGGGCTGCGGCCATGGCCTGCAAGCGGGAGAGGTTTTCAGCGCAATGGCTGTGCAGCAGGGCATGGGTCAGGCGGGCCGAAAGGTATTCGTCAATCAGCTGATCGAGCAAGCGCTGCGGCGCGAGGTGAATCAATGGGTTGGCGCCTTGTACGCGGTGCAACGTGTCCAGATCAAGCGGCAGCAGGCGTTGCCTGACCACTTCGAACTGGTTGCCTTCCCCCACCTCGGTGAACACCATTTCAACGTGGCTGGCGGGTTCGCGCGCCATCGCCTGTGCCAGCGCCGCCTGCAGCCGGTCGCTGGCGGGCACCACCGCATCCGCATGGGCGATCAGCGACCCCGACCATTCGGGCTCGATGCCTTGAAGGGGCGCGAGGCGCATGCCTTGTGCGCCCAGCAGCATCACCCGTTCGCGAACGATGTCGGGAACCGCTGACAAAACCTTGTCGCTCAGGCCGCCGTTGAACGCTTGCTCGGCACAGAACAAGATCCACAAGGGTCTGCGCCCTGTTGTTTGGGGTGTCGAACGGTGATCCGCCGGAACCAGCGCCAGCGCCTGCCCCATGGCGTTGGCAACGGCCCGGGCATAGGCATTGGTCCCTGCGATGAGCTTCCTGGCGTGTTCGGCCCGCGCCGCCGCCACGCCTTGCATGGCGCCCACCAGTTCACCAAAGCTGCTGACCGTGGCGAGCCGGGCCTGAACGTCGGCGGCGCGCTGTTCCATGCTCAGGCTGCGGACACGGGTGCCAGCAGTGGTCGAATGGCTTCTGCCAGCTTGTCGCGCTCTTGCGTGCCGACGGCAGACCGCACCGCCAGCCGCTGACCCAACTCCGGGTGTGCCGCCAATGCCTGTGCCAATCGGGCCACGGCGGGACCGATCTCGGCCGGCGCCGCGTTGTCGAGCAAGCCTTCTTGCAGTGCGATCACCAGGGCGATTTGCGTGGCGGCCGTCTGGGGTGCCAGGCGGGGTTGCGCCAGAGCAGCCCGGATGCGCCGCCCTTGATCGATTTGTTCGTGCACCTTGGGGTCGAGCTCGGTGCCGAACCGGGTGAACTGCTCCAGCTCCAGGAACTGTGCGTACTCCAGTCGCAACGAGCTCACCGCCTCGCGCATCAGCGGCGCCTGTGTCTTGCCGCCCACGCGGCTGACGCTTAAGCCGGTGTCCACGGCAGGCAGTTGCCCGAGATGGAACTGCTTGGCATCGAGCACGATCTGGCCATCGGTGATGGAGATCAGGTTGGTGGGAATGTAGGCCGCCAGGTTGCCGGCTTCGGTTTGCGCGATGGGCAGCGCGGTGAGCGAGCCGCCGCCCTGCTCCTTCGAAAGCATGGCGGCGCGTTCGAGCAGGCGCGCGTGCAGGTGAAAGATGTCGCCGGGGTAGGCTTCCCGTCCGGGAGGTTGTTGCATCAGCAGCGCGAGTTCGCGATGGGTGGCGGCGTGTTTGCTCAGGTCGTCGATGACCACCAGCGCGTGCTGTCCCCGGTCGCGAAAATACTCGGCCATCGAAAAGCCGGAAAAGGGCGCAAGCCACTGCAGGCCGGGCGCGGCGGTGCTGGCCGCGACGACGAAGATCGTGCGCTCGGGTGCCCCCAGGCGTCGCACGGCGTCGATCACCGCCGCGGTGGCTTCGGATTTTTGCCCGATCGAGATGTAGACACAAATCAGGTCGCTGTCGCGCTGGGCCAGCAGGGCGTCCACCGCCACCGACGTTTTGCCGGTGCCCCGGTCGCCAATGATGAGCTCGCGCTGACCCCGGCCGAGCGGAAACAGGGCATCGACGGCCAGCGTGCCGGTGTGCACCGGTTCGCGGACCAGCGCGCGCTGGATGATGCTGGGCGCAGGGCGCTCGGCGGGCAGGAATTCATCGGTTTCGATGGGGGACCCTTCGTCCAGCGGGCGCCCCAGTGGATCGACGACGCGGCCGAGCAAACCGGGCCCCACCGGAACCTGAACCACCCCGCCACCGCGCGTGACGCGCTGGCCTGTGCCCACACGATCCGGCTCATCGAGCAGCACGCAGGCGATGTGATCGGGCTCCAGACTGGCTGCGTAGCCCATGCGGCTTTCGGGAAAGTGCAGCAGCTCATTGAGCCGCACACCCGCCAGGCCCGTGATTTTGGCAATGCCGTCGGCCACGCTGTGCACACGACCGATTTCTTCGAATACCGGGGGACTCAGTGGCTTGGCCGAGACGCGCGCCCATGCGGCCGAGCGCCAGGGCGCCAACACCTCAGAGATGGGGGCATTGCGTTCGCTCATAGAGGGGCTTGATGCAGCTCGACCCGAGCAGCGGCCAGCTCGGCCGACCAGCTTTGTGAGAGCACACCGTGTTCAAAATGCAGTTCGGCGCCACGCAGCAGCGAGGGCAGGGTGTCAGACTGCAAAGCGATTTCGGTGTTCAATGCCTGGGTGAGCTGCTCCTTGACCTTTTGCAGCGTGGCTGCGCTGGGGGCCGTTGCGCAAACCAGTTTGACCGGGGCCGGTTGCGTGCTGCCCAGCCAGCGCTCCCGGTCTTGCGCCGGCGTGGCCTTGAGGTGTTCCAGCAATGCGTCAACGAATTCGCTGTCACCGACGGGCGTCGGGCTGCTGCCGATCAGGCGCGTGGCCAGATCCACAGCCATTGACGAAGCCTCGGTCATCAAGGCCCGACTGGCCAGTTGGCGCTCGTTGCCCAGTTGTTGCCTGGCCTCGGCCTGCTCGGCCTGGATGGCGGCTCTGGCGCTGGCCAGCAAAGCCAGCCGCTCGGCCTCGGCGCTTTGTCGGGCTTCGTTCAGCGCCTCGTCGCGGGTGGCGTCGATGGCGGCGCGCTGGGCGGTCAGCGCCTGGCTCTCCTGTTCGGCCTTCTGGCGCTCTGCCTTCGCGACCGCGAGCTCTTCTCTGATGCGCTGTTGCCGCTTGTCGATCACGGTCATCAGGGGCTTGTACAGCACCCACCGCAGCAATGCCAACAGCACCGCCAGATTGATCGCCTGCAGCAGCAGGGTCCATAAATCGAGGTGCATGGTGTCAGTCGACGTGTGTCCACCCGGGAGCCGCCGAAGTGACGCCGGGGTGGGCCATCGATAAATGGGGTGAAGCCTGGTGCTGCATGTTCACTTCACACATCACTTCACAAAAGGGTTTGCGAACAGCAGCAGCAGCGCCACGACCAGGCAATAGATGGCCGTGGTTTCGATCATGGCCAAACCGACAAAGAGCGTGCGCGAGATGGTGCTGGCGGCTTCAGGCTGGCGGGCCAGCGCGTCCATGGCAGCGGCCACGGAGCGGCCCTCGGCCAGTGCGGGGCCGATGGCGCCAAACGCCACCGCGAAGGCCGCGCAAACGATGCTGCCCAATTGAAGCCAGGTGTTGTTGTCCATAGGGATTCCTTTCGATTCGATTCAGAAGATGATTCAGGGTTCGGATTTGCCGGCCGCCGCGGCGATGAAAACCATGGCCAGAATCATGAAGATGTAGGCCTGTATCAGGCCAGTCAGCAGATCCAGTGCCATGAAGGGAATGGGCACCAGCAGACCGGCCAGGCCCAGCACCACAGCCGAAATGAACATGCCGCTCATGATGTTGCCAAACAGGCGCACGGTCATGGAGAGCACGCGGGTGACCGCCTCCAGCAGGTTGAGCGGCAGCACAAACAGGTTGGGCTGCGCGTAGCTCTTCATGTAGCCCCACACGCCATGCCGTTGCACACCCCAGCCGATCACCGCGAAGAAGACCGACAGCGCCAACACGAGATCGGTCTCCAGCGCTGCCGTGGGCGCCTCGGCACCCGGAACAAGGCCGGTGAGGTTGGCGAACAGGATGAAGAGAAACAAGGTGCCGATCATGGGCAGGAACGGCTCGGGATCGAGCTTCATGGTCGACTTCATTTCGTCGCGCAGCGTGGTGATCATCAGCTCGGCAAAGGTTTGAACCCGGCCCGGCTTGTCGACCGACAGGCGCCGCGTGACCCACCATGACAGCAGCAGCATCACCGCCATCACGCCCCAGGTGGTCACCACCGGCCGGGTAATCAGCACTGGGCCCATCTGCCAGACCAGATCGTGATCGAAAGGATTGGTTTTCATGGTTGAACCTCACCGGCCTCTGCGCGACGCGCCTGCCTGAGCAGCACAACCCGCGCGGCCACCATGCCCAGCGCCAGCGCCAGCAGCGGCCAGGCACCGAAGCGAACCGCCCACCAGCAAGCACCCACGAGCACGGCGATGCGCAGGAGTTGCACCGCCAGCGCGATGCCCCATCGGGGCCTCGGTGTGCTGACCAAACGCTGGCTGAGCCAGCGCAGCGAGCCAAAGTGCCACAGGCCCACCAGCAGGCCCAGGCCGCCAAAAAGAAAGAGGTTCATGGGATTCATGGTGTCGATTCCTTGCGTTTCACTTTTCGTGCATCCAGCGCCAGGCCGACCAGCCGCCGAGCAATATCCCGCAAAAAAGCAGTGCGGCGGTGAAGGTGATGCCGCTGGCCAGCCAGCGGTCAATCCAGCGACCGATCCAGACCCCCAGCAGCGCGGGCACCACGATGATCCAGCCGAGCACCCCCACGGCGGCAAACTGTTTGGCCAGCGATGGCTCACCGTCGCGCAGCCAGCGCTGGGCCGACCCCGCACGGCGGCGCACCTGCTCCAGCAGGGCGCTGCTGGTGTCATCGCCGTCTTCGGGCCGATGGTCTTTGTTCATGGCCACTCGCCTTGAGGAAAAGCGCCACCAGGCTTGGGGCGCACCAATTCGCGCAAGGTGCGCACTTCCAGTTGCCGCACTTGGCGGCGCGCATCGTCTTCGGCTTGTTGGCGCTGGATGAGCTGCGCCAGCACCTCGTTTTCCAGCTGCTCCAGATCGTCGCCCGGAATGGCTTCCCGGGTGGCAACTTCCAACTCAGCGCCTCGTCGGAGCGTCATCACACCGCGGCGCACGGCGCAATGGTGCCAAACCTCATCGCGGTCCTGCCAGCTCACCACCCCCACACCCAGCACGGTCAGGAAATCGGCGTGACCGGGCCACAGTCCAAAGCCACCGCTTGCGTCTTCGGCGCGCAGCGATTTCACCCCGGTGGCATCCACGATCACCTGACCCAGGCTGCTGAGCAGGAGGTGCAGGCCATCGGCGTTGGGCCACTTGGGCGCTTCTGGTTGGAGGGAAGTCATTTCGCGACCCTGGACCGGACATCGTCGAGATTGCCAGCCATGAAAAAGGCGCTCTCGGGCCAGTCGTCGCCAACGCCATCAAGAATGGCGCGGCAGCCTTTGAGCGTATCGGCCAAGGTCACCTGCCGACCGGGCTTGCCGGTAAACGCCTGGGTGACGGCAAACGGCTGGGTGAGAAATCGCTGCAGGCGTCTCGCACGGCCCACCAGGCGGCGGTCTTCAACGCTGAGTTCGTTGATGCCCAGCAAAGCGATGATGTCCTGCAGCTCGCGGTAGCGTGCGATGGCCTCGCGCACATCCCGCGCCAGATCGCAATGCGCCGCACCCACCACCAGCGGGTCGAGCAACACGGACTGCGAAGCCAGCGGGTCGATGGCCGGGTACATGCCTTCGGCGGCCAGCGCACGCGAGAGCATGATGCGGCTGTCGAGGTGTGCGGCGATGGTGGTGACCGCCGGGTCGGTGAAGTCATCGGCGGGCACATACACCGCTTCAATGGCCGTGACCGATGCATGTTCGGCGCAGGCGATGCGCTCTTGCACAGCCGCCACTTCGCTGGCCAGTGTGGGCTGGTAGCCGACCCGCGAAGGCAGCCGCCCCAACAGGCCGGACACCTCCGCCCCCGCCTGCACAAAGCGGAACACGTTGTCCATCAGCAGCAGCACATTGCGCTGCTGCTCATCGCGGAAATACTCGGCGATGGTGAGCGCGGTCAGCGGGGTGCGCCAGCGCGCACCCGAGGGTTCGTTCATCTGGCCGAACACCAGGGCGCTGTTGGACAGCATGCCCGAGTCGTGCATGTCGAGCAGCAATTCGTGGCCTTCGCGGCTGCGCTCACCCACGCCGGCAAACACCGAAATGCCCTTGTAGGTTTCGGCCATCACATGGATCAGTTCCATCACCAGCACCGTCTTGCCCACGCCCGCACCGCCAAACATGGCCGCCTTGCTGCCCAGCGCCAGGGGCGCCAGCAGGTCGATCACCTTGATGCCGGTTTCGAACACCTCGACCGCCGCTCGGCGTTTGGACAAGGGCAAGGGCGCCTGGTGGATCACCCGCCGGGGCGCGTCTGCCGCGATCGGGCCCAACCCGTCACCCGGGCGGCCCAGGACGTCGATCAACCGGCCCAGCAGGGCCTCGCCCACCGGCACGGCCAGCGGTGCGCCGGTGTCGCGCACGGATGCATGGCGCGCCAGGCCCTGGGTTTCTTGCAGCGCAACGGTGCGCACCGTGCACTCGTCCAAGGCGGCTTCCACTTCCAGAACGAGGGGCAGGGGTTCGTCCCACAAGACCTCCAGCGCGTTGTGAATCGCGGGAAGCTGGCCCGGGGTGAATCGAACATCGACCACGCCACCGCGCACCGCCACCACGGTGCCCAGAGGCGGCTCGATGGAGCCGCCTCTGGGTGTCGAGATGGCCGGTTGCACCGCAGCGCTGTCCATGGTCATGGGCTGGGCGCAGCGCCAGAAGATTGCGCGGCGATCCACTGTGCGATCGGGGGCCAGTGTTCTTTCAACGTGCGTGCACCCATGAAGAGGCCAATGTGCCCACCGGGAATGGTTTTCTGCTGAATCTGACTGGCTGGCGTGCCCACCAGTTTGGCGGCATTGAGCACTTGTTCTGGCGTGGTGATGTCGTCGCTCTCGCCCGCCAGCAGGTAGAGCGGGCAGGTGATCGCGCGAAGATCAAGCTTGCGGCCCAGTGCCACGAATGCGCCCTTGGCCAGGCGGTTGTCCTTGAACAGTTGCTGAATCACCTGCAGGTACCAGCGGCCCGGCAGGTCGATCGGGTTTTCATACCAGCGCTCAAACGTTTCTTGTTTGGCCAGGTAGGCGGCGTCATCGATGTGCTCGTACAAGTCAATGTGGTCTTGCATGTAATGCTGCTCGGGGTGCATGTTTTTCCAGCCTTGCAGCATGAACTTGCCCTGCATCAGGCCGCCACCCAGCCCCACAAGTTCCTCGTAGAACGAGGCCGGTGACTGGTGCACCATCTTGCGAATCGATCCGTTGCCGGCATCGGTGTCGATGGGGGCACCGGCGAGCACCAGAGAATTCACCTTCTCGGGAAAACGCGCGGCCAACATGGTCGATACCCAACCGCCCTGGCACAGACCGACCAAATTCACGCGGCCTCCCAGATCGTCGATCGCGACCACCATTTCTTCGAGGTAGTTGTCGATTTCGAGATCTTTCATGTCGGGGGTGGCCGATTTCCAGTCGGTCAGCGCGACGTGGGCGATGCCATTGGCCAGCAAGGTTTCGACCAGGCTCTGACCCTTGTGGTAGTCGGCGATGGACGCGGTATGCCCGGCATGGGGGGCGTCCACCACGGTAGGGATGCCCTGGCCCGGGGTGCCGTACTCACGCAGCACCATGGTGCGCAGGTCAAGCCGCGTGCGGTGGGGCGTGGCCAACTGGGGTCGCTGGTGGCTGTGGATGAGGATCTCCTCTTCCACGAAATGGAGGTTTTTGGCGTAAAGGGCCGTGCCCTGTTGCATGAGGGAACTGGCCATGGCCATGGGCCAGAAGGCCGGCACACTCATCCAGGCGGCGCTCCCTGGTGTTGGGGGAGAGGCGGCTTCCGGTTTGTGTTTCATGTGGACATGATGGACCCAGAAGCTGAGTCGAGGCTTAATCTGGATCAAACCTTTTCAAGTTGATGGGCTTTGGATCCTGCGCAGAGCCCATGAGTGGTGGAGATTCAATGCTCCAGATTGTGTAGCGTTCATGGGTTGGGCGAGTCGCCATCGCGACCGCCGGTCTTGCCCTGACCATTTGGGTTGCGTGGTACCGTCTGGTACCAATCCATTTTTCAATGGTCAGAACAAGCATCCACCCGGAGACAAAACATGACAAAACAGGCAACGGACTACCTGATCATCGGCAGCGGCGCAGTGGGCCTGGCATTCGCCGACACCTTGCTCGACGAGGCCCCTGATGTCCACATCACCATCGTGGACCGCCATGGCAAGCCCGGTGGCCACTGGAACGATGCCTATTCGTTTGTCGCGCTGCACCAGCCTTCGTCTTTCTACGGGGTCAACTCGATGCCACTGGGCAGCAACCGCAAAGATGAGATGGGGGTGAACAAGGGCCTTTACGAGCTCGCCTCGGGGCCTGAGGTCAGCGGCTATTTCGAGCGGGTGATGCACCAGAAACTGCTGCCCAGTGGCCGTGTCAGTTACCACCCGATGAGCGACTACGTAGGCGAGGGCCGTTTCGTTTCGCTGCTGTCGGGTACCGTCTCTGAAGTGGATGTGCGCCGGCGGGTGGTGGATGCCAGTTATTTCGCCACCCAGGTGCCATCAACCCGAAAGCCCAGATACGCCGTGGCCGCCGGTGTGCGCGTGGTGCCGCCGAATGCCCTGCCCGATCTGTGGCAAAAGCCCGAAGCCCTGCCCAAGCATTTCACCATCGTGGGCGCAGGCAAAACCGCCATGGACGTGGGGGTCTGGCTGCTGAAATGCGGGGCCCGTCCCGACAGCATCAGCTGGGTCATGCCGCGCGACTCGTGGCTGATCAACCGCCAGTGCGTGCAGCCCGGCATGGAGTTTTTCAAGGAAGTGATTGGTGGCCAGGCCGACCAGATGGAGGCCTTTGCCGCCGCCACGTCGGTGGATGACCTGTTCGCCCGGCTGGAGGGCTGCGACCAGATGCTGCGCATCTACCCCGACCAGCAGCCGTCGATGTTCCACTACGCCACGATTTCCAAAGGCGAGGTGGCGCTGCTGAGGCAGATCCGCCAGGTGGTTCGCAAAGGCCACGTGCAGTCCATCGACGACGAAGGCCTGCTGCTCGATGGTGGCCGCGAACCCATGCCGCCCGGCACCCTCTACATCGACTGCTCCGCCTCGGCCGTGGAACAGCGGGCACCGCAGCCCGTGTTCCAGGATGGCAAGATGGTTTTGCAACTGGTGCGTGCACCCCAACCCACCTTCAGTGCCGCGTTGATCGCCTATGTGGAGGCCCACTTTGAGAACGACCTGCAAAAGAACCAGCTGTGCATGCCGGTGCCGTTTCCGGTGAACCTGGCGGGCTACCTGACCTCGACCGCCGTGAGCACGATGAACCAGGTCAACTGGTCGCAGGACGAGGCCTTGCGCGCCTGGGTGCGCAACAGCCGTCTGGATGGCTTTGGCAAGCTCATGGCCTCGGCCGACAAGGCCAACGCCGAGCACCAGGCCATTCTGGGACGTCTGCGCAGTGTGGCCAGGGCCGCCATGGGCAATGTGCAAAAGCTCATGGCCTCGGCGTCACCGGCCGCGCACTGAAGGCCCTGCCCGGATGCCTGCGCCGCCCCCGGGCCCTGGCGGCCTGTTTGAAGCGGGCTTTCAGTCGGCTTCGATCGCGAAGCTCAGGCCTGCACGGTCTTGCAGGCGCTCCAGCAGGGGCAGGCCCATGGCTGCGCCCGGTGTCCACACACCACCGGCTGCTTTCGGCAGCGCGTCCTCGTTTGCCAGGCACAAGGCCGCTTCACTGATCAGCTTGCAGGTGGAGGCGTAGCCGGGATCCCGATCGCCCTTCACCGTGGCCTTCAGCACGCGTCCGTCGGCAGTTTTTCCCACGAACAGCACTTCATAGTGACCCTTCTCACGCTGCTCCAGGGTCGGGCCTTCGCCGGGTTTGGGCAGCACGAAACGGCGAATGAGTGCGCGGGTCGGGCCGATGGCGAGCAAGATGTTCTGCAACTTGTCGTTGCGCGCGGCCTTCTTGGCCCTTAGCTCGCCTTTTTCACCTTTGCCGGTGAGCATGCGCTCGCTGTAGATGAAATCGGTGCCCCAGGGGTGGCCGAGCAGGGCGTGGGTGCGGTGCACGTTTTTGGTGTTGATCGGGGCCATCACAAAGGGCGATGTCCAGCTGTTGGCCAGTTCGTCCCATTCGGCGATGTGGTCGTTGGGTTGTCGCGGGCCTTTGAAGCCGGGCACCAGCGCGAAGGGGTTGCCCAAGATCTTGATGAGGGACTTGTCGCGGCCCACGGCTTCCATGGTGGCCAGCAGGCTGGCGGCGGTGCCGCCCGAAGGCCCGCCCTTGATCACCTTGACCCGACCGTGCACACGGGTGAGTGGTTTGCCCAAGCGCTGCTGGGCTTCGGTCTGAAGGAACAGAACGCCCAGGTCAAACGGGATGGAGTCGAACCCGCAGGAGAACACGATGCGCGCGCCGCTGGCCGCTGCAATGGGTTGCAGTTGTGGAATCTTCTGTGCCATCCAGCCGGGTTCGCCGCACAGATCCACGTAGTCGGTGCCGGCTTCGGCGCATGCCAACACCAGCTCGTTGCCCACCATCTGGTAGGGCCCCACCGTGGTGATCACCACGCGGGTTTGCGCCACCAGGGATTTGAGTGCGGTGGTGTCGCTGGCGTCGGCCACCAGCAGCGGCAAATCGGGGCCGATGCCCAGCTCATCACGCACCCGCTTCAGCTTGGCTTCACTGCGCCCGGCCATGGCCCATTTCACCGTCTGGTCCACACCATAGGTTTTGTGGAGGTATTCCGCCACCAGGCGCCCGGTAAATCCCGTGGCACCGAACACGATCAGATCAAATGTTTTTTGCATGCCCGAATGGTGGCACAGGGGCTCGGTGTGGCGCGTCGTCCGGGCGACTGGCGCAGGCACATCAGCCAGTTGTCGCTGGTTTTTGTGCGCTTGCGTTCAGGGTGAACCGAAAGCATGCACCCTCGCCAAGACTGGATTCGGCCGTGATGCTGCCACCGTGGCGCACCACGATGCGGCGCACAGTGGCCAGACCGATGCCGATGCCGGGGAATTCTTCGTGGCGGTGCAGGCGCTGGAAAGGTTGGAACAGCTTGTCCGCATAGGCTGTGTCGAAGCCTGCGCCGTTGTCCTGAATGCAGAACCAGGTTTCGCCACCTCTGGTTTCAGAGAAAAATCGGATGCTCGGCGAGGCGGCCCTGGCGGTGTACTTCCAGGCATTGCTCACCAGGTTGCTCACAACGACTTCCAGCATCTTGGCGTCGCCTGTGACGATGACATCGGGCTGAATCTCGAAGTGGATGTTTCGACCGGGCTCGGCATTGGCGCAGTCCTGGAGGGTGCGCGACACGGCGTCGGACAGGTTGACGGGTTCCAGGGCGAGGTCGTGGCGGGCGCTGTGGGTGAGCGTGAGAATGCCCTCGATCAGGTTCTTCATGCGCAAGATGGCATTGTTGATTTTGTTCAGGTGCTCATGGGCCTCGCAGGGCAGTTGATCGCCATGCTCTTCGCGCAACAGATGCAGGAAACCGTCCATCGCACGCAGTGGTGAGCGCAGATCGTGCGACACGGTATAGGCAAAGCTGTCGAGTTCCTGGTTGGCCTGGCTCAGCAGGGCGGTTCGGTCGGCCACCCTTTGTTCCAGGGAGGCGTGAAGCGAGCGAATTTCGGCCTCCGCGCGCTGGCGCTCCGTCAGATCGATCACGTAAGTCAAACGGGAAACGGGTTGCCCGGCCTCGTTGCGTGAGACGGTGCTCTGGGCGGCGACCGGGAAGCGGCTGCCGTCTTTGCGCAGGTGTTCACCCGTGAACTCGAAGTGGGTCAGGTTCCGGCGCTCGACCAGCGCGGCTTGAATACGCTCCAGGTCTTCCGGCGGCAGCAAGCGTGTGACGGGCATGCCGGTCATTTCCTCGGGGGTGTAGCCGCGTGCGCGCGCAAAGGCCGGATTGGCGGTGAGGATGGTGTTGGTGTTGGGGTCCGCGATGACCAGTTGCAATCCGGAGTGCAGGAACGATTCGGCCCAAAGCCGCAGGTTGTCTTCTGCCTTGCGCAGGTCGGTCACGTCGATGAAGCTGCCCAGCAGGCCATCGGGCAAAAAACTGCCCTGGGCTTGCACCTCGTGCACCTTGCCTTGTTTGTCGGTGACCTGGATCAGGCGGGTGCTCGTGCGCTTCCTGGTCCCGTCTTCGTTGTTTGTGACTTCAGACCGCATGGCGCCCACGCGCTGGCGGTAGGCCGGATCGGGGTGCGCCAGCTCCATCCACTTCTGGATGTTCGGTGCATCTTCCATGGTGTAGCCAAACATCTCCTCGAATGCGGCGTTCTGGGCCATCACCACCCCCTCGCGGTCGGTCAGTCGCATGCCGATCGGGGCGTCCTGGAACAGCCTTCGGAAGCGGGCGTCGTTACGCCGCGCGCTGGCCGCGGCCTCATTGAGCACCGTCTGCGCTTGTTGAATTTCGGCGATCTTCAGTTCGCCGGCATCGGTGCCACCAGCGAGCGCCGCGAGCGATTGGGCCAGTCGGCGGCCAGCCAGGCGGCTGCCAAAAGCACCGGCCAGCGTGGCCGCCAGAATCAAGAGCACCAGGGCGCCGACCGAGGTCATGAGCGGCATGTAGCGCGCGCTGCTGGGAATGCGCAAAACCACGCGCCAGCGATCGACCTGTGAGTTGACCGCGAACCGATCGGGCGAGGCATGGATGTCCGGGTCGTCAAGCTTGTCTGGCCCGACTTGGGCCAAGGTCTGGTCGGCGCCGTCGCGCAGTGCCATGGTCCATCCGGCGGGCAGGTCAAAGCGCTCGATCAGGCGCTGGAGCCTGTCGACCTTCATGGCGCTCACCACGGCGTAGATAGCCCGCCCGTCTCGGACGGCCGGGACCACGACCGCGATGGCCGTGGTTTGATTGAGCTCGTTGACCCCGCCATCACTGACCGCAGGTTCGAGGGACTCGATGGCCGCGGGCAAGGCCTGGAACCCGTTGGACCTGGATGTCGGGGGGTACTCGGCGCCGAAGGGCAGCGAGGTGTTCATGCGCTTCTCGTAGGGCTCGAAGGGCTCCAGGATCCCCACCGAACTGCCCAGAATCGTCTGGACCTTTTGTGCTTCCTGGTACAGCAGTGGCCATTCAGCCTGATTTTCCAGGTGCGGCGACAGCGCGATGACCTGAAGCACCTTGATGGTGGTCTGAATCTGTTGGTCAACCGCGTTTGAAAAATTGGCGCTGATGTGCCGGGCCTGGGCATCCTGGGCTGCGCGAATCGATTGGGCGTTGTTGAAGGCCAGTCCGGCCGCCAGCAGGAGAAGAGGTGTGACCCCCAGCCAATAGAGTCGCGCAAGGTACTTCTGGATGGGGATTCCGGCCGGGCTGGGTTGGCGCATGACGAACGAACAGGCTCCTGTAAAACTGGGTCAAATGAATGGGGCGAGCGGCGGAGTCAACGCTCTCTCTCTCTGAAAAGCATCGTACTGGAACCGCATAACCCCCATTGAAATATGCGACGAGCGGTGCTGGCCACGCCTGCCCGGTCACCGAAGCGATTTTTGCTGAGCGCTTGCTTGTTAAAAATATGCCGGACTGCTACAGTTTCTGCCAATGAGCACAGTGCACAACGATTTCCCCAAGGAGGCAGCGCCCCGGCGCGCCCGCGGCCGCCCGCGCAAGACGCTCGACGAGCGCGACGATGGCAACCGCCGCCTTGAATTGCTGAGCGCGGCTGCGCGGCTGTTTCGCCAGCAAGGATTCGCCGCCACGACCACGCGCGACATCGCCACAGCCGCCGGCATGCGCTCAGGGTCACCCTTCTACCACTTCGAAAACAAGCAGGCGCTGCTCGCTGCGGTGATGGAAGAGGGCATGCGCAGTGCGCTGCTGCGGCAAAACAAAGCGCTGGCCCAACTGGCGGGCGGGGCGTCGGTCGAAGCGCAGTTGAGGGTGCTGGTTCGCAACCATTTTGAGGTCTTGCTGGGCGCTGACAGCGATTTCATTCCGGTGATGCTTTACGAATGGCGTGCGCTGGACATCGCGCAAATGGGTGAAATCAAGGCGGTGAAAGACGTATATGAAGCGGCCTGGGTACCGGTGTTCAAGGGCCTTCACGCCGAGGGGCGGCTCTCGGGTGAACCCCGCCTGGCGCGGCTGATGATTTTTGGCGCGCTCAACTGGACCGTGCAGTGGTACCAGCCACCCGGAGCGGGCACCGAGGACGCCAGGGAGAAAGCCGTTCGCGTGGGCCTGGATGAGCTGACCGCCAGCGCCCTGTCCCTTTTTTTGAAAGTACCGACATGAGCCCGTTTGAATCCAGCTGGAACGCCCGCAGCCAACAGGCGCAAGCCCGCATGGAAGCGATGCTGGCCCGTATTGCCCAGTTGCGGGCCATTGAAAGCCGGGCCACGCAAGCCTCCGCCAAATCCAGGCCGGTGTTCGACAAGCGGGGTCAGTTGCTGCCCCGCGAGCGTCTGGCGTTGCTGTTGGACGAAGGCGCAGCCTTCTTGCCACTGTGTTCGTTGGCCGGCTACCTGCAAGACAGCAAGGACGCGGAACGCTCGGTACCGGGCGGTGGCGTTTTGGCGGGCATCGGCTTTATTGCCGGCGTTCGCTGCATGGTGGTGGCAAGCGACTCGGGCATCGAGGCCGGCGCCATCCAGCCGCGTGGCCTTGAAAAAATCCTGCGGGTGCAGGAAATGGCTCTGGAAAACCGGCTGCCGTTTGTGCACCTCGTGGAAAGCGCTGGAGCCAACCTCACCAAGTACAAGGTTGACGGTTTTGTGATCGGCGGTTCGCTGTTTCGCAACCTCGCCCGCCTGTCGGCAGCGGGCCTGCCCGTGATCACGGTTCAACACGGATCGGGTACCGCAGGGGGTGCCTACATGCCGGGTCTTTCCGACGTTGTGATCATGGTTCGTGGGCGCTCACGCGCTTTTCTTGCCGGGCCGCCGCTGTTGATGGCGGCCACGGGCGAGGTGGCAAGCGAAGAGGAGCTGGGCGGTGCCGAGATGCACACCAGTGTCTCTGGGCTGGGTGAATTCCTGGCGGAAGACGACCGCGAAGCGCTGGGCCTGGCGAAGACGCTGCTCCGTCAGACCGACTGGGGACTCCGACGCGACACCGAGGTGGCTCCGTTGCCGGCGCTGCCGGTCGATGAGCTGCTGGGTCTGATGCCGGCACATCACCGCGAGCCCGTCGATATGCGCGAAATCATCGCCCGGGTTGTGGACGGCTCTGAGTTGATGGAATTCAAACCGCTTTACGGGGCGGCCACGCTGTGTGTGCAGGCGCGCATCGGTGGTCATGCCGTGGGCATCATCAGCAACAACGGCCCCATTGATGTGGCCGGCGCCAACAAGGCCACCCACTTCATTCAATGGATGTGCCAGCTCGGCCACCCCATCGTCTATTTGCAGAACACCACCGGCTACATGGTGGGCAAAGACAGCGAGCAGGGTGGCATGATCAAACACGGCAGCAAGATGATCCAGGCCGTCACCAGCGCCACGGTGCCGCAAATCACCATCCAGTGCGGTGCCTCGTTCGGCGCCGGCAACTACGGCATGTGCGGTCGCGGATTTGCGCCCCGCTTTCTGTTCAGCTGGCCCAACGCCACCACGGCCGTGATGGGTGGCGAACAGGCGGCGCGCACCATGCAGATCGTGGCCGAAGCGGGCATGAAGCGCAAAGGCATAACGCCCGACCCGGCCCAGATGCAGGCGCAGTTTGACCAGATCGTGAAAGTATTTGACGACCAGTCCGACGCGTTCTACACCAGTGGCCTGGTGCTGGATGACGGCGTGATCGACCCGCGCGATACGCGGGCGGTGCTGGGTTTTTGCCTCGACACATGCAAGGAAGCCACCGCGCGGCAGCCGCGCCCCATGCAGTTTTCCGTCGCCCGCATGTGAGCCCATAAAAACTCCAGGAGACAAACCATGCAATTCACCCACGAACACCGCGAAATCCAGAAGACGCTCAAGCGCTTCATCGACGAACAGATCAACCCCCATGTGGACGAATGGGAGGCGGCCGAGATTTTTCCGGCGCATGAGGTCTTCAAGCAGATGGGTGACCTGGGTTTGCTCGGCCTGACCAAGCCCGAGGCGTTTGGCGGCGCGGGGCTCGACTATTCGTACAGCATGGCCATGGCCGAAGCGCTGGGCCACATTGAATGCGGCGGCGTACCGATGGCCATCGGCGTACAGACCGATATGGCCACGCCCGCGCTGGCGCGCTTTGGCAGCGACGAATTGCGCGCCCAGTTTCTGGCGCCCGCCATCAGCGGTGACGCGGTGGGCTGCATCGGCGTGTCTGAGCCATCAGCGGGCAGCGACGTGTCGGCGATCAAAACCGTGGCGCGCAAAGACGGCGACGATTACGTGATCAGCGGCCAGAAGATGTGGATCACCAACAGCCTGCAGGCCGACTGGATGTGCATGCTGGTCAACACCAGCGAGGGGCCGGCGCACAAAAACAAGAGCCTGGTCATGGTGCCGCTGCGCGAAAACGGCAAACTGGTCAAAGGCTTCGAGGTGGGGCAGAAGATCAAGAAGATCGGCATGAACAGCAGCGACACCGGTCTGCTGTTTTTCGATGAGGTGCGCGTGCCGCAGCGCTACCGCATCGGCGCCGAAGGTTCGGGTTTTGTTTACCAGATGCAGCAGTTCCAGGAAGAGCGCCTGTGGGCCGCCGCGAGCACGCTGCAAAGCCTCACCAACTGCATCCAATGGACGGTGGAATACGCGCAGGAACGCAAGCTGTTTGGCGCCACGCTGGCCGATCAGCAGTGGGTGCAATTCAAGCTGGGCGAGCTCAAAACCGAGGTGGAAAGCCTGCGGGCACTGACCTACCAGGCTTGTGAGTATTACGTGGCGGGAGAAGACGTCACCGAATGGGCGACCATGGCCAAGCTGAAAGCGGGGCGGCTGAACCGCCTCGTGCCCGACACCTGTTTGCAGTTCTGGGGCGGTATGGGCTTCACCTGGGAAAACAAGGTGTCGCGCATGTACCGCGATGGACGCCTGGCTTCGATTGGCGGCGGTGCCGACGAGGTGATGCTTGGCATTCTGGCCAAGACCATGGGCATCGCCAAGAAGCCGCGCGCCTGATCACCATGAAAAAACTGCTGATCGCCAACCGCGGTGAGATCGCCCGCCGAATCATTCGCACCGCTCATGCCATGGGCATCGCCACCGTGGCCGTGTATTCCGATGCCGATCGCGATGCGCTGCATGTGCGCGAAGCGTCCACGGCCGTGGCCCTGGGCGGCAACGCCTCGACCGATACCTATTTGCGCATCGACAAGCTGTTGTCTGCTGCGCGCGCCAGCGGCGCCGACGCGGTGCATCCCGGCTACGGTTTTCTGAGCGAAAACGCCGAGTTCGCCCAGGCAGTGGTCGATGCGGGTCTGATCTGGGTCGGACCACCAGCCGCCGCGATTCGGGTATTGGGCAGCAAGGCTGCAGCCAAGGCGCTGGCCCTGGCAAACGGGGTGCCCTGCCTGCCGGGCTACAGCGGCGCCGATCAGGACGACGCCACGTTCGAGCGTGAAGCCGGTCGAATGGGCTACCCCTTGATGGTCAAGGCGGTGGCTGGCGGCGGCGGGCGCGGCATGCGGCTGGTGAATGCGGCAAATGGGTTGTTGCCAGCCCTGGCTGGCGCGCGCTCGGAAGCCTTGAGCGCTTTTGGCGATGGCGATTTGCTGATCGAGCGTGCCTTGCTCGGCCCGCGTCATGTGGAGGTGCAAATCTTTGCCGACGCGCAGGGGCATTGCATTCACTTGGGTGAACGCGATTGTTCGGTGCAGCGGCGCCACCAGAAGATCATCGAAGAAGCCCCCAGCCCTGCGGTGTCGCGCGAGCAACGCGCCGAACTGGGCCGCTGTGCAGTGGCCCTGGCTCAGGCCGCCGGGTATGTGGGTGCGGGCACGGTGGAATTCCTGCTGGAAGGTGGCTCCCAAGGCGAGACGGCTGTGTTGGGACCCAGCGGTGCAGCGTGGGGGGCGAGCAGCCTCGACGCCGGGCCGCCCCAAGGCGAGGCAGCCCCCTTGGGGGGCAGCGACCCGCGCAGCGGTGGAGCGTGGGGGGCAAGCAGCCTCGACGCCGGGCCGCCCCAAGGCGAGGCAGCCCCCTTGGGGGGCAGCGACCCGCGCATCGGAGCAGCGTGGGGGGCAAGCAGCCTCGACGCCGGGCCGCCCCAAGGCGAGGCAGCCCCCTTGGAGGGCAGCGACCCGCGCATCGGAGCAGCGTGGGGGGCAAGCAGCCTCGACGCCGGGCCGCCCCAAGGCGAGGCAGCCCCCTTGGGGGGCAGCGACCCGCGCAGCGGTGGAGCGTGGGGGGCAAGCAGCCTCGACGCCGGGCCGCCCCAAGGCGAGGCAGCCCCCTTGGAGGGCAGCGACCCGCGCAGCGGTGGAGCGTGGGGGTCACAGTTCTATTTGATGGAAATGAACACCCGCTTGCAGGTGGAGCATCCTGTGACCGAAGCGTTGACCGGACTGGATCTGGTCGAGTGGCAATTGCGGGTGGCGCGCGGGGAGGCGCTGCCGTTGACACAGGATGAGGTGCGCCTGGAGGGCCATGCGGTGGAGGTGCGTTTGTGTGCAGAAGACGCTCGCTACATACCTCAAACAGGCACGGTGCATGGCTTTCACGCGCCTGATGCCAGTGGTGGTTTGCGCCTGGACCATGCGATTGAACATGGCCTGGTGGTGTCGCCGCACTACGACGCCATGTTGGGCAAGTGGATCTCCCATGCGCCGACCCGCGAAGAGGCGCTGGATCGCCTGACATGTGCGCTCAACGAAACACGGGTGCTGGGCGTGCAAAGCAACCGGGCCTTTCTGGCTGCCTGTTTGTCGCATCCGCTTTTCAGAGCCGGCCAGGCCTTGGTTCCGTTTCTGCAGGGGCATGGCGACGAAGTGCGTGAGCGCCTGGGTGTGGCAGCGGGCTCGGATGCCGAGCGCGTGGCCGCGCTGGCCGTGCTCTATGCCCGGTCCTTGCCTGCGGCAGCGTTGCCGTGTCCTTGGGCCAGGCCGGTGCGTTTGTCGCTGGACGGGCGGGCGGTGGCGATCGACGTGCTGGAGATCGGCGGCGCACACGTGCGCCTCTCGGGCGCTGGTCTGGAGTGCACGGCGCATGTGGCACCGCTCTCCGATGGCAGCAACGGCAAGGCGGTGATCCTGGAAGGGCAGTGCTGGGTCACGCATGCAGTGGCGACATCCGCAGGGCGTTGGCATGTGCAGCTCAGCGGTGGCGGGGAGCCGAGTGCGCTGGAGGTGTGGATTGATGATGTGAGCATGCAGCCGCCAGGCGGCGTGGGCAACGCCCGTGTGACCAACGATTTGCGGGCGCCGTTCAATGGCAAGCTGATCGGTGTGAAAGCAGTGGCAGGACAGGCCGTGATCAAGGGCGAAACATTGCTCGTGGTCGAGTCGATGAAGCTCGAGCACTCGTTGGCAGCGCCCCGGGATGGCATTGTGGCCGAGTTGCTGGTCGAACAAGGGCAGCAGCTGGGACCTGGCCAGTTGCTGATGCGGTTTGAGGCCGAAACATGAACGCAGAAACAGCAACAATGCATGCCGACGGGTTTTCCGCGCATGAACTGAGGGCCCTGATCGACACAGTGGAGCGCTTTGCACGAGAAGAAATCGTGCCCCATGTGGCTGCGTGGGAGGCCGCAGGTGAAATCCCGCGCGAACTCTACGGCAAAGCCGCCGGGCTCGGTTTGTTGGGCTTGGGCTACCCCGAGCACCTGGGCGGCACACCGGCGCCCTGGCGCGCACGCAATGCCCTGTCGCAAACCCTGGCCCGTGTGGGAGGCAGTGGCGGCCTGGTGGCGAGTCTGTTGTCGCTCAACATTGGCTTGCCGCCGGTGCTGGCCCACGGGTCGGCCGAGTTGCAGGCGGCGGTGGTGCCACCGGTGTTGCGTGGTGACGCCATTGCCGCACTGGGGATCACCGAGCCCGGCGGTGGCTCTGATGTGGCCAGCCTGCGGACCACGGCGCGCCGCGATGGTGATCACTATGTGGTCAACGGCGAAAAGGTGTTCATTACGTCGGGCATGCGCTGCGACTGGCTCACCCTGGCCGCGCGCACCGCGCCCGAGAGCAAGGGCGCCAGTGGCATTTCCATGTTGCTCGTGCCTTGTGACGCGCCCGGTCTCTCGCGCACACAGCTCGACAAAATGGGCTGGCACTGCTCAGACACCGCCCACCTGCGGTTCGACAACCTGCGGGTGCCCGTGTCGAACCTGTTGGGTGAAGAGGGTGGCGGCTTTCGCATCATCATGGGCAACTTCAATGGCGAACGGCTGGCCATGAGCGCCATTGCGCTGGGGTTTTCGCAGGCGTGTTTTGAAGAGGCCCTGTCGTGGGCTCGCCAGCGCCAGACCTTTGGTGCACCGCTGATTGAACGCCAGGTGATCCGCCACAAACTGATGGACATGCAAATGCGCGTTCAGTCCACACAGGCATGGGTGGACGTCTTGACGGCCCGCGCCGACGCTGGCGACACCGGCACCGAATGGGTGGCGCAGGTCTGCCTGCTGAAAAACCATGCCACCCAGGCCATGCAATTCTGCGCCGATGCCGCCGTGCAGATTCTGGGCGGCATGGGTTTCATGCGGGGTACGGTGAGCGAGCGTGTCTACCGCGAGGTCAAGGTCATGATGATCGGCGGCGGCGCCGAAGAAATCATGAAAGAACTGGCTGCACGACAATCCGGACTATGAGCAAAACCACCACACCACCACGCGAATTTGAACCGGCGTTTGTTGCCGGCCTGAAGGCCATTTTTGAAGAAAAAATTGTGTTCAACAAGGTCCTTGGTTTGACGATCACCAGCCTTTTGCCTGAGCGCGTGGTGGCCACCATCGCCATGAAACCCGACCTGATTGGCCATTACAGCCACAACCGTCTGCATGGCGGGGTGATCAGCGCCGGTCTCGACGCCATGGGCGGCCTGGCCTGCATGGCCGCCATCGGCGCACGCCACATGGACGAATCGCCCGAACAGCGCCTGCACCGGTTTGGCAAGCTGGGCACCATCGATCTCCGGGTCGACTACCTGCGCCCGGGTATCGGTGAGCACTTTGAACTCCGCGCCGAAGTCATGCGCCTGGGCTCGCGCGTGGCCTCGACCCGCATGGAGTTCTTCGGCGCCGACGGCAAGTTGCTGTCGACAGGCTCTGGCGCCTACATCGTTTCTTGAGCGTGAGTTTGGCCCCCATGCGCAGCAGGCCCACCGCCAAGTGGCAAACCCAAGCGGTGCGCTGGGCCCGCGTGGCCTGGGCTTCACCCAATTCAATGTTGGGTCTGGCCTTCGGCATCTTGCTGATCCCATCCGGCGCGCGCATGCGGGTGGTGGATGGCGTGTTTGAAATCGCCGCCCTGCGCAGCGCACCCAACCGCCGCTGGCCCTTCGCCGCCATCACCTTCGGCCATGTGATTCTTGGTACCCATGCCAACGAACTGGAGCGTTTGCGCGCGCATGAGCGGGTGCATGTGTTGCAGTGTGAGCGTTGGGGTCCACTGTTTCTTCCCGCTTATTTTTTGGCCGGCGCCTGGCAATGGACGCGTGGGCGGAATGCCTATTGGGACAACCCGTTTGAGGTGGAGGCTCGGCGGGTTGGAGGGTGTTGAACTGGGGATTTTCCCCCGCCGAAGCCCTGGCAACAATTGAAACCGTTGTGCGAAAGCCGGCATCCGGGTGTCAGCACAACCCACATCGCCAATGCGGGGCCCGAACCGCGAATGCAGTGACATTCGCTGCCCCGGGGATTGCCGAGCGGGGAACCTACCCTCGGTTCAATGACTCCTTCACCGTTTCTGCCAGCCGTTCAAATGCCGCGCAAAACTCCTCGCCGGCACCGGCTTTGAAGATCAGCTCCCGCACCCCCGCGCCGCCGGCCTGAGCTTGAAGCACTTCATCGATGAACCCGGATGCCACCGCGACCGGCAGGTCGGCGCGAATCGTCCGGATTTCACGGGCCACATCCAGTCCGGACAGGCCCGGCATGTTGTAGTCGCTGACCACCAGGTCAAACGCCGCCGGGTCTTCCCGGATTGCTGTCAGCGCCTCGTGCTGGTCGATAAACCCCTTCACTTGGTATCCGCGCCTCCCCAGCAGGCGGGTGACCAGAAACACCAGGGACTCATCGTCATCGAGATACAGAATGCGCAGGTCGCTGCTCGGGTCTGCAGCGGCTGCGCTCGCGGGATGCGCAGGCTCGGGGGACGTCGCTGCGTCTGCGATGGCTTGCGCTGCTGGCAGGTAGACCGTGAATGTCGCCCCCTTTCCAGGCTGGCTGTCCACCGTGATGGCGCCTTCGTGGGTCTGCACGATGCCAAGCACCACCGAGAGGCCCAGACCGGTACCCTCATCGATTGGCTTGGTGGTGAAGAACGGCTCGAAGACCCGCGCCATCGTGGCGGCATCCATGCCCGGGCCGTTGTCGGCAATCGAAAGCCGAACCGTGCGACCGGGGTGCGCCGCATGCAGCCCGCGCAATGCCGGGTGGGCCTCGACGAACTTGGTGTCAAGCATGACGGTGTCGAGCCTGATACCAATGCGCCCGGACGCGTCGCCAATCGCCTGCATGGCGTTGTTGACCAGATTGATGGCCACCTGCTGAATCTGCATGGGATCGGCAAGTACAAGTGGCGTCTCTCCGTCGGCCTGGAGCTCGATCATTACCCGGCCAGGTAGGGTGGCACGGAACAAGCGCACGGACTCTTCGATGACGGTGACCATCGAGGCCAGCTTCCGCGCGGTTGGCTGGCGGCGGCTGAAGGAGAGTATCTGCTGCACCAGAGAACGGGCGCGGGTTGCCGACTTGTGAATTTCTTCCAGGCTTTCCAGGACCTGGGGGTTGTCGCTCGCATCCTGCCGCGCCAGGTTCGTGTTGCCGAGAATCGCAGCGATGATGTTGTTGAAGTCGTGGGCGATGCCACCGGCAAGGGTGCCAATCGCCTGCATCTTCTGTGACTCGCGCAATTGACCTTCCAGCGACTCGCGCGCGGCCTCGGCCTGCTTGCGAGCCGTGATGTCGGTGTAGGTGGAAACAATTCCGCCTCCAGGGAGCGGTACGCCGCGAACTTCAATCACGCTGCCGTTGGGCCTGGCGCGTTCGATGTGATGGGGTTGAGGATGGAGGGCCAGTTTTACGCGCTCACGCACTTGCTCCTCTGGATCCCCTGGGCCGTACTCACCGCGCAGTGCGTTGAATCGGATGATGTCGGTGAAGGTGGTGTTTTCGTTGAGCAATGACTCGGGGAGTTCGAGCAGTTCGGCGAAGCGCCGGTTCCATCCAGCGAGTCGCAGGTTGCCGTCCACGATGCTGATCCCTTCGCTCATGTTGTCGAAGGTGTCGCGCAGCAATGCGGTCTTGGTCGCCAGCGCATCCTCGAAACGCTTGCGATCTGTGATGTCTCTGGATAGGGCGATAAACCGGTGGGCCTGTCCGGATTCAACCGGCTTGCGGGCAATGGACAGCTCGAACCAGCGCACGCCTTCGGGCACCTCCAACCGGATCTGCTTCCCGCGCGAATCGCCTTTTTCATTGGCCTCGCGCAACGCCGACATGGTGATGCCGGCCGCATCTGCAGGCATCACGTCGCTGATGGTTTTGCCGAGCAGCCTTGACGCGGGCGCCGCAAGCAAGCTGTCGCTGGCGGAATGGACTTCGTGGTATCTGCCTTCGAGGTCAACCTCGAACATCAGGTCGGGAATCGCGACCAGTGTGGCATTCAGTTGCCCCAGTGATTGCTCCGCTGCGGTTTTTGCTTCGTTCAGGGCATCGATGGTTTGGGACAGTTCTGCCGTTTTCTTCGCCACGCGCCCGCGCAAGGTGAGGTTCCAGAACACCAGGGCCATTGCCAGAAAAAAGATGCCCAGCAGGCCGTATGCGGCATCTCGTGCATAGTCTGCAAAGCGCATGAGTCCTGAGGCCGCGACCGTGGATCCGTACCATTTGTGGTCTATCTGCTGCCGTTCGGCGGCGGTGATCTGTGCGAATCCGTCTTCAACTGTTTTCAACAGCGCGGTGTTGCCCTTTCGCACCGCACGGTGGAATTCGCCCGTGTACAAAGGCATGGATTGGCGAAACCGATTGGCAATACCAAGCTGGTTGAGCAAATAGACGGCAGGAGGTTGATCGACACAGAAAACCCGCACCTCGTCGGCGCCTGCTGCGGCAATGACATCCAGGTAGCTGGGGTACTTTTTGATGCTGTCGACACCTTGCGAGAGCAGGAAATCGATGCAGGCGTCGCCATCCTTGACACCAACGGTGAACCCCTTGAGCGAGTCGACGTTGACGATTCCGCTGATGCTTTGATGAAAGAAAATCGGCACGTCGAGCTTGGCAAACGGCTCGCTGAAATCGTATAGGGCACTGCGTGCTTCGGTCTTGAATATGGTGTCGATGACATCGGCTTGCCCTGCTGCCATGATGGCTTGTGCCTTGCCCCAGTCCATGGCCTGCAGATCGACGGTGATGCCGGTGTGCTTCGCCCACAATGCCCAACTGTCCTTGAGAATGCCTTGCACCTGGCCCGAGGAATCGCGAAAGATGAACGGCGGGTAGTTGTCGTCGGTGACAACAACGATCGATGTTGGACGTGCGCCGGATTGCGGGGCCTGGGCCCAGCCATTGCCGATCACGCAGAAAACCAGCAGAAGCCCCCAGGACAACTGGCGAATCACCAAAGAAATCCATGTGGTTGGCTGCCGCAACCGCGCGACGTGTGTGCCGCGGTCGCTGCGAGGCGTACCTTTGCGACGCAGGATTGGCATGGCCGTTATTGCAATCGGGATCTGCATGGCAAATGACATGAGCAAGGAGGGAGTCAGCTATATCGGTTGTTGCGGGAAGATGTTGAAACCGCATTTGCATTTGAGCAGACGTTTCAAGTGCATGTATCAAAGTATGACTCAGGCAACACCGGTGTGAGCCGTCAGAAGCAACCCAATCGTCACCGGTGGACGGGATCAGCTTACAGCGGCGTAGCCGTGCTTTGCTGGGCCTGGCGTCGGTCTTCTTGCCTGAGACCTGGCAGGGCCCCGGTTCTGACCGGGCGGTGCGCTTGCATTGCATTGCAGTCTGTCTGGTGACCCGCCGGCGACCTCGGTGCCGAGTGGGGCCTTCTGACCAAGGGACTTTCAAGTCCGTGCCTGGTCTCGCCCTGGCACACCGTTGCCCGGCCTCACCCACCACCAGGCCCACGCCACCAGCAGCGCAAACGCCGAGTACACCGCCACGAATACCCAGGGCGGTGCGCTCCAGTAAAGCAGGCGAGAAAGCCAGTGTTCGATGAAGCTCTCGCGGTAGGCCCCTTGGCCGGCCAGTTGTCGCAACGCCTGTTCCCATACGGTGAGTGGGCACAGTCGGCCCATCCAGGCCTGGGTGGCGATGACGAGCATCAGCGCCAGGTGGGTGAAACGAATGCTGCGCCGGCGCACCCATCGCCACCCCCTGACACCGCCCATCAGCACCAGAGGAAGCAGGCTCACCACGAACACAACGATGCCCACGTGCAGCACCAGCAGCGTGTCAGCGAGCCAGGCGGCGGTGTAGGCGTTCATCAAATTGGGCTTGCTTGAAGTGGACAAGAAAAAAAGCCGCCTTCGCATCAAGCGAGGCGGCTTTCGCACATGGCCCGCGAAAGCAGGCGTTGCGTTACCTGTTGAGTGGCATTCAGGTCACTTGTGGATGTACTCGGATATCACTTTCCAGCGACCGTTTTCAATCACCGACATGCGCACCGAATCGCTGCCCAGGCGCTTGGTGGCGGTGAATGTCTGCTCGGCGCCGCCGAACATGTCGGGTGGGAATGTCATGTTGTCCATGACCTTGATGAAGCTGTCGGTGGTGAGGTTTTTGCCGGCCTTGCTGGCCGCCACGAGGAAGGCATCCACGGCGTTGTACCCATACACCGAGAACACCGTGGGCTCTTCGTTGAACTTGGTCTGGTACTTGTTGGCCCAGAACCGGATGGGCTGTGAGGCTGCATCAAGGTAGGGGTTTTGTACGGTCATGGTGGCGTAGAGGCCATCCATGGCGGCACCGCCGCCGAGTTTGTGAATCAGGTCGGTATAGGCTGCGCTGGAGCCCAGGAAGACAGGGTTGAAGCCCAGGCGTTTGGCGGTGGCGATGGCGCCGATGGTTTCACGAATGATGGTGCCCAGCACGACCATGTCGCATTTCTCCGACGCCAGCTTCTGGATTTGCGAAGAGAAATCGGTGGCACCACGCTTGTAAGACGTGGACTCGGCCATGGCCATGCCAGCGGCTTTCAGGCCATCTTCTGCGCCCTTCAGCACCTCGATGCCGAAGTCGTCATCCTGGTACATGGCACACACTTTCTTGGCGCCTTTTTCTTTGGCCAGCTTGGGGGCCCCCAGAAGCATCTGGTCGTAGTAGGGCGCCGCATAAGAGTATTTCAGTTTGTGGAAGGGCTCATACATCTGGCGCGCAGCCGTGACAGGGAACCAGTTGATCACGCCCTTCTGGAACTGCACCGGCATGGCGGCCATGTTGGTGGCGGTGCCGATGTGGCCGATCATGGCGAAGATCTTGTCCTGGTTGACCAGTTTTTGGGCGGCGAGCACAGCGCGGCGTGGATCGTAGGCCGAGTCTTCCACCAGCAGCTTGATCTTGCGGCCATTGACGCCGCCTTGTTCGTTGGCTTCGTCAACGCGCAGCATCATGCCCAAGCGCAGCTGCTTGCCAAAGCCGGCGATGGGGCCAGACAAGTCCTGAATTGAGCCGAGCACAATTTCGTCCTTGCTCACGCCTTGATCTGCCAAGGCTGCACCGCTGGCGAGGGCCATTGCGGCGCTGATCATGGTGACCTGAAATAGCTTCATGGGTGATGTCTCCTGGTGTGGTTGGAAAGTGAAGTGGCCGCGGCTTGCACGCCTATTTGGCGTACATGGCCTGAATCTGGGGAGCGTATTTTTCTTGAACCAGCTTGCGTTTGAGCTTCATGGTGGGGGTGAGTTCCTCGTCTTCGGCGCTGAGCTGGGTATCGAGCAGGAAGAACTTTTTGATCTGTTCGACCCGGGCAAATTTCTTGTTCACACCATCAATCACGTCCTGAATCACCTGCTGCACCTCTGGCGCACGGGTGAGGCTGGCGTAGTTCGAGAAGGGCACGTCGTTGTCTTGCGCAAATTTCTCGACGTTCTCCTGATCGATCATGATGATCACGGTGAGGTAGGGCAACTTGTCGCCAATCACCACTGCGTCGGTGACGTAGGGTGAAAACTTCAACTCGTTTTCCAGTTCGCTCGGTGTGATGTTTTTACCGCCTGCGGTAATGATGATGTCTTTCATGCGGTCGGTGATGCGGAAAAACCCTTCCTCATCGACCAGGCCCACGTCGCCCGTGTGCAGCCAGCCTTCTTTGTCGATGGTCTCGGCGGTCTTCTCGGGCAGGTTGAGGTAGCCCATGAACACATTTGGCCCGCGCACAAGAATTTCGCCTGTGAGCGGATCGATGCGCACTTCGTTGTAGTCGGCGGCAGGGCCAATGGAGCCCGGCTTGATTCTGTCGGCGGGAATGCCGGTAGAAGCGCCGCAGGTTTCGGTCATGCCCCAGACTTCGAGCATGGGCAGACCCAGCGCCAGATACCAGCGCACCAGTTCGGGGGAAATGGGCGCGGCACCCGTGACCAGGAAACGCGCCCTGTGGATGCCGATGAGCTTGCGCACGTTGTTGAGCGCCAGCAGGCGCGCTATCCGAAATTGCAGTTTCAACCCCTCTGAAATGGTTTCACCCTTCAAAACCTGATCGGCCACGCGCTGACCCACACCAATGGCCCAGGCGTAAGCGGCCTGCTGAACCGCGCCAGCCTCCTTGAGCGAAATCATCACGCCTGAATAGAACTTCTCCCACACGCGCGGCACGGCGGTGAACACCGTGGGCGCGATCTCGCGCACGTTCTCGGGCACGGTTTCGGGGTTCTCGACGAAGTTGAGCTTGGCGCCGGTGTAGAGCGAAAAATACTCGCCGCCCATGCGCTCGGCGATGTGGCACAGCGGCAGAAAGCACATGCACTCGTCGTTTTCGTCGCGCGCGATGAGCGTGTTGTAGCCCCGCACGGTGTAGACCAGTCCATGGTGGCTGTGCATGGCGCCTTTGGGCCGCCCGGTGGTGCCCGAGGTGTAGACCAGAATGGCCAGGTCTTCGGGCTTGCAGGCCGCTGTGCGCTGGTTCAGCGCTTCAGGGTTGTGCTTCAGGTGCTCGCGGCCCAGCGCGCGCAGGTCATCCAGGCTGATGACTTGCGGATCGTCGAAATCGCGCAGGCCCTCCATGTCGAACACAACGATTTTTTTGAGCTTGGGCAACTGCTCGCGAACCGCCAGCACCTTGTCGAGTTGTTCGTCGTCTTCCACAAACAGCACGGTGGTCGAAGAGTCCTGGCAGAGGTACTCGACCTGCTCGGCCGCATCCGTGGGATAGATACCGTTGGACACACCGTTGGCGCTCAACACCGCGAGGTCGCACAACACCCATTCGATGTTGGTGTTGGACAGGATCGACGCTGTCTCGCGTGATTCAAAGCCCAGGGACATCAGGCCATGGCCGATGTCGCGCACGGCATCGCCCGTCTGGTTCCAGGTCCAGGTGCGCCAGATACCGAAGTCTTTCTGGCGCATCCACACCTTGGGTCCGCGCGCTTTCACGGCGTGCCAGAAAACAGCAGGCATGGTGTCGCCTTGCATCACCACGTTGGGCTGCGGCTGAATCGCGGAAAGATCCCAGAGGTAGCTCATCTTGACGGTTCCAAAATTTTCTTCATGGCCAGATGCGTTGCGAAAGAGCGCGCGCAACCCAGGGCGCCGCCGGGCCGGCTTTGCCGGACGGCCAGTGCCGCCCCCTTGAGGGGGCTGAGGGCCGCGGCTCCAAGCCTGCTTGAGCAGGCCTGGGAGGAGCGCGAAGCGGCGCAGGGGTGAGTCATCTCTACCTCCAGTTCTTCTTTTTCTTCCAGCGGCGATCGGCGCGAACGCCTTCTTCTTTCATGCCGAGGTAGAACTCTTTGATGTCGTCTTTTTCCCGCAGCTTGGCGCAGGTGTCTTCCATCACGATGCGGCCGTTCTCCAATACATAGCCGTAGTCCGACGCGTTGAGCGCCATGTTGGCGTTTTGCTCCACCAGCAAGATGGTGGTGCCGCGTTCGCGGTTGATGCGCACGACAATCTCGAAGATCTCTTTGGTGAGCTTGGGGCTCAGACCCAGGCTGGGCTCGTCAAGCAGTATCAGGTCGGGGTTGGCCATCAAGGCGCGCGAAATCGCGAGCATCTGTTGTTGTCCGCCCGAGAGCAGGCCGGCATCTTGCGCAGCCCGTTCACGAAGGATGGGGAAGTAGTTGAATACCGCCTCCATGTCGCGCGCTACACCGTCGCGGTCTTTGCGGGTGTAGGCGCCCATTTGCAGGTTGTCCCGCACCGAGAGCAGCGGAAACACTTCGCGCCCCTCAGGCACATGCATCAAACCTTGCTGCACGATCAAGGCCGGGTCGAGCGCCGTGATGCTCTGGCCCTTGAATTCGATGGAGCCCTTGCGCGGATCGATGATGCCGCTGATGGTTTTCAAAATGGTGGTTTTGCCCGCGCCGTTGGAGCCCAGCACGGTGGCTATTTCACCCCGGCGCACCTGCAGGCTCACCCCGCGAATGGCCTTGATGGGCCCATAGGCGCTCTCAACGTTGAGCAGCTTGAGCACGGCGTTGTCTGTCATGGGAACGGTCATATCGCCCCCAAGCCTGTTGCTGCGCAAGCGGCGCTGCCCCCCGAAGGGCCAGTCGAACCCCGGGGCTGCCCTGCTTCTCTCATGCTGCCTCCTTTTGGTGGTTCTCGCGGCGCAGCGCCGACACGTCGTCTTCCGAGCCGAGGTAGGCCTCGATCACACCGGGGTGGTTTTGCACGTCGGCCGGTGTGCCGCTGGCCAGTTCTTCGCCCATGCTCATCGCCAACACACGGTCAGACACCTTGGACACCAGGCTCATGTCGTGCTCGACCATCAACACGGTGATGCCCAGTTCGTTTTTGATGTCGGCGATCCAGAAGGCCATGTCGTCGGTCTCTTCAACGTTCAGACCCGATGAAGGCTCGTCGAGCAACAGCAGTTTGGGCTCCGTGCACAGCGCCCGGGCCAGTTCGACCACTTTGCGAATGCCATACGGCAGGCCGGCGACCAGTGACTCGCGGTGATGTTGCAGGTCAAGAAATTCAATGATTTCTTCGGCCTTTTCCCGTGCCTCGATTTCGGCGGCGCGGGTCTTTCCGGTGAAGAAAAGTTCGCTCAACAAGCCGGTTTTCCGATGGGTGTGGCGCCCGATCAGCAGGTTTTGCAGCACCGTGGCGTGTTCGAACAGCTCGATGTTCTGAAACGTGCGCGCGATGCCCAGACTGGCGATCTGGTGCGGTTGCTGATCGGTCAGCCGCAGCATGCCGCCCCTGGGGTCGGCAAAATCGATGGTGCCTGCAGTGGGTGTGTAGATGCGGCTGATCAGGTTGAACACTGTGGTCTTGCCCGCGCCGTTGGGTCCGATCAAGGTGAACACCTCACCGCGCTTCACATCAAAGCTCACGTTGTTCACCGCCAGCACGCCGCCGAAGCGCACGCTGAGGTTTTTGGCTGAAAGAAGCAGGTCGTCACTCATGGCAGGTTGTCCGGAGAAAGGGTATGCAAACCCTGAGCGCCGTGGAAGCGGTGCCCCCTCAAGGGGGTGACGCGAAGCGGCGTAGGGAGGACCATCCGGGGGTGGGGCAGTCTGTTCATTTCAATCGATCCGATTTCTGGAAAGACTTCTGCCGCTTGAACATGCCCTTGCGGTAGAACGGGAACAGCTGGAAATAGGTGCGCACCTTGAGCCAGCGACCGTACAGGCCCATGGGTTCAAACAGGACAAATGCGATCAGCACCATGCCGTAGACCGTGCCCTGCAAACCAGCCGCCTGACCAATGGCGTCGGGCAAAAGGTCTTTGCCCATGGCGATGAGTTGCGGCATCACGATCAGGAAGATGGCGCCGAGGAACGCACCGTGAACCGAGCCCAGGCCCCCGATGACCACGAGCAGCAGCAGGTCGATCGACTGCACGATGCTGAATTGCTCGGGTGAGAGAAACATGATCTTGTGCGCGTACAGCGCGCCGCCCACGCCGGCCAAGGCGGCTGAGAGTGCGAAGCTCAGCGTTTTGTAGCGGGCCAGGTGGATGCCCATGCTCTGAGCAGAAATCTCGGAGTCCCGAATGGCCACGAAGGCCCGTCCGGTGCTTGATCTCAGCAGATTGACGATGGCCAGCGTGGAAATCACGGTAATCACCAGGCAGAGAAAGTAGAACTCGTTTGTGGTGTCCAGCTGCCAGTCGCCAATGGCCGGAAAATTCACCGACAGGCCTGCGTTGCCGCCCGTCATGCTCTCCCACCGTGCCATGGCCTCTTCGACGATGAAGCCAAAAGCCAGCGTGGCCATACCGAGGTAAATGCCCTTCACCCGCAGCGCAGGCAAGCCCACCACCATGCCCACTGCGGCCGAAAGCAAGCCTGCGCAGGCGAGGGAAATCGGGAAGGGTACGCCTGCGTTCACCATGATGGCTTCGGTGTAGGCGCCCACGCCCAGGAAGGCAGCATGGCCAAGGGAAAAGAGGCCGGTGAAACCCGCCAGCAGCATCAGGCCCAGTCCCACGATGGAATAGATCAATACGAAAGTGAGTTGCGCCAGCCAGTATTCTTCAATGGTCCATGGGGCAATCAGCAATCCCAGGCCCAGCAAGCTGTACCAGAAGACATGCCCCCCATGCTTGGCGAGCTTGACGTCCTGGTTGTAGTCGGTTTTGAAAATGAAGCGCACTAGATGCTCCCCCCCGATGCGCCTGCGGCGCCTCCCCCCTGGGCGGGCGTCACCCGCGGCCGGGCTAAGCCGGTTCCGCAGTGACCCTTGGCAGTGATGCGGGGCGCGTCGCGATGAGCGTTCGTCATACCTTCTTCCTCAGCTTTTCACCGAAAAGACCGTTGGGCTTCAAGACAAGCATGAGCAACACAACGATGTAGGGCGCGATGTCTTTAAAACCCTCGGGCAGGTAAAAACCCGCCACCGCTTCGACGATGCCGATCACCAGGCCGCCGACGATGGCGCCTGGCAGGCTGCCAAAGCCACCGACCACGGCGGCGGGAAAGGCCTTGAGACCAATGAAGCCCATGTTCGCGTGCACAAAGGTGATGGGTGCGAGCAGCAGGCCGGCGATGGCTGCAACCGCTGCGGCCAGACCCCACACCAGGCCGTTGATGCGCTGCACGGGAATGCCCATGTAGTACGCGGCTAGCTGGTTTTGAGAAGCGGCCTGCATGGCAATGCCGAGCTTGGTGTATTTGAACAATGCAAACAGGCCGCCGCACAGAATGGCGGTGGCCAGAATGACCACGATCTGTTCGGCCGAGACCACCAGTCCTCCCATGCTCAAGACCTGCCCCGCGTAGGGCACATCGAGTGTGTGGGTATCGGTGCCGATGTTGGGGATCATCGTGATCAGTCCACGCAATACGTAGCCCACGCCAATGGTCAGCATCACGATGGAGAAGGCGGGTTGCCCGAGGATGGGTCGGATCACCAGCCGCTCAACCACCACACCAAAAAGCCCCATGCCGATGATGGCGGCAGGCACCGCCAGCCAGAAAGGGAAGCCCATGAGCGTCATGGCCAACATGCCGCCAAAGGCGCCGACCATCATCAGGTCACCCTGGGCAAAGCTCACCGTTTCCGTGGCTTTGTAGATCAGCACAAACCCCAGGGCAATCAGGCCGTAAATACAGCCTTGGGCGATGCCACTGATGAGCAACTGCAGCAATTGCACGTTGTTGTCTCCTGTTGTTTTTGTCGGCGAGCGCTGCAAAAAATGCGGCACGCCCGACGCATGTTTGACCCCAGTTATATCGGGCTTGCCTGTCACTGGCGCTAGGGGTTCTCCCGGGAGTGGGTCGCGCAAGCGTCTTTGTTTTCAGGTTCGATGACCCACTTTCGGG
The DNA here is from genome assembly GCF_001761385.1 of Hydrogenophaga crassostreae. Classification (GTDB taxonomy): domain Bacteria; phylum Pseudomonadota; class Gammaproteobacteria; order Burkholderiales; family Burkholderiaceae_C; genus Hydrogenophaga; species Hydrogenophaga crassostreae. The sequence goes on along the minus strand of NZ_CP017476.1, from coordinate 4,556,196 downwards.
ACGATCGCTTGATCGAAGCAGAGGAGGGTTGCTTCGGAGCGCGTTGGCACCGACCTCATGGGTCTCCCGACCGGCGCACCATCCGGTGAAGACCGGGCACCGGAAAGCGCCGAACGCTGCTGGCTGCGTGTCGGAGTCGCACGCCGTGTCTGTGGTGGTCGAGGGACCCGCTGTTGAGGGCGCGCTTGTTCGCACACGAGGATCCACTGGGCGGTACGTCAGCGCGCCCAACCGGAGAAAGGGTTTGGGGTGGCGGCGCAGAACCTGGAGCGATCACAGCGTTCAACGGGGTGCGGGACGGGGTACATCGCCCGTGGCAGGGTGGCAAAGATGGGTGCCAGGTGTTACCCTGCCCGGGCGCCCAAGGCATGGCGCGTTGTCAAGGAGAAACTTCATGCGCTCAGCGAAGCCAACCCCTTTACATTGGCGTGCAACGGGTGCGCTGTTCTTGCTGTGTCTGTTGTCTGCCTGTGGCGGCGGGCAGGGATCTGAGAGCGCTGGCAGCCTGCCGGCCACAGACATCACACTCGACCGTCTGGCCCAGGGCGGCAGTGCTCCCGGTGCGGCCAGCGCTGGCGACGAGGCCCAGCTCGCAAAAGGCGCCCAGATGAGCCAGGCATCGCTGGATGCGGCCGAAGCGCGGGCCCGGACAGCAGAGCTGCCATCCACAGACCCGGTTGATACCGAGGTGCAACTCAACCCAGGCGTCATCGCGCCCAAGAGCGCCTACGCCAGCGGCCAGGTGGCGCGCAAAGCCGCTGCGGTGCGCATTCCCGCCTACCGTTTCTACAACACCAGCACCGCTGCGCATTTCTACACCACCAGTGAAACCGAGCGCGCCAACGTTGCGGCCAATCTCTCGCCCCCATTCAGCTTCGACGGCCCAGCCTTTTCGGTGGCCAGCGATTTTTCGGCCGGGCTTTCTCCCGTGCACCGTTTCTACAACACGCAGTCGGGGGTGCACTTCTACACCATCAGCGAGACCGAGCGGGCCAACCTGGTGGCCAATTTGCCGCAGTTCAGCTACGAAGGCGTGGCCTACCACGCCAGCCAGGTGGCCGGGGCCGGGTTCACGCCGTTGTACCGGTTTTACGTTCCCAACAAAGGCTTTCATTTCTACACCGCGAGCGTCAGCGAGCGCGACAGCATCATCACCAACCTCGCCGCAACCTACAGCTATGAAGGCATCGGGTATTACGTGTTGACCAGCGGATGGGCGCCGCCGGAACCCTTTGTGGCAAAGGTGCCCCACTCAGGTGTGACGGCCGACCAATGCTACAAAGCTGGCAGCGACACCCGGGTGGCCTGCAGCAGCAAAGACGCGACGGATCTGAACCCCCAGCAAGACGGGCACCGCGTGGCAATCAACGCCTTGAGCTACAGCACCGTGAACAGCGAGCCGTTGACCAGCTGTGTCAAGGACGATGTGACCGGTCTGATCTGGGAGGGCAAAACCGACGACGGTGGCCTGCGCGACAAGGACAACACCTACACCAATCTCGGCGGCGGTGCCGCCAGCGACGCCAGCGGCTACCTGGCGGCGGTGAACGCGTCCAGCCTGTGTGGCTTCTCCGACTGGCGCCTGCCCACCGTTCGGGAATTGCAAGGCATCGTGGACTACGGCGTGAATGGCCCGGCGATTCGGAGCGCCTGGTTTCCGAACACGGCGAGCAAGTTCCATTGGACCAGCGAACTGGTGAGCACCAACAGTGCCGAAGCTTGGCTCGGCGACCTTGGCTCAGGGAACGCCGCGAAAACCCAGCGTTCAGCCTCGGGGTATGCGGTGCGACTGGTGCGGGGCGTTGCACCCAGCGGCATCCGGTTCACCTACAGCTCGGCGACCTACCCAGGGGATGCGGCCAACAACGTGGTCAACGACGCATGGACCGGGCTTGCGTGGCGGCGATGCCAGGAAGGGTTCAGTTGGGATGGGGGGGCTTGCACCGGAGGCATCAGCACCTTCAGCCAGGAGGGCGCGCTGGTTCGGGCCCGAAGCCGAGACGGCTGGCGCCTGCCCCACATCAAGGAACTCGCCAGCCTGATTGACCGCAGCATCAGCAGCGGTGCGCACATCGATGCGACGGCTTTTCCTGGTGCGGAGGCCCGTTATCAGTGGTCGTCTTCGCCTTTTGCCACCGTGGGATCTGAAAACATTGGTTGGGGTGTCAGCTTGAGTGACGCTTACGTGGCTTTCTACTTCCGCGCCTCCGGTTATGCGGTTCGCCTGGTCCGCGATAGCCCATGAGGGTGCGGGGCGCGCTGTCGGAGGCGGCCAGAGGCCTTTCCGGGTTGGGTCAGGTCGGCGCCTGAACCGTGCCGCGCGGAATCTTCCGCGGTTTGCCCTGATCGTCAATGGCCACGTAGGTCAGGCTTGCCTCTGTCACCTTCACGTAGGCGCCCTGGCTGCGGAACTGTTCGGCGAAAACCTCCACCTGCACTGTGATCGATGTGTTGCCGATGCGCTCTACATGGGCGAAAAAGCTCAGGATGTCGCCCACGCGCACTGGCTGCTTGAAGATGAACTGGTTCACCGCCACGGTCGCCATGCGGCCTTGTACATGGCGTGCGGGCAAGACAGAGCCGGCCAGGTCAACCTGGGCCATGACCCAGCCGCCAAAAATGTCGCCATTGGCGTTGCAGTCGGCTGGCATGGGAATGACCTTGAGCACGAGCTCTCGGCCTAGAGGGAGGGCACTTTCGGGGCGGGGGCTGGATTCGGCGGACATGGGCACAATGGTTGGTTCTGTTACCCGTCATTGTCCTGCATGCGATCGTCATCCGCCTCCTCACATTCAGCTTCTGCCCAGACCGCCGCCGAGCGCGCGCGCGAGGTCGCACAGCGCCGCTCTGACTGGGCCACGCTCTCGCGCCTGTTTCCCTACCTCTGGGAATACAAATGGCGCGTGGGCGCCGCGCTGACCTTCATGGTCGGCGCCAAGATGGCCAACGTGGGCGTGCCGCTGTTGCTCAAACAACTGGTGGACGCGATGACCATCAAGCCCGGGAGCGTCGAGGCGTTGCTGGTGGTGCCGATCGGCTTGTTGGTGGCTTATGGCGGCTTGCGCCTGTGCACTTCCTTGTTCACCGAGTTGCGCGAACTGATTTTTGCCAAGGCCACCGAAGGCGCCACGCGCAGCATCGCCCTGCAGGTGTTTGGCCACTTGCACAACCTGAGCCTGCGCTTCCACCTGGAGCGCCAGACTGGCGGCATGACGCGTGATATCGACCGGGGCACGCGCGGTGTGCAGTCGCTGATTTCCTATTCGCTCTACAGCATCTTTCCGACGCTGATCGAGGTGACCATGGTCCTGGTGCTGCTGGGCACCAAGTTCGACATGGGGTATGTGTGGATCACGCTGGTGGCGCTGGTGTTTTATGTGACCTTCACCGTCAAGGTGACCGAGTGGCGCACGCAGTTTCGCCGCGAGATGAACGAGCTGGAATCGGCCAGCCAGACGCGTGCCATCGATTCGCTGCTCAACTTCGAGACGGTCAAATACTTCAACAACGAAGTGTTCGAGACCGAGCGCTACAACACGGCGCTGGAAAAACTGCGGGTGGCGCGCATCAAGAGCCAGACCACGCTGTCCATGCTCAACACTGGCCAGCAACTGGTCATCGCCACGGCCTTGATCCTGATGCTCTACCGCGCCACGCAGGGCGTGGCCGACGGACGCATGACCCTGGGCGATCTGGTCATGGTCAACGCTTTCATGATCCAGCTCTACATCCCGCTGGGGTTTCTGGGTGTCTTGTACCGCGAGATCAAGCAGAGCCTGACCGACCTCGACAAGATGTTTGTCTTGCTGGAAAAGGAGCGCGAGATTGCCGATGAACCGGGCGCTCAAGAGCTGACTTTGGGCGGCCCGCCCACGGTGCGGTTTGAAAACGTGCGGTTTGCCTATGATCCGGAGCGGGAAATTCTGCACGGCGTGAGCTTTGAGATTCCCGCTGGCAAAACGGTGGCGGTTGTGGGCCCGTCGGGCTCCGGGAAATCGACGCTTGCCCGCTTGCTCTACCGTTTCTACGATGTGAGCAACCACGACGACACGGGCCCACAAGGCAGTGGCCGCATCTCCATCAACGGTCAGGACATCCGCGAGGTGACCCAGGCCAGCGTGCGCCAGTCGATCGGCATCGTGCCGCAAGACACGGTGTTGTTCAACGACACCATCGAATACAACATCCTCTACGGCCGCCCTGAAGCCGGCCACGAAGCGGCAGTGGCCGCCGCGAAAGCAGCCCACATCCACACCTTCATTGAACGCCTGCCCAAGGGCTATGCAACCATGGTGGGTGAACGGGGGCTGAAGCTGTCGGGCGGTGAGAAGCAGCGGGTGGCGATTGCGCGCACGCTGCTCAAGAACCCGCCCATCGTGATTTTTGACGAGGCCACTTCTGCGTTGGATTCGGCGAACGAGCGTGCCATTCAGGCGGAACTTCGGACGGCTGCACGCAACAAGACTTCACTGGTGATTGCGCACCGGCTATCTACCGTTGTGGATGCGCATGAGATCTTGGTGCTCGTGAACGGTGAGGTGGTGGAGCGGGGGCGGCACTCTGATTTGGTCTCGCGGGTGGGCGGGGTCTATGCGGGGATGTGGGCTTTGCAGCAGTCCTCTTCCGATTGAATTGTGTAAGCCGGGTTGCGGCCCGCTGCGCGGTGCCTTGCGCTGCTCAGCCCGGCCCCACGGCGGGGGATGCGATTGCTGGCTCAGCTCAACGGTGCTTCTCCAGCCTTCAGCATGCTGCCGGTTTTCTCGAATTGGCTGTGCCATGACAGCGCTTCGTCCAGCAGGTGTGGCGTGTGCATGCCCGCGTGGCCGGCACGGGCGTTGGCTTCGCTGCGTTCCACGTAGTCCAGCAGCGCGGGTTTGAAGTCGGGGTGGGCGCAGCGTTCAATGATGCGCCGCGAACGCTGGCGCGGTGAGAGGCCGCGCAGGTCGGCCAGGCCTTGTTCGGTGACCACGATCTGCACGTCGTGTTCGGTGTGGTCCACGTGGCTGACCATGGGCACGATGCAGCTGATGCTGCCGCCCTTGGCGGTGGACGGTGTCATGAAGACCGAGAGGTAGGCATTGCGCGCGAAATCGCCGGAGCCGCCGATGCCGTTCATGATGCGGGTCCCCATCACGTGGGTGGAATTCACGTTGCCATACAGATCGGCTTCGATCATGCCGTTCATGGCAATGATGCCCAGACGGCGGATCACCTCGGGGTGGTTGCTGATTTCCTGCGGTCTCAGCACGATGCGCTCGCGGTAAAAATCGATGTTGGCGAGAAACGCTTCCATCACCGGTGCAGAGAACGAGAGCGCGGTGGCAGAGGCCATGGACATCCTGCCGGATTCCAGCATGGCCAGCATGCCGTCTTGCAAGACTTCGGTGTAGCCCTGCAGGTTGTTGAACGGCCCTTCGTTCAGGCTTTCCATCACCGCATTGGCGATGTTGCCCACGCCCGATTGCAGCGGCAGAAGCTCGGGCGGCAAGCGCCCCAGCGCCACTTCCTCTTGCAAGAAAGCCATCAGATGTTCAGCGATGCGCTTGGAGGCTTCATCTGGCGCGGCAAAGCGCGTGTCCCGGTCCGGCAGGTGGGTTTCGACGATGGCGATGACCTTGGACGGGTCGCAGTGCAAGTAGGGTTCACCGATGCGGTCGCCCGCATGGGTCATCGGAATCGGTTTGCGGTGCGGCGGGCGCTCGGTGCCGTAGTAGATGTCGTGCATGCCTTCCAGGCCCAGGTTGTGGCCGTAGTTGACCTCGAGGATCACCTTGTCGGCCTGATCCAGCCAGGTTTTGTTGTTGCCCACCGAGGTGGCCGGAATCAGCCGGCCGTCTTCCAGAACGCCCGCGACCTCGATCACCGCCACATTGAGCTTGCCCAGAAAGCCGAACCACACGTACTGCGCCACGTGTGACAGGTGGATGTCGATGTAGGCCATCTCGCCGTCGTTGATGCGGGCGCGGCAGGTCGGGTCGGACTGGTAGGGCAGGCGCATGTCCATGCCGCCAACCGTGGCGAGTGCGCCGTCGAGTTCGGGCGCGGTCGAGGCGCCGGTCCAGACGCCGATGCGGAATGGTTTTCCCGCGTCGTGGTGGGCATGGATGTGTTGGGCCAGCGCCAGCGGAATGGCTTTGGGGTAACCGGCGCCGGTGAAGCCGCTCATGCCGACGTGGTCGCCGTTTTCGATGAAGGCGGCGGCCGCATCGGCAGACATGATTTTCTGGCGCAGGCCGGCGTGGGCAATGCGGGATGGACGGATATCGGGTGGATTTTTGGTCATGGTAGAAAAATAAGGGTTAACCCTAGGTTTTCCCTATCGTACCGGAAGCACCTGACCACAATGCGCCAAGGATCGCCGGGTTTGGCCGGCGCGCATAATCCGAGCCCATGGAAACCAAATGGCTGGAAGATTTCGTGAGTTTGGCCGAAACGCGCAGTTTCAGCCGCTCGGCCCAATTGCGCCACGTCACCCAGCCTGCGTTCTCCCGGCGCATCCAGTCGCTCGAAGCCTGGGCTGGGACCGACCTGGTCGACCGATCTTCTTACCCCACCCGCCTGACACCTGCGGGCAAGACGCTTTATGAGCAGGCGCTGGAGATGCTGCAGTCCTTGCAGAGTGCACGCGCCATGCTTCGCGCCCACACGGCGGCGGCGCAGGACGTGATTGAGTTTGCCGTGCCGCATTCGCTGGCGTTTACCTTTTTCCCTTCCTGGTTGTCCGGCCTCAGGGAAGCCTGCGGCCCCATCAAAAGCCGGTTGATCGCGCTCAATGTGCACGATGCCGTGATGCGGCTGGTAGAAGGCAGCTGCGATCTGCTGATCGCCTACCACCACACTGCCCAGCCCATCCAGCTCGATGCGGACCGTTACGAGATGCTGTACCTCGGGCGCGAGCTGTTGTCGCCCTATGTGCGCGCGGATGAAAGCGGTGCACCGCGTTACACGCTGCCGGGCACTGCTGCCCAGCCAGCGCCCTATTTGGCCTACGCGCCCGGCGCCTATCTGGGCCGTGCCGTGGACCACCTGGTCAAACAAAGTGCCGTACCGGTTCACCTGGACCGCATCTACGAAACCGACATGGCCGAGGGACTCAAGGCGATGGCGCTGGAAGGCCACGGCATCGCGTTTTTGCCGGCCACTTCGGTGCGCAAGGATGTCAGGGCCAAAAAACTGGTGTCAGCCGGCGAGGGTCTGGAGACGGCGCTGGAGATTCGCATCTACCGTGAGCGGCCCAACGCCCGCAAAGCCAAGCGCCCGCTGGAGAAATTCTGGAGCGATTTGCAGCAACACCTGGAAGCCAAGGTGCCACGCTGAGAGCTTGCAGGCCTGGCCTGCCAGGGTGGCGCCCATTTGAGACAATCGGGGCATGAACACCCCCGCTGCAGCCCAATCCCTGACCTTCACCCGCCCAGACGACTGGCATTTGCACCTGCGCGACGGCGACGCCCTGCGCACCGTGGTGCCGCACACCGCGGCCCAGTTCGCCCGCGCCATCGTCATGCCCAACCTGAAACCGCCGGTGACCACCGCTGCGATGGCACTGGCCTATGCCGAGCGCATCCGCGCCGCCGTGCCGGCCGGCATGTCGTTTGAGCCCCTGATGACGCTCTACCTGACCGACAACCTGCCAGCCGATGAAATTGCCCGGGCCAGTGAGGCGGGCGTGGTCGCCGCCAAGCTGTACCCGGCTGGCGCCACCACCAACAGCGATGCCGGCGTCACCGATATCCGCAAAACCTACAAAACGCTGGAAGCCATGCAGCGCGCCGGCATGTTGCTGCTGGTGCACGGCGAGGTCACCAGCCCGGACATTGATTTGTTCGACCGCGAGGCGGTCTTCATCGAGCAGCAACTGAAACCGCTGCGCCGGGATTTCCCGGAGCTGAAGATCGTGATGGAGCACATCACCACCAAAGAGGCGGCGCAGTATGTGGCTGAGGCCGACCGCTTCCTGGGCGCCACCATCACCGCCCACCACCTGCTTTACAACCGCAACGCCATCTTCACCGGCGGCATCCGGCCCCACTACTACTGCTTGCCGGTTCTCAAGCGGGAAACCCATCGACTGGCATTGGTGGAAGCGGCCATCAGCGGCAGCGCCAAGTTCTTCCTCGGCACCGACAGCGCCCCCCATCCGGCCCACCTGAAAGAACACGCCAGCGGTTGCGCCGGTTGCTACACCGCCCACGCTGCCATCGAGATGTATGCCGAGGCGTTCGACGACGCGGGCGCGCTGGACAAGCTCGAAGGCTTTGCCAGCTTTTTTGGCGCTGACTTCTATGGCTTGCCGCGCAACAGGGAGCAGGTGACTTTGCGGCGCGAAAGCTGGACGCCGCCCGAGAGCTTTGCTTTTGGCGAAGCCGAGCTCAAACCGCTGCGTTCGGGCGAGGTGCTGCCTTGGAGGCTGGTGTGAAGGCGCGCGAGATGAACCGGGCCGAGCCCCACATTGCGTTGCTGATCGATGCCGACAATTCGCCCGCCACGAAAATCGACGTGATTCTGACCGAACTGTCCACCTTTGGTGTGACCAATGTGCGCAGGGCCTACGGCAACTGGAAAAAGAGCGAACTCAAAGGCTGGGAAGAAAAGCTGCATGAGCACGCGATTCGACCCATGCAGCAGTTTGACTACTCCAGGGGAAAGAACGCCAGCGACATGGCGATGGTGATCGACGCGCTGGAGTTGCTTTACACGGATCAGCCGGACGCTTTTGGCATTGTTTCCTCTGACACTGACTTCACGCCTCTGGTGATGCACCTGCGGGCCAAAGGTGCGGCCGTCTATGGCTTTGGCGCGCAAAAGACGCCAGAGCCATTCGTGAACGCCTGCTCTCGTTTCTTGTATCTGGACAAACTGGGCAGTGAATCCGGGGTGGATTCAACTGACGCGACACCTGCGGCTCCGCTGCGCATCCCCTCCTCGCAACTTAAACAAGATGCCCGATTGGTTTCGCTGCTGCGAAATGCGGTTCAGGCCGCTGCTGACGAAAGCGGCTGGGCTCGGGTAGGGGCGGTTGGGCAGCAGATCAGCAATCAAGCGTCCTTCGACCCAAGGAATTACGGATACGCCACACTGAGCAAGTTGCTTGCAGCAACCCAGCTGTTCGAGTTTGCGCACGAAGGCACATCACAGGTCTCGGTGCGCGACAAGCGACAAGCAAAGGGCACTCGGGCGGCATGAGTCCAGAGTGGCATGACCTGCATTGGGGCGCGCCTTGGTTTGCCCCAGTCGCCGGCGCAGGGGTGCGGGTGAGCGGGCAAGTCTCGCTCGGTGCTTCTGTGGCACAAGCGCTCAACATGGCCGGTATTGCGCCGCTGCGCTTCGTTCCTCAGTCTGACCTGCCCGATGGCACGGCTTACGAGCAGCATATTTTCGACACCGGCTGCGTGCCCACCCGCGACGGGCTGCACGATTTTTTCAATGGCTTGTGCTGGATGCGCTTTCCGCTCACAAAGCGACAGCTCAACCTGTTGCAAGCGGCCGAAATTGCCAAGGCCGGTGGCGTGGGGCAATTGCGTGGGCCGGTGCGCGATGCGCTGACCCTGTTTGACGAGAACGCGGCCTTGTTTCAAGCGCCCCAACCCTTGTGGGACGCCTTGCTGGCCCGCGACTGGCGCCGTTTGTTTGTCGATTTGCGCCCTTTGTGGAGCGAGGCGCGGCTGGTGTTGGTGGGGCATGCCCTGATGGAAAAGCTGGTCACGCCTTACAAAAGCATCACCGCCCATGTGTTGCGAGCGCCTGTGCCCGTTGGCCTGGGTGGCGACCTGGACGCCTGGGATGCCTGGTTGGCTGGCCAGCTGAACGCCGAGGTATTGGCAACCAAGCCGTTCACGCCGCTGCCGGTGCTGGGCGTGCCCGGCTGGTGGCCCGCGAATGAGGATGCTGACTTTTACAACGACGCGACGGTGTTTCGCCCGGTTCGCACGCAGGGTTGACGTGTGGATTCGCTGAATTACCTTTCGAAAAAACCGAACTTGAATTTGGTTATCGTTCGCCCACCTATGATGCGGGCGGAAACGCATTTTTTCTTTTTCCAGGAGTTGCCATGAAACGCACCTTGTTATTTCTCATGACCAACTTCGCCGTGATGGCGGTGTTGTTGATCACCACGCGTCTGCTGGGCGTGGACCGTTACCTCACAGCCAATGGGCTGAACATGACGGCGCTGGCGGGGTTTTCGCTGGTGATCGGTTTTGGCGGCGCCACCATCTCGCTCTTGATGAGCAAGACCATGGCAAAGATGAGCACGGGCGCGCGCGTGATCGAGCAACCCCAGAATGCCGATGAGGCCTGGATTGTTCAAACCGTGGAACGCTTCGCCAATACCGCTGGCATCGGCATGCCCGAGGTTGCTATCTATGAAGGGGCGCCCAATGCCTTCGCCACCGGTGCCTTCAAGAATTCGGCTTTGGTCGCGGTGTCCACCGGGCTGTTGCAAAGCATGACGCGCGAAGAAGTCGAAGCCGTGATTGGCCACGAGGTGGCCCACGTCGCCAACGGTGACATGGTCACCATGACGCTGATCCAGGGCGTGATGAACACCTTTGTGGTGTTCCTCAGCCGGGCGATCGGCTATGCCATCGACGCCTTCCTCAGCAAAGGCCAGGAGCGCAGTGGCCCGGGCATCGGCTACATGATCACCACGGTGGTTCTGGACATGCTGTTTGGCGTTGTCGCGGCCATCATCGTTGCCTGGTTCAGCCGGCAGCGGGAATTCCGTGCCGACGCGGGTGCGGCCAACTACATGGGCCGCAAGCAACCCATGATCAACGCCCTGGCCCGCCTGGGCGGACTGACCCCCGGGACGTTGCCCAAAACCATGCAGGCCATGGGCATTGTGGGGGGTTTGGGCAAACTGTTCTCTACCCATCCCCCGATGGAAGAGCGCATTGCAGCCTTGCAAAAGCTCTGACAGCTTGTAGCGACTCCTCAAGAAAAGCGGCCCTCGGGCCGCCTTTTTTTTTTCCCGGCGGGGGAGGGGCCCAGCTTGGGTCAAGAGCTGATTGGATTCGGCCCCGTATCCCAAGGGGCTGCTGCGCCCACCGGGTGCCGGTGACCTGGCGTCAGGCCCATGTGCAGGCAGGTTTGCCGGTAGCGCCCTTTGACGCGCATGGTATGCCAAGGCCTTCAAGGCGCGATCAAAAAAATGCCGATACACCCCCGCAGAACTGTCTTTCAGGCGGTGACTGGATAGGGGAAAACACCGATTAGCAAACGTTTACGCAAACGTTTGCTATGGTTATCATTCCGCCGTCAGGTTCAGCTTTCACAGCCTGCTTCCAGGGGACCTTGGGCGCAACCTGTCGAGTCGCATTCAACAACCGATTAATGGAGATTTGAGACATGAAATTCACGCGCCGCACCCTGCAAGCCTCGATGGCCCTGTCCCTGGCTGGGTCCCTTTTTGCATCGCCCAGCTTTGCGGCCGACAAGCCCAAGGTGGCTTTGGTCATGAAGTCCCTGGCCAATGAGTTTTTCCGCACCATGGAAGACGGTGCCAAGGCGCACCAAAAGGCCCACGCCGCCGACTTCAGCCTGGTGTCTAACGGCATCAAAGACGAAACCGACACCGCCGCGCAGATCAAAATGGTCGAGCAAATGATCACCCAGCGGGTGGACGCCATCGTCATCGCCCCTGCCGATTCCAAGGCACTGGTGCCGGTGCTCAAGACCGCCATCGACAAAGGCATTCTGGTGGTGAACATCGACAACCAGCTGGACAAAGCCGCACAAAAAGAAAAGGGCATCCAGATCCCGTTCGTCGGTCCTGACAACCGCGCTGGCGCCAAGCTGGTCGGCGATTTCCTGGGCAAGGAGCTGAAGGCGGGCGACAAAGTGGGCATTCTGGAAGGCGTGTCCACCACCTTCAACGCTCAACAACGCACACTGGGTTACCAGGATGCCATGAAAGCCGCTGGCGTGACCGTGGTAAGTGTGCAGTCGGGTGACTGGGAGATCGGCAAGGCCAACACGGTGTCGGCCGGCATGATGCGCGAGCACCCCGATCTCAAGGCACTGCTGGCCGGCAACGACAGCATGGCGCTGGGCGCCGTGGCCGCGGTCAAAGCGGCCGGCAAGGTGGCCCAGGTACAGGTGGTGGGTTACGACAACATCGATGCCGTCAAGCCGCTGCTGAAGGACGGTCGCATGCTGGCAACGGCAGACCAGTTTGGCGCCAAGCAGGCCGTGTTTGCAATCGACATTGCGCTCAAGGCCCTGAACGCCAAGACCAAACAGGCGGACATGCCTGAGCTGATCAAGACCGATGTGGTCCTGGTCACCAAAGACAGCAAGTAAATATGAACCCCGGCCCAGGCGCGATCCGTCGCGCTTGGGCGCAAGGCCTTGTGCGGCCGTTCCACTCCCTCCAACCCGACCCCAGGTGTTTCCATGCCCAGTCCTGCGTCCACACCTCCTGATGATCACGTTGTGCTGCAGATGCACGGTGTGGGCAAAGACTACGCCGGCACCGTGCTGGACGGTGTTTCGCTCACTTTGCGGGTGGGAGAGGTCTTGGCTCTGACGGGAGAAAACGGCGCCGGGAAAAGCACACTGTCGAAGATTTTGTGCGGTTTGGTTTCACCCACCCGAGGAGGCATGACGCTTTCCGGGAAAGCCTTTGCACCGGCCTCCCGGCGCGAGGCCGAGGCGCTCGGGGTGCGCATGGTGATGCAGGAGTTGAGCCTGGTTTCAACGCTCACCGTGGCCGAAAACCTGCTGTTGGGCCGCCTGCCCAGCCGGGGCAAGCTGGGCGGAGGATGGATCCGCCAAAAGGACTTGCACGAACTGGCCCTGGTTCAGCTGGAAAAAATTGGCTTGACGGATATTGCGCCGGAAACCCCCGTGTCGCAGCTGGGTATCGGGCAGCAACAGATGGTGGAAATCGCGCGCAATCTGCAAGACGACACCCAGGTGCTGGTGCTGGATGAGCCCACGGCCATGCTGACCCACCGGGAAATCACCCATTTGTTTGAACAAATCGCTTTGCTCAAGCAGCGCGGTGTGGCGATCGTTTACGTGTCCCACCGGCTCGAAGAACTCAAGCAGATTGCCGATACCGCGGCGGTTTTGCGCGACGGGCGCCTGGTGGATGTGTGCCCGATCGCGGGCGTCAGCGAGCAAGACATCGTGCAGCGCATGGTCGGGCGTGCTGTGCAGGAGCACGATGACAGACCCCGCCGTGCAGCGGGGTCCGTGCTCATGGATGTTCAGCAACTGGGCCGCGGCCAAACGGTCAAAGATGTGGATCTGAAGCTGCATGCGGGTGAAATCATGGGCTTGGCAGGACTCGTAGGCTCAGGGCGGACCGAGCTGGTGCGCCTGTTGTTTGGCGCCGATCAAGCCGACCGAGGCGAGCTGTGCCTGTATGAAAAAGGCGCTTCCGCGCCGACCCACAGAAAGCCGCGCGGGTGGCGCTCACCGATGCACGCGATCCGGGCAGGTGTGGGCCTGGTCACCGAAGACCGCAAGTCGCAGGGTTTGCTGCTGGGCCAGTCCATCCGGGTGAATACCACCTTGAGCGATTTGGCGCCTCTGTCGCGTTGGGGCTGGTTGCAGCTGGCCAAAGAGCGGCTGGTCGCCCGGCGCTGGATAGAGGCGCTGCGGGTGCGCTGTGAAGGCCCCGAACAAAGCGTGGGGACCTTGAGCGGCGGCAACCAGCAAAAAGTGGTGTTCTCCCGCTGGCTGCACCGCGAGTGCAACGTGCTGCTCCTCGATGAGCCCACGCGCGGCGTGGATGTGGGCGCCCGAGCCGATCTGTATGCCGAGCTGGAGCGCATGACCGATGCCGGCAAGGCCTTGCTGATGGTCTCCAGCGACCTGCGCGAGCTGATGGCCGTTTGTGACCGCATCGGGGTCATGAACCAGGGGCGTCTGGTCGCCATTTTTGAACGGGGCCAATGGAGCGAGCAACAGATCTTGTCGAGCGCGTTCGAAGACCCGATGGCCAACGCTCACTGAACGCGCCCACTCCACCCCACTACCGCCACATTCCAACCATGTCGACACTCAAACCGGACGCCCCTTCCTTGGCCACCAGTTCACCTTCCCCCTCGCGGTCCCGCGGACAGCTCGGCACCTACCTGGGGCTCAGTGGTGTGCTGATCGGAATGATTCTGTTGTTTGGCTGGATGAGCGAGTACTTCATCAGCGTCGATACCTTTGTGGCCATTGCCAATGAAATCCCGGCGCTCATGGTGATGGCCATCGGCATGACTTTCGTGTTGATCATTGCGGGCATCGATCTCTCGGTCGGGTCGGTGCTTGCGCTGAGTGCCGCGGTGTCGGCCACGGCCATCCTGCAATGGCAATGGGGTGCGCCGGCGGCGGCCGCCCTGGGTCTCGCAGCGGGTCTGGTGTGTGGGGCGATCACGGGCGCGGTATCGGTGGCGTGGCGCCTGCCTTCGTTCATCGTGTCCCTGGGCATGCTGGAGGCGGTGCGTGGCAGTGCCTACCTGGTCACCGACTCGCGCACCCAATATGTGGGCGAGGCGATGTCGGGTCTGGCCAAGCCCTGGGTGGCGGGGCTGTCATCGGCCTTCGTTCTGGCCTTGCTGCTGGCTGTGGTGGCCCAGTTGATTCTGTCGCGAACGGTGCTGGGCCGGTACGCCGTGGGCATTGGCACCAATGAAGAAGCCATGCGCCTGGCCGGTGTCGACCCACGGCCCATCCGCATCCTGATTTTTGCGGTGATGGGGCTGCTGGCTGGCCTGGCCGGGCTGATGCAGGCGGCCAGGTTGGAGGCTGCCGATCCGAATGCGGGTACCGGGATGGAGTTGCAGGTGATTGCCGCCGTGGTAATCGGTGGCACCAGCCTGATGGGCGGGCGAGGCTCCGTGATCAATACGGTCTTCGGCGTGCTTATCATTGCGGTACTTGAGGCGGGTCTCGCGCAGATCGGTGCCAGTGATCCGACCAAACGCATCATCACCGGGTGTGTGATTGTGGTGGCCGTGATCATTGATACCCTGCGCCAACGTCGCAGCTCGACGCACTAACCAACCGCATTGTTCGCAGGGATCCCATGGCCACTATCAAGGACGTCGCGCGACTCGCCAAGGTGTCGGTGACCACCGTATCGCACGTGGTCAACAAGACGCGTTTTGTCAGCCCCGAGAGCACCCAGGCTGTCGAGGAGGCGATTCGAAGCGTGGGGTATGTACCCAGCGCCGTGGCCCGCAGCCTTCAAGGCAAATCCACCCGAACGCTGGGCATGTTGATTCCCAACAGCTCAAACCCCTACTTTGCGGAGATCGTGCACAGCGTCGAAAAGCACTGCTTTGGCGCGGGGTACAACCTGATCCTGTGCAACACCAACGACGAGGCGAACCGGCAAAGCGTGTATTTGCAGGTGCTGGCCGAGCGCCGCATCGATGGCTTGATCGTGGTATCCACCGGAGACGACGACAGTCTGGCTGCCCAGCTGCAAGGCTTGACGATTCCCACGGTGTTGGTGGATCGGGAGTTGAACGAGCTGAAGTGTGACCTGGTGGAGACAGCACAACAGCAGGGCGCCCTGATGGCCACCCAGCATCTCATCGCATTGGGCCATCGGCACATTGCCTGCATGGCGGGGCCGCAAGGCCTTGATGTGAGCGAGCAGCGCATTCAGGGTTGGCGTCAAGCTTTGCACGAGGCCGGATTGGCGGGTGTGTCTCAGGAATTGCTGGTGCATGGTGACTTCACCAGCCACGGTGGTTACGCCGCCATGCAGGCTGTACTCAACCTGAGCCCCCGGCCCAGCGCCATTTTTGTGTGCAACGATCTGATGGCCATCGGCGCATTGAGTGCCGCCCATGAAGTCGGTCTGCGGGTGCCAGCCGAGCTCTCCTTGGTCGGTTTTGACGACATCGAGCTGGCCAGCTATTCGAGCCCGCCGCTGACGACCATCGAACAGCCCAAACAGCGCATCGGTGTGATGGCCGTCGATATGCTGCTGGAGCGCATCATGGGTGGGCGCACACAGCCTCGAAAAGTTTTATTGCAACCTGTGCTGCGGGTGCGCAGCTCCAGTGGCCCCTGTCCAAAATGAGTCTTCCGTCTGCTTCTCAACAATCCGTCCCCGCGATTCTGGTGCTGGGAAGTCTCAACATGGACATGGTGGTGCGGGTGTCCAGAGCCCCTGGCGACGGGGAAACCATTGAAGGGCAGTCCATTGCCTATTTTCCCGGTGGAAAAGGCGGCAACCAGGCGGTCGGCTGCGCGCGCCAGGGTGCTTCGGTGTGCATGATCGGGCGGGTGGGCGCCGACGCGCATGGCGCAGCGCTGCGGGCCGCATTGGCGCAAGAGGGCATTGGCTGCGACGACATACCAACTGACGATGCTGTGGCAACCGGGGTGGCCGTGGTCATGGTCGACGACCAGGCGCAGAACCGCATTGTGGTGGTGCCTGGTGCCAACGGCACGTTGCACCCAGATCCGTCGGTGTTGGCGTCCCGTCTCAAGGCGTCCGACTGGCTGGTGATGCAGCTCGAAGTGCCTTTGCCAGCGGTGTTGATGGCTGCGGAACAAGCGCAGAAGAGCGGTTGCAGAGTGGTGCTCAATCCCTCTCCCTCGCAAAGCTTGCCCGCCGAGGTGTGGCCATGGATCGACACCCTGGTGCTCAACGAAAGTGAGGCCCAGGCCCTGACACAGGTGTCGGTGTCCCGGCCCGAAGAGGCTGCACAGGCGGGCCAATGGTTTTTGTTCCGTGGGGTACGGCAGGTGGTGGTCACCTTGGGTGCTCAGGGGGCAGTGGCCGTTGACGCGAAAGGTGGCAGCTTTCATCCGGCGCTGCCCGTGAAGGCGGTCGACACCACGGCAGCGGGTGACACCTTTCTGGGCGCGCTGGTGGTGACATTGGCCAGTGGGGGTACCTTGAATGAGGGCGTCACGATGGGGCTTCGTGCCGCCAGCCTGTGTGTGCAAACGGTGGGCGCTCAGCCCTCCATTCCCACGCGGGCGGCGGTCCTTCGCACCCCGCAAGCACCAAGTTGGACCGCGCTATGAAACGAACGGTTCTTTTGAATGCCGAGTTGTCCTATTTGATTGCCACCTTGGGCCATGGCGACATGGTGGTCATTGGCGATGCCGGGTTGCCCGTGCCGAACGGCGTGCGCCGCATCGATCTGGCGCTCATGCCAGGCATGCCTGCCGTGGGCGACGTGTTGCAGGCGGTGCTCTCGGAAATGCAGGTCGAGCGGGCGATGATCGCGACCGAAGCCGTGACGGCAAACCATGGCCACATGCCGCCCTGGTGTCGGCCACTGGGTGGCACACCTGTTGATCAGGTGTCACATGCCGACTTCAAAGCGTTGACCGGTCAGGCAAAGGCCGTGATCCGCACAGGGGAGTGCACACCCTATGCCAACGCCATTTTGTATGCTGGCGTGGTGTTCTAACGGGCAGGACAATCCAGGCGTTGCACTGAAAAGCGCTTAAACCACAGACGGAGCACCGAGGCGTCACGGTGGCGGCCTTTGCCTTGCACGGTCTGTCCTGGCGGTTGCCGGTGGGGTGGGGGTTGAGGGGACCTCCCCGTTGATGGGCGGGCGGCTTGGCCACATTCACTCAGGTGCAACAGCAGTTGCCCGGACAAGCGGCGATGGTGTCGCTTTTTCCGGGAACCCGTTTCAGGCCGCCGCGTGCAAAAGGGTCGAGGCGTCCGATGGCACATCACCTCCAGTTGCGGTCCCAGCGGTCATCTTGCTCGCGGTCCCAGCGCCCATTGCTGTGGCCACGCGGGATGCGGCCGACATACACCACCTCAGGGGCTGCTGATGCAGGCACATACTGCACCTGGGGGCGGGTCACGGGGCGCACATTCACAGGTTGCACGCTCACCGGCACATAGCGGCCAGGCTCATCATCCATTTCCACGCTGTACTGGCGCCCGGCATATTCGTAAACCACGTTGTAGGCCACGGTCTGGTTTTCGTAGACGTTCTGGGTGGTGCATTCCTGCACGGTGCGAACCGTGCTTTGGCCCCGGCCTTCTATGCGGTCACCCAAAACGGCGCCGCCGAAAATGCCGAGGGCCGTGGCCACAGCACGCCCGGTGCCCCCACCCACAGCATTGCCCATGGCGCCGCCTGCGATGCCACCCATCAGGGCGCCGGCGCCCGAACTGCGGGCGCGTTCGCGCACCTGCACGTTTTCGCATACTTCGCGCGGCACAGCCACTTGCTGGATCACCGGTGTGCTGCTGATCACGCGGCCCCGTTCGTCTTGAGCCTGGGCGACGCCTGCGGCTGAGAAGGCGATGGCACCAGTGAGTGCGGGAAGGAGGAGGTTGCGGCTGAGCGTTTTCATGGAAAGCTCCTTGGTTGAAGAGCCTCCACTTTGCGCCGCCAGTGTCAAGCCACCCCATTGCGCAGGTAAAGCTGTGCCGCTATTTGTAACCGCTTGTATTTCACGTGATTGCCATCCCCAGACCAAGGGCGCTTCTGGCCAGCGCCTCGGCCACCTTGAGGCCGTCCACACCCGCTGAAAGAATGCCACCCGCGTAGCCAGCGCCTTCGCCTGCCGGGTACAAGCCTCTTGTGTTCAGGCTCTGCAAATCAGCACCGCGCGTGATGCGCAGCGGCGCCGAAGTGCGCGTTTCCACGCCTGTCAGCACGGCGCCGGGCATGTCGTAACCCTTGATCTTGCGACCGAACACCGGTAGCGCTTCGCGCATGGCTTCGATGGCATAAGCGGGCAGGGCGGGCGCCAGATCGCCCAGCTTCACGCCCGGCTGGTACGAGGGTTCGACGTCGGCCAAAGCCGCAGACGCCTGGCCAGCCACGAAATCGCCCACCAGTTGACCAGGGGCTTCGTAGGTGCCGCCGCCCATCACGAATGCACGGGCTTCCAGCTGGCGTTGCAAAACGATGCCGGCCAGCGGATGTGGTTCGCCTTTGTTCGCCATGGCTTTGGCCTGATCGGCGTATCGCGGGCCATCAGCCTCGCCGAAAGCGTCGGTCCACAGCGCGGCGTCTTGCGGGAACTGCAGCGGGAAATCGCCGGGCTCGATGGCGACCACGATGCCTGCGTTGGCGTTGCGCTCGTTGCGCGAATACTGGCTCATGCCGTTGGTGACCACACGGCCGGGCTCGCTGGTCGCGGCCACGACCATGCCGCCCGGGCACATGCAAAAGCTGTAGACCGCGCGACCATTCTTGGCGTGGTGCACCAGCTTGTAATCGGCGGCACCCAGCAGCGGGTGGCCCGCGTGGCGGCCCCAGCGGGCACGGTCGATCACGCTTTGCGGGTGTTCGATGCGGAAACCCACCGAGAACGGTTTGGCCTCCAGGAACACGCCCGCATCGTGCAGCAAAGCAAAGGTGTCCCGTGAGCTGTGGCCCACGGCGAGCACCGCATGCCGGGCAGGCAGTTCAATGATGGCGCCCGTGTCGAGGTGCAACACACGCAACCCGGTGAGTTGTTGCTGGCCTGCGCCGGCTGGCGCCATGGTGAAGCCGACCACCTGTTGCTGAAACCGGATTTCGCCGCCCAGGGCGATGATTTTTTCGCGCATGGCTTCGACCACCTTGACCAGCTTGAAGGTGCCGATGTGGGGGTGGGCCATGTAGAGGATTTCTTTCGGCGCGCCCGCCTCGACAAATTCGTTCATGACCTTGCGGCCCAGGAAGCGCGGGTCCTTGATCTGGCTGTAGAGCTTGCCGTCGGAAAACAGGCCGGCGCCGCCTTCGCCGTATTGCACATTGCTTTGGGGGTTCAGCTTCTGGTGGCGCCACAGGCCCCAGGTGTCTTTGGTGCGCTCGCGCACCGGCTTGCCGCGCTCCAGCACGATGGGTTTCAGGCCCATTTGCGCCAGCGCCAACGCAGTGAACAGGCCGCAAGGCCCGAGGCCGATCACAACGGGGCGCTCGGTTTCGTTCGAGGGCCAACCGGCTGGGGCCTGCCCGGGTGGATGCCAGGCCATGTCGGGGGTGACCTGGATGTGGGCGTTGTTCTCAAACTTCGCCAGCAGGGCCGCCTCTTGCGAAGGATCGGCCAGCGTCACATCCACGATGTACACCGCCAGCAGTTCGGCCTTGCGTGCATCGAAGCTGCGCTTGAACACATGCAGGTGAGCGATGGCTCTTTCATCCAGGCCCAATGCCTGGGCGGTCAAACGGGTGAGCGCTTCGACGGGATGGGGGGGGGGCTCGCGGTCGGCGCTGGTTTCGGTGGGTGCGTCGGCTGCGCGGCGGTGCTCGGTGGGCACTTCGGCCAGCAGCAGCTTGAGTTCGGAAAGGCGGATCATGGGGCGTTCTCCAAGGCTTGTGGTGATCAAGCAGTCGGGTGGCAAGGCCGCTATTGTCGCAAAGCAGCGGGCGTACGCATTTGCCGATCCGTTAAAATAACCCGGATAAAACAATACAAGCCGGGTAAAATTAAGTCATGAATACCGATACCGCAACCAACATCCCATTTGCCCCCACCTGCACCGCGTTTTCAGGCACCCGGCGCATCGCCGCAGGCCAATACGACCTTGTTGCCCAAAGCCTGGCCACCCTGGGACTGGGCCAAGGAGGCGGCCTGCTGGTGTTTGACGATGCCACAGGGGCCTTGGTCGACTTCCCCTGGCCGCCTGGTTATGCACCCGAGCAGCCCAAACCGCCCGCCGTGGATGCCGAGGAAAAACCGGCAGGGCCTGCGGGCGTGGGGCGGCCGCGTTTGGGTGTGGTGGCGCGCGAAGTCACGTTGCTGCCGCGCCACTGGGAATGGTTGGCCTTGCAGCGCGGTGGCGCTTCGGCGGCTTTGCGCCGCCTGGTCGAAGAGGCGCGCAAAACCCACGCCGAACACGATACCCAGCGTCAGGCCAAGGAGCGCGCGTACCGATTCATGTCGGCCATCGGCGGCGGCCTGCCGGGATTTGAAGAGGCATCGCGCGCCTTGTTCGCCCACGATGGCGGCGCGTTCTCCGAGCGCATTCAGGTCTGGCCAGAAGATGTGAAAGCCCACCTGAGCTGGCTGGCCCGAGGAGCCTTCGGGACACACTGATATCCCGTTCGCCCGAGAATCGGAACACAAGCCGCCACGCCCGCCCCAGTCCGCGCCCCTCACTTCCTTCCGCCCACATGTCCGCATCCACCACGCCGCCCACCGCATCCGGCGGCCCGCCGCCACCCGCGCGGGCCCTTTGGCAGGTCTACCTGTTTTTCCTGGCGCCCATGGTGCTGTCCAACCTGCTGCAAAGCCTGTCGGGCA
Organism: Hydrogenophaga crassostreae; assembly: GCF_001761385.1. Lineage (GTDB taxonomy): Bacteria > Pseudomonadota > Gammaproteobacteria > Burkholderiales > Burkholderiaceae_C > Hydrogenophaga > Hydrogenophaga crassostreae. The sequence continues at coordinate 4,535,019 of NZ_CP017476.1, read as the reverse complement.
CGATCAACGGCATTTACATAGGGCAGATGCTGGGCACCCATGCGCTGGCTGCGGTGTCGGGCATGTTTCCGGTGATGTTCTTCTTCATCTCGCTGGTGATTGGCATCGGGGCCGGCGCCTCGGTGTTGATCGGCCAGGCCTGGGGGGCCAAGCAGCCTGAAAAGGTCAGGGCCATAGCGGGCACTGCCTTGATGGTGGGCGCTTTGATTGGGCTGGCTGGCGCGGTGTTGGGCGGCGTCTTCGCCCGCGAAGCCCTGATGGCACTGGGAACCCCCGCTGATGTACTGGATGACGCCACCGGCTATGCACGCATGATGATGTTGCTCATGCCGCTGTTGCTGACGTTCATCTTGTTCACGCAGCTTTTGCGTGGGGTGAGCGACACGGTGTCACCCCTGATGGCGCTGCTGCTGTCCACTGGCGTTGGCCTGGCGCTCACGCCCGCGCTGATCAAGGGATGGCTGGGTCTGCCGCCCATGGGAATCCAGAGCGCGGCACTGGCGGGCTTTGTATCCACCGGTCTGGCACTGGCTTTTCTGACCCTTAGACTGCGCCGCCGGTCCCATGTGCTGGCGCCAGACCGGGCGCTGTTTGCGGCGCTCAAGCTGGACCGGGAGATTCTGAAAAAAGTCATGCGCATCGGCCTGCCCACCGGCGTGCAGATGGTAGTGATTTCAATTTCCGAACTGGTGATTCTGGCGCTCGTGAATCGCCATGGTTCAGAAGCCACGGCCGCGTACGGTGCGGTGACCCAGGTGGTGAACTACGTGCAATTCCCTGCGCTGTCCATCGCCATCACCGCGTCTATCCTGGGCGCTCAGGCGATCGGTGCGGGCATGCTGGACAGGGTGCGCGCCATTTTGCAAACTGGACTGGCGCTCAACGCCATCATCACAGGCAGTCTGATCCTGATCGGTTATGCGCTTTCGCACTGGTTGCTCGGCCTGTTCATCACACAGGAAGCCGTGCGCGTGCAGGCAGAACAGTTGCTGCACATCATGTTGTGGAGCCTGTTGCTGTTCGGCTTCCAGGCCGTGGTCGGAGGCATCATGCGCGCCAGCGGTGTGGTGTTGGTGCCAGTGGCGATTTCGATTGCCTGCATCGTGCTGGTGCAGGTGCCAGCGGCGTACACGCTGGACGCGCATTTCGGGCTGGAAGGCGTGTGGATGGCGTTCCCCATTACCTACGGCGCGATGCTGGTGTTGCAGACGGCGTATTACAAGCTGGTCTGGAAGCACAAAAAAATCGAACGACTGGTGTGAGTCTGCGTTGGGCGTGGATAATCCACCCCGTGAAGCGCGCCAGGCCGTCGCTGGTGCAATCGCCGAAAGGCCGCACTGGAGGAACGTCCGGACTGCACAGGACAGCGTAGGAGGTAACACCTCTCCACCGACAAGCTTGATGGGTTCGCCCAAAGGGCCCTAAGGTGAGGATCAGAGCAACAGAGACGAGCCGATTCAGTTCGGGTGAAACGGGCAATCTCTACGCGCAGCAATACCAAATAGGCCAGCGTTGACGTGGTTCCGCGGAGCTGGCGGGTAGGTAGCACCGAGCCGGGTGGGTGACCCCCGGCCCAGATGAATGACGGTCACGTTCGGGGCCCTTGCAAAAGGGTTCTGAACGCACAAAATCCGGCGTATCGGCGCGCTTCACACTATTTTTGAGCGGCAAGTCAGGTCCCGAAGGAAGCACTTTTGGTCGATGAACGCAGAGCGTTCCTTTTGATCATTTTTTCGCCGCAGCATGGCTGCTGGCTGGTCGTGCTGGACTGATGCATTTCACGCACGGGCGCGATGGAATCCCGGAACCGCTATCCACCCTCAACCGCACAGCACCTGTCGCTGCTTGGCACTGTGTCTGGAACGTGTCATTTGGTCAGCGGGCTTTCAACGGCGCTGTGCCCTTACCGTTTCGAAGGCGGTGTTCACGCGCTTGAAGGCCGCCTCAGCGAGCTGGCGGATCGCGGGTGAGACATGTCCCAAGCGGTCTGGATGGTACTGCTGCAACAGAGAGCGGCGCGCGCGCTCGACCTGGTCCCATGGGCTGTCGGGCGCCAGGCCCAGCACCGACCAGGGGTTCTTGGGCTCGGATGACGGATCGTCCGCAGCTTCGGTGCCGTCTTCGCCATACTCATCGCCGCTGCTGGCAAGGTCCTCAAGCACCTGCACAAGGCACACCATGCCTTGCCAATGGACCGAGTATTCGGTCGCACAGCTGGGGCAGCGGATTTCACCCGGTTCCGCCAGGTGGGGAATGCGCAGCCGCTTCTGGCAGTGTGCGCAACACAAAATGCCAGAAGCGGCTGCGGCCGACGCGCGTGGTGCATCGTCGGGTTCTGGTGTTGCCATGCTTTCACGCGCAATGGCCGCGCGCAACTGTTCTGTTTTCGACCGGGGGCGCAGGCCCAGCTCTGCGCGCAACAATTCGACCACGACGGGATGGGCCGCGTGTTCACGGTGCAATTCGACCAGATCGTCGATGGTCAGGCCTTGCAGCGGCCGCGCCCGATTGGGGGGCGGCAGCAAGACCAGGTCGTCTGGACCCGTGCTGACCAGCTGGCGCGCGTACAAGAGGTCTTCTGCGGTGAGATCGGCACTCGTCAGCATGTCGGCCGGCGAGAGCAGGCCCGCCAATGCCTGGATCGTGAGCGCGGGCAGATCGAGCAAGGCCGAACAGCCATCGATCACATCCTGATCCAGCGAGTCGATGGTGCGAAAACCGATGCGCAGTTGACTCAGCGTCCAGTAGTTCACGCCAAGAGCGGTGGCCAGTTCACTCAACGAGAGATCGCGCTCGGCAGCGCATTGCATCAAGGCTGCGGTCAACAGGCCACCCGGTCGGGACATTTCGGCCACATCCAGGCGCCCGCTCCAGGCGGCGGGTTCAAATGCCACCGGTTTTTTCCGGAAGGTCCATGTGGCGTCCTGGGAGGTGGTTGATGACATGGCGAGGGTGCTCAGGTGGTGGGCGTCAGAAAAACGGGTCCAGCAATGGTATGCGGGAAAACCCTCTATTTTGAATCCGTACCCGGTGTGATCAGGGCAAAATGTTTCGTGTGGCCTCTCGTCACCAGACCATGCGTATGGCCGGGTGAGCGGTGAACCCTTGTGAAGTGAACGTCGAACCGGTGCATTGCTTCCGCGCCGCTTGCATCGGGGTCCGGTGCGGGAGGGGTTCGTTTGCCGGCGAAGCCGAGACCGGCAACGTTTGTCAAAACGTGTTGCCAGATGTTGATCAGAGGGCCAGCAAGGCGGCCAATTGCCCGCGAACGATGAAGCCGGGGGCGATTCACGGCCGGGTTGCCTTTTCAGGCAAAGGCTCTCAGGCCTCCGGTGTGCCGGTATCCACCAACCCCTTGTCCAGCTCGACCCGGGCCGCCGCAGCCAGCGCCTGATACCGCGCCTTGAAAGCGTCCAGGTTGTCTTCTTCCAGCTCTTCCAGGTCCAGCAAAGCGTTGTGGGCGCCCTGGGTGGCGCGGATGAGTTCGTCGAGCTTGACCTGTATCGCCTCCGTGTCGCGGTTTTGCGTGTTCTGGATCAGGAAGACCATCAGGAAGGTGATGATGGTGGTGCCGGTGTTGATCACCAGTTGCCAGGTGTCGCTGTAGTGAAATATCGGACCGGTGATCAGCCATACCGCGATCACCGCCGCGGCCATTGAAAACACGCGGGGCCGGCCGCAAAAGTGCGCTGCAGCCTTGGCGAATCTCGAGTAACCAGAGTTGGGGTAGATCATGGCGGTAACGATCAGAGGTTGAAGCCGCCCAGGCTTTGTATGCGCTCCACATGGGCCAGCATCGAGCGCTTGGCCACAGGCCACAGCCGCTCAGGCACATCGTCGTAAGCCAGCTTCACCCAGTCGTCCATGGTGCCCTTGGGCGATGCCTGCATGGCACGGGCCACTTTGGCCTCGCGTGCGAGCCGATGGGCTTTGAGGTGCTCAATGGCCGCTTTGGCGCCACCTTCTGTGGGCGCTGACAGGTTGTCGGCAGCCTGGCGCAGGTCGCCGAGCACGTAGCCATGGGCGGGCAAGATGAAGTCAATGGCGTGTTCATCGCAGAGCGCGGCGAGCTTGTCCAGTGAGGCGAGGTAGTCGCCCATGTGGCCGTCGGGTGGGTCGATCACGGTGGTGCTGCCGTTGAGCACGTGGTCACCGCTGATCAGCAGGCCGTCTTCTTCCAGCACCAGACAAAGGTGGTTGGCCGCGTGGCCGGGGGTGTGCACCACGCGAAGGGTGTGCCGGGTGTCGCCGTTCGCGTTCTTCAGCGTGAGGCGCTCGTCATCGCCAAGCTCGCGTTCGGGGATGAAATGGCTGTTGGCGCGGGCGGTGGGGGCGCTGGCCAGACCGAGGATGGGGGGCGCTTTGGTACACAGGGCTTGCAGTCCGGGCGCGCCGGGTGAATGGTCGGCGTGGGAGTGGGTGCAGACAATGGCGCGGAGGTCGCCTCCGGCCGCACGCCACAGGCGCTCCAGATGTGCGGGCTCTGCCGGGCCGGGGTCGATGGCGATGTAGCCCGTGCTCGGGTCGCCGACCAGGTAGCTGTTGGTGCCCGGGCCGGTCATGAACCCGGGATTGGGTGCGGTCAGGCGCATCACATTCCTGAGCAGCGGCACGGGACGCTCGGTCTGCCAGGCCAGTTCGTGCTTGATCTGGCCGTCGGGGCTGACCATGGCCAGTTCGCCGAATGGCGCCTCGTGTTCCATGTGGCGCGACTCGGCCCCGTTCAGAAATCCTGCACGCGGGCAGCTCGTGAACAGGGGTTCATCGTTGACGGCGCAGGCGTCCAGCACCGATTGCACGGAGCCGTGGGCTTTCAGCCGGTCCAGGGTTCGGATGGTGGGAAAGATGATGAAAAAATTGCCCGCTTCATGGCGAGAGAGGGCGTCGGCCGGGCGCACCCATTCGGGTTCGAACTGCTCGGATTCATCGGCGACCGGTTCCTGGCCCTCAGGCATGCGCGCAACCAGAAAAGGCACATCGAAGCGTCGCGGCAAATCGCGGTCGGTGATCCAGTGGGCGAGCACGAACACCTCGGCGCCAGAGAGGGTCAACCCCCGCTCGCTGCATTGAGCGGCGAAGGGCGCTCTGCGATCCAGGGCGGCAATGTCTTCGGTCGCGAGGTGGGAGCCATCGGCACGGCGCGCCAGCAAAACACCCAGTTCCTCGAAGCTTTCGCGAATCGCTGCGATGGCCTGGGTGAGGTGCAAGTCGCTTTGGGCCGCTCGGCGGGTGGACTGTCCGTGGGCCAGGGCATCGGCTGCATCGATGCCGCCGCCCGGGAACACATAGGCTCCCGGCGCAAAACTGGCCGTCATGGAGCGGCGCGTCATGAGCACTTCGATGCCTTGTGGGCTGTCGCGCAGCAGCAAGACGGTGGCGGCGGGGCGCAGCGCAGCCGGGGTGCGTTGCGGGTGAAGCAGTTGGGTAGTTCGGACCATGGCGGCATTGTGCGGCAGGCAAAGGATTTTTGCCTTCCCCGATGCAACAGCGAGGCTCGATAATGGCGCCATGCACATCCGCTTCACCAAAATGCAAGGCGCGGGCAACGATTTTGTTGTTCTGGACGAGACGCTCGCCCGCCTGGGCCTCACCACCGCCCAATACCGCTGGCTGGCCGATCGCCATTTTGGAGTGGGTGCCGATCAGATATTGACTGTGCGGCCTTCGCCCGGCCCGGGGCTGGACTTTGAGTACGTGATCCACAACGCCGATGGCGGTGAGGTGGAGCATTGCGGCAACGGGGCGCGATGCTTTGTGCGCTTTGTGCACGACAAACGGCTCACGGCACGCAACCCGGTTCGGGTCAAGGTGAAGAAAGGCGAGTTGTCGCTGCATTTGAACCCCGATGGGCGCGTGACGGTGGACATGGGGCCGCCCGTTTTCACATCCGGGCAAGTGCCTTTTGACGCCAGCGGTTTGGCGGCCCAGCCCATGGGAGGTTTTGAGCGCTGGCCGGTGGAGCTGCCCGATGTGGGCGAGGTCTTGCTGTCGGTGGTTTCCATGGGCAATCCTCATGCGGTGTTGCTGGTGGGCGATGTGGACACCGCGCCCGTGTTGCAGTGGGGCCCGCTGCTTGAATCCCACCCGCGCTTTCCCGCACGGGTGAATGTGGGGTTTATGCAGGTGGTGAACCGTGGTGAAGTGCGTTTGAGGGTGTTCGAGCGGGGCGCAGGCGAAACCCTGGCCTGTGGCACGGGTGCCTGCGCGGCCGTGGTGGCGGGCATCCGCCTGGGCCTGCTCGATGGCCAGGTGGATGTGGCGACCCATGGCGGCGTGCTCACCATCGAATGGCAAGACACGCCGTCACTGGATGCCACCGTTTTGATGACCGGTCCGGCCACTTCGGTGTTCGAGGGCGAGATAGACGTGCCTGCGCTTCCTTGACCCTGCGCTATGCTTCGCCCATGACCGAATCCAGCATCCCCCCTATCACCGAAGACGACATCGCCGATTACCTGGCCAATACGCCCGATTTTTTCGAGCGACACGCCGGTGTTCTGGCCGCGGTTCAGCTGACCAGCCCGCACGGCAACCGCGCTGTGAGCTTGCAAGAGCGGCAGGCCGAGATGCTGCGTGAAAAAATCAAGGGCCTGGAACTGCGCGTCATGGACATGATGCGACACGGGCAGGAAAACACCGGCATCGCCGACAAATTGCACGACTGGACGCGAGCGCTGTTGCTCGCCCGAGATGCGAGCGCCTTGCCGGCCCTGGTGTCGCGCGAGATCGCCGACCGATTCCAGGTACCCCAAGTGGCGGTGCGGCTGTGGGATGTGGCCGACCTGCATGCCGATGCCCCGTTCACCCAGGGTGTGAGCGAGGACGCCAAGGCTTTTGCCTCTTCCCTGACCATGCCCTATTGCGGTGCCAACCCCGGCCTGGAAACAGCCCAGTGGCTTGATGACGCATCGAGCGCGGCTTCGCTCGCCCTGATCCCGCTGCGGTCGTTGGGCGATACGGCCGCCTTTGGCTTGCTGGTCCTGGCGTCTGACGATGCCGCGCGCTTTGCTGCCGACATGGGCACCAGCTTCCTTGAGCGTATCGGCGAGCTCAGCAGTGCGGCGCTTTCGCGGTTGCGCCCGGACGCCAGTCCAGACCAGTCCTGAGGTTGCTTGCAGTGGCCACCTCGCTTGTGCCACCGCAACTTGCGCTGACCGCAGCGAGCGACAGCGCGCTGGTCGAGGCCTACCTCGCCCATGTGAGGGTCGAAAAGCGTTTGGCCGAGCGCACGGTTACGCTTTACACCCTGGACCTGGACAAGCTGCAAAGTCATGCGCAGTCGGCCGGTGTGGGTTTGCGACAGGTGCAAAACGCCCATATGCGCCGTTGGGTGGCGCAAATGCACAGCGGTGGGCGCAGCGCGCGAGGCATTGCCCTGATCCTGTCGGGCTGGCGAGGGCTCTATGTGTGGCTCGGGCGCCAGGGTTTGATCGACCACAATCCGGTGCAGGACGTGCGCGCCCCCAAGGCGGGTAAACCGCTGCCCAAAGCGCTGGGTGTGGACGAATCGGTGCAGCTGGCCGCCCATGTGGAGGCAACAGACCCGCCGGGGCTTGAGGCCCGCGACCGGTGCATCACCGAGTTGCTGTATGGCTGCGGATTGCGCATCGGCGAACTGGTAGGGCTGGATGTGGCTGCCAGCCCGCATGCCCGTGGCTGGATTGATGCACAAGCCGGGGAGGCCCATGTTTTGGGCAAAGGCGCCAAGCGGCGCAGCGTGCCCGTGGGGAGGGCCGCTTTGGCGGCCCTGGCACAGTGGCTGGAACTGCGTGCCACCTGGGCCCAAAACGGTCACGCAGCCTTGTTTATCGGCTCGCGTGGACAGCGGCTGACGCCACAACACATTCGTGTGCGCCTCAAGCGGCGCTCGCAACTGGCTGGCCTGAGCACGCCGGTACACCCCCACATGCTGCGCCATTCGTTTGCCAGCCATGTCTTGCAGTCCAGTGGGGATTTGCGCGCGGTGCAAGAGCTGTTGGGACACGCCAGCATCAGCACCACGCAGGTGTACACCCGGCTTGATTTTCAGCATCTGGCCAAGGTCTACGACGCAGCACACCCCCGTGCGCACGCAAGGCCTCCCGGAGAGCAGCCGGCCAATGAAGGCGAGCCCCTGCGCGACCCGCTGTCGAAAGGTGATTCGAGCCCCTGAAAAGCGGGTTTTCGGATCCGGCATGGGACGGTGAGAAAATGCCGGACTGATGGCTGAGTTGCAACCCTCAGCACCATCTTCTTTGCTGGTCTAAACTTCTCGGCTTTCGCTTAGTACCGCTTTCAAGAGAGTCGAGTCCGCCATGTCCCTTATTCCTGCCACCATCCTCACCGGTTTTCTGGGTTCTGGAAAAACCACGTTGCTCAAGCGGGTGCTCAGCGAAGCCCACGGCCAGAAGATCGCGGTGGTGGAGAACGAATTCGGTGAAGAAAACATCGACAGCGACATACTGGTTTCCGACACCACGGAAAACATCATTCAGATGAGCAATGGCTGCATTTGCTGCACCATCCGCGATGATCTGCGTGCCACGCTGCAAGACCTGGCCACCAAAAAACGCAAAGGCGAGCTGGTTTTTGACCGCGTGGTGATTGAAACCACGGGGCTGGCAGATCCGGGCCCTGTGGCGCAAACTTTTTTCATGGACGATGAAGTGGCCGAGCAGTATCTGCTTGACTCCATCCTCACGCTGGTCGATGCCAAACATGCAGACCAGCAGCTCAACGACCGCCAGGAAGCGCGCCGCCAGGTGGGCTTTGCCGATCAGATCTTCATCAGCAAGGCCGATTTGGTGAGCGAAGAGGCTCTGGACGCCTTGAAACACCGTTTGAAGCACATGAATCCCAGGGCCCCCATGCAGACGGTGCATTTTGGCGAAGTCGCGCTCAAAGACGTGCTGGACCTCAAGGGCTTCAACCTCAACGCCAAACTGGATATCGACCCGGATTTCCTCAAGGAAGATGAGCACGACCACAGCCATGAGGGGCATGACCATGCCCCCGGCGAGGCCTGTGACCACCCTTCCCACCAGCACGGTCATGACCATGGCCACCATCACCACCATGATGACGATGTGAAAAGCTTCGTCTACCGTGCCACCCGACCGTTCAATCCAGCCAAGCTGGAAGATTTTTTGGGTGCGGTGGTGCAGGTTTATGGACCGCGCATGTTGCGCTACAAGGGTGTACTGGACATGCAGGGCACCGACCGCAAAGTGATTTTCCAGGGCGTGCACCAGCTCATGGGCAGTGATCTGGGTCCCGCCTGGGCCGAGGGCGAGGAGCGCGTGAGCAAGATGGTGTTTATCGGCCTTGATCTGCCGCGCGATATCCTGGTTCAAGGGCTGGACCAGGCTCTTGTTTGAGCTGGGCCCCCGTTGGGACGCCTGGAAGCGACACCACAAGCCTGTTTGTGTTGAATCTCCAACGGTTCCGTGCGCTCATTTGAGTTGTGTCAGCACGCGCCCGTCGAGGGTCGCTACAATCGCGGCCCAAGTTGGTCGCCAGAATCGGGCGGCCATTTGTCTGTACCCGGTGACTTGTACCATTGCAAGCCCGGTTCACAAACGGGGTATAACAAGAAGTCGGGCCGCAAGATGCGGTCAAACAAACCGGGGATGTCCCGGTTTGTATAGCGGCCACCAGTCCCGGTTTTGTCAGTCACCTAGAGGAGATACCTTGTGAACGCCACGGCCAAGAAGACTGCCAAGAATCCAAAGGCCACGCCAGTGCAGGGAAAAGCGCGTGCCGCGCAGCCTGCAAGCAAGGCTGCGAAACCAGTCAAGCCTGCGGCGAAAGCAACGCCTGTTGCCAAGGCAGCTGCCAAACCAGCCGCCAAGAAAGTCGCGGCGAAAGCCGTAACCAAGTCAGCGTCCAAGGCTGCACCCACCAAGCCCAAGGTATCTGTGACCAAATCCGTGAACAAGGCCCCTGTGAAGGAGTCTGCCAAGACCGCAACAAAGGCAGAAGCCACGCCTGCGCTCAAGAAGGCTGCCGCTCCGTCGAAAAAGACAGCATCCGCTGCTGCAACCGCTGCATCAAAAATCGAGCCAACTCCAAAACCCCTGGGTAAGCGCGCTGCAAAAAAAGTGATGATGGAGCAAATGATGCAAGCAGCCGTGGTGCCCACCCATGCTCCTGATGCCGCAAAGGCAACTTTCTCCACCATGAACGAACGTGTATTGACCCCGCCTGTCCCCTCTTCGATCCAGAAAGACCCCAAGCGGGCCAACAACTGGAAAACGCTGCCTGTCGAGCAACTGACCGACCCCGATGTAATGGCCATGCCCGACAGCGAGTACATGAACGATGTGCAACTGGCCTACTTCCGCCGCAAGCTTTCTTTGCTCAAGGCCGACATGTTGGCCAACGCGGGCGAGACCACCGAGCATCTGCGCGAAGACACCGTGGTGGTGCCCGATCCGGCTGACCGTGCCACCATTGAAGAAGAACATGCACTGGAGCTGCGCACGCGTGACCGTGAGCGCAAGTTGTTGAAGAAGATTCAGCAATCCATCGTCCGTATCGATGCCGGTGACTATGGTTATTGCGACGAAACCGGTGAAGCCATTGGCGTGGCTCGCTTGATGGCGCGTCCCACAGCCAGTCTTTCTCTTGAAGCACAGCAACGGCGCGAACTCAAACAGAAAATGTTTGGGGACTGATCGGACCGACTGACTTTCACTTACACCCAGGCGCAGCGCTTACATGTCCAAGGACGACTCCAACGGCGGCTTCTTGTCTAAAGTGGTGAAGTTCGTGCGTCACCCGACCACGAGCTGGTCGGATCTGGACACGCGCAGCGCCGATCGCGAGAACGAATACAGCAAGGCTGCGCTCAAAGAGATGATCGAGCGCAAGCGCCGCAACGACTTCGTGCGCAAGCGTGAGTTCGAGATGCTGCGAAAGATTCGTAACCGTGAAATCACGGTCGATGCGGCGCAGGGTGTTCGCCCGTCTTTCTTTCAGAGCAGTCTGCCTTCCAAGCCCGACGATCGGGCCATGACGCTGAAAAAAATCGACGAAATCGAAGCGCAGATGTCGATGCAGTGGTGGAAAACCAAGGGCCCCGACTCGCTCGTATCGACAGGCTCGCAGTTGAACACGGGGTCTCACGCTCCAGGTCGAGGCAAGGACGGTTCGAAAAAGGATGCGAACGGCCCTCTTCAGGCGGAGGCGCCGGCCGCCCGCGGCGCCCAGTACAAGGAAACCGAACCATCTCCGCTGGACTCGCCAACGGACGAAGTGTCTTCGACGCCTATGACCCCAGCGGGGGTCATTCGAGGTGGGAAAAGTGCAGTTGAAGCCGATCTGAAGCCTGATGTCAGCGGCCGAACACCAGCTACCCCGGTTTCGTCAGCCCAGCCCGCAGACGGGGCTCGTGGGGCGGCTGCCGCACAACCCATGGCTCGAACCGGGTTGATGGCTCAAACGGGGCAGGACCAGCTTCGTGCGGCCAACTCCGGATTCTCTGCATCGCATTTTTATGCGCTTGACGTTCATGAAATTGCTCAGGATCCTGAGGTGGAAGAGGCCGCAATTCGCTTCGCCAACGGCGACGATGCGGGAGCCGAGCAGGGGCTGAGGGATGCATTGGGCGGTAGCGGCGAAGAGTCTCATCGGGTGGAGGACTGGCTGGCGCTGTTCGATCTTTACCGTGCAACGGGACAGTTGGCCCCCTTTGAAAGCCAAACGCTTGATTTTGTGAACCGTTTTGGGCGTTCGGCCCCGCAATGGGTGGACATGCCCGGCGCGGTATCGAGCCAAACCGGGAAGGCCTACCGCCCTTCAGTGCCCAATGCGCGAGCCGCCTGGGTCAGCGACGCGGAGCTGGATGCGCACGCCGTGGGTACCTTGCAAACAGTATTGATGCGGGTGAGTCAGCCGTGGGTGGTTGATTGGTCACCCTTGGAGTCGATTGACCTGAAAGCAGCCAGGGCGTTGCTCGGCATGTTCACGCTGTGGGGCGACCAGGACGTCGAGTTGTGCTTTCTGGGGACCTCCGAGTTGCGAACCCTGCTGAAATCACTGACCCCTTCGGGGCGCCGGGATGTTGAGCAGCTCTGGTGGGAGTTGCGCATGGCGATACTGCGCGTCATGAACCGCCCTGATGAGTTTGAATTGACGGCCCTGGACTTTTGCGTGACATATGAGGTTTCACCGCCTGGTTGGGAGGCGCCTTTGTGCCACTTCCGCGCGCTGACCAGCGAGGCGTCCGACTCGGACGCAGGATCTTCTGTATTGGGTGAAGTCATGATGGAGCAGGTGCCATCGGGCTATTCGGGGTATCCCGGCGACACAGGTTCGGACAGCATGAGCTCTGGCTTGAACCAATTGGGCCTTGTGGAGTTGTCGGGTGAGGTGTTGGGAGACCCGCAGGAGATGCTCGAGAACCTGGAGCGCCGTTTGCAGGGCGCCGATGTGTTGATCATCTCGTGTCGCAACCTGATCCGGGTGGATTTTTCCGCTGCGGGCACGTTGCTCAACTGGGTATCAGGGCACCATGCTGAGGGGCGCATGGTGCAGTTTGTGGACGCCCACCGCCTGGTGTCAGCTTTCTTCCACGTCATCGGTATTACCGAATACTCGAAAGTCGTTGTCCGACACGATTAGGTTTCCCGCATGCGCAGGCTTCGGAGTCCCCCCGGGGTGCTCTGGTGACCTGGCGGAGCCGGTGCCAGATGGCTCCGAGCGGGTTAACCCTTCTCTCTCATTCAGTTGGCTGCTGTCAGGCCTTGAATTTTGTCTCATCACTCCCACCTCTGCCTTATGGAATCATTTCACGGAACGACCATTGTTTGTGTTCGTCGCGAGACCCCCGAAGGGGTCCAGGTGGCAATCGGCGGTGATGGACAGGTAACTTTGGGCAACATTGTTGTCAAGGGCACGGCGCGAAAGGTGCGCAAGCTGTACCGGGATCAGGTGCTTGTTGGCTTTGCTGGTGCCACGGCAGATGCGTTCACCTTGTTCGAGCGCTTCGAAGCCAAGCTGGAAAAACACCAAGGGCACCTGTTGCGTGCGGCAATTGAACTCACCAAAGACTGGCGCACCGACCGGGTTCTGCGCAAACTTGAAGCGATGCTGGCGGTGGCCGACCACAGCGCGGCGCTGATCATCACCGGCCAGGGTGATGTGCTGGAGCCGGAGCACGGCGTCGTGGCCATCGGGTCGGGCGGCGCTTTCGCCCAGGCTGCCGCGCGAGCGCTGGTGAGCCACACCAGCCTGAACGCTGAAGACGTGGTGCGCCAGTCGCTTGCAATTGCGGGCGAGATCTGCATCTACACCAACATGAACCACACTGTCGAGGTGCTTCCCACCAAGCCAGTGGCCTGAAGAATCACCATGTCATCCATGACCCCACAGGAGATCGTCTCCGAACTCGACCGCTTCATCATCGGCCAGAAGAACGCCAAACGCGCCGTGGCTATTGCCTTGCGCAACCGCTGGCGCCGGCAAAACGTAGACGCCAAGCTGCGTCCTGAAATCACGCCGAAGAACATTCTGATGATTGGCCCCACGGGCGTCGGCAAGACTGAAATAGCCCGGCGCCTGGCAGCCTTGGCCGACGCGCCTTTCATCAAGGTGGAGGCAACCAAGTACACCGAAGTGGGTTATGTCGGTAAAGATGTCGACGCCATCATTCGCGACCTGGTGGATATCGCCATCAAGCAAACGCGGGAGGGCGAAATGCGAAAGCAGCGCGCCCGAGCCGAAGACGCCGCAGAGGAACGTATTCTGGATGTGCTGGTGCCACCGCCACGCAGCGCCGCAGGCGAGCCACCTTCAATTGCGAGTGACAACACCGCACGCCAGACCTTTCGAAAGAAGCTGCGTGAAGGGCAGCTCGATGACCGTGAGATCGAGATCGACCTGTCCGAGCCCAAGCCCACCATGGACATCATGGGCCCGGCCGGCATGGAAGACATGGCCGAGCAGCTGCGCGGCATGTTCAGCCAGATGGCGCAAGACAAGCGGCGCAAGCGCAAGCTGCCCATCGCTGAGGCAATTAAGTTGCTGATCGATGAAGAGGCTGGCAAGTTGGTCAACGAGGAAGAGATCAAGCTGATGGCGCTGCACAACGCCGAACAGAACGGCATCGTGTTCATTGATGAGATCGACAAAGTCGCCTCGCGCAATGAAAGTGGAAGTGGCGAAGTCTCGCGCCAGGGGGTGCAGCGAGACTTGCTGCCCCTGGTTGAAGGCACGACCGTGACCACCAAGCACGGGATGATCAAGACCGATCACATTCTCTTCATCGCCAGCGGGGCATTTCACCTGGCCAAACCGAGCGACCTGATTCCGGAGTTGCAGGGCCGTTTTCCCATCCGGGTGGAGCTGCAGTCCCTGACCGTGGAGGATTTTGAAGCCATCCTCACCCAGACGCATGCTTCATTGGTGCGCCAATACCAGGCGCTGCTGGCGACTGAGGGTGTGACGATTGAGTTCACGCCCGAGGGGATCAAGCGTCTGGCCAGCATCGCGTGCGATGTCAACGAGCGCACGGAGAACATTGGCGCCCGTCGATTGGCCACGGTGATGGAACACCTGCTTGACGAGGTGAGCTTCGGTGCCACCCAGTTGCAAGGCCAGACCATCTCCATTGATGCGGGCTATGTGGATGGCCGTCTGGCTGAGCTCAGCCGCAATGAGGATTTGTCGCGCTACATCCTGTAGAACCACAGTTCTGAAAAAAACGCCTTGCATTTGCCATGCAAGGCGTTTTTTTTTGGCTCTTTGCCCATTGGTGTGCCTGGAAGGCCATTGCCTTTGTGTAACCGGCGTGAACTTTGACGCGCGTTCGGATAGACGGGGGTTTCTCATGCATCACTTTCATAGCGCGCTGTAAGTGCTTGCTTTTGCTGAACTTTTGCCTGAGTGGTGAATGCGAAAGCCGTTCTAAGTACTTGATTTCATTGAAAAAAACTGTGACGGCGCAATTGCACTGGCTCAAATTCCTGATAAAGTGGAAAAAAGTGCAATTAAGTGGTGAAAAGTGTTTTTCTAAGGGTTGATCAGTGTTTCTCGGTGCTTCCTCTATCAGTCTCGATGCCAAGGGCCGGCTTGCCGTTCCCACTCGGCACCGTGACGCCTTGAGCGAGGGGCTGGGTCAAATCACGATCACCAAACACCCACACGGCTGTCTGATGATATTCCCTCAGCCGGCCTGGGAGCAGTTTCGTGAGCGCGTGGCGGCTCTGCCCATGGAGGCGCAGTGGTGGCGCCGCATTTTCCTTGGCAACGCCATGGATGTGGAAATGGATGGCACAGGGCGTGTGCTGGTGTCGCCCGAGCTGCGCGCGGATTCGGGCATCACACGCGAATGCCGCCTGGTCGGCATGGGCAGCTACCTTGAGCTCTGGGATTCTTCTACTTACGCGCTCAAGGAGGCCGAGGCCAAGCAAGCCGAGATGCCCGATGTGCTCAAGGACTTTTCCTTCTAAAGGCCCGAGGTGCAAAACGAATGGCAACACCAAACCGTGATGTTGAACGAGGCTGTCGATGCCTTGGCGATCAACCCGGACGGTCACTATGTGGACGCCACTTACGGGCGGGGTGGTCACTCGCGCCTGATTCTGGAGCGTTTGTCGCCGCAGGGGCGCTTGACGGTGTTCGACAAAGATCCGCAGGCTGTGGCGCAGGCGCAGGCCTTGGCGGCCAGCGATGCCCGCGTATCGGTGCGCCACGAGGGTTTTGCCCATCTGGGCGAACTGGGGGAAGCCACCGTCCAGGGGGTGTTGATGGACTTGGGTGTGAGCTCACCTCAGATCGACGACCCCGAAAGGGGTTTTTCTTTTCGCCACGACGGGCCTTTGGACATGCGCATGGATACCACGCGCGGCCAGAGTGTGGCGCAGTGGTTGGAGACGGCCGAAGTAACCATCCTTGCGGAGGTGATACGTGAATATGGCGAAGAACGGTTTGCTAAACAGGTTGCAGCGGCGATTGATCGTCGCCGACAGGAACGGGGCCATTTTCGAACCACCCGTGAGTTGGCCGAAGTCGTGGCTGGCGCGGTCAAAACCCGCGAGCCGGGCAAGGACCCTGCAACGCGCACATTTCAGGCTTTTCGGATTTTCATCAACGCCGAGCTTGAAGAGCTGCAACAAGCGCTAGAGGCCAGCTTGCATGTCTTGTCGCCAGAGGGCCGGTTGGTGGTCATCAGCTTCCACTCACTGGAAGACCGCATGGTCAAACAGTTCATGGCGCGCCATTCGCGCGCTGTGGTGGACCGGCGCGTGCCTTTTATGGAACCCGGGGCGATGCCGTTTACCGGTGTGTCGCGGGTCATGCCGTCCAAAGCCGAGGTTGCGGGCAACCCGCGTTCGCGCAGTTCGGTCATGCGTGTAGCGGTGCGCACGGAGGCTGTCGCATGATCCGGCTCAATCTCGCTCTGCTGCTGGTCGTGATGGTCAGTGCCTTCTACCTCGTGCATACGCAGTACGAGTCTCGGCGTCTGTACACCGCAGTGGATCGCGCCAATGCGGCATCGCGCAAACTGGAGTCGGAGCACGAGCAGCTGCGGGTGCTCAAGCGCGAACAAGCCACCTCGGCGCGGGTGCAGCAACTGGCCACGAACAAGCTGGCCATGCGTCCTGTGTCGCCTGGCATCACGCAGTATGTGACGATGGTGAGTGGCGCACCTGTGGCGGCCTCAGCGCCGGAGCCAAAGGAGACGCCATGAAGCGGCGCGCCTCCTCTCCAAGCATCAACTACAGCGCCAGCCCTTTGCTGGCAAGCAAGACGCCGGTCTGGCGCAGCAAGCTCATCGTTGCCGTGCTGGCGCTGGCGTTCGCGGGCCTTGGGGCTCGGGCTGCGTATGTGCAAGTGATCGGCAACGACTTCTTTCAGCGCCAGGGTGAGGTGCGGTTTGCCCGTACCTTGGAGTTGCCGGCGAACCGCGGCCGAATTCTGGATCGCAATGGATTGATTCTGGCGTCCAGTGTGGTTGCTCAGAGCATCTGGGCGATTCCGGAGGATGTGGACAAGGCCGACCCCAGCCTCAAACAGCTGGCCAAGCTGCTGGAAATGCCCTATTCGACGCTCAGGAAGCGCCTGGCCGACGAAGACAAGACCTTTGTTTGGGTCAAGCGCCAGGTTGACGAGCCGATCGCCAAGGAAATTGCGGCGCTGGGCATCAAGGGAATCTATCAGCGCCGTGAATACAAGCGCCAGTATCCCGAGGGTGAAGCGTCGGCCCACGTGGTGGGATTTACCAATGTGGAAGACCGCGGGCAAGAGGGCGTGGAACTGGCATTCAACAAGCAGTTGTCGGGTCGCAATGGCTCGCGTCGTGTGATCAAGGACCGGTTGGGCCGGGTGGTCGAGGATGTGCGCGATGTCGTGCCGCCTGTTGACGGACCCGATCTGCAGCTGTCAATCGACAGCAAGGTGCAGTACTTCGCTTACCAAAAGCTCCGCGAGGCGGTGGAGAAGAACAAGGCGCGCGCAGGCAGCGTGGTGGTTCTCGATGCACAGAGCGGCGAGGTTTTGGCCTTGGCCAACTACCCCAGCTTCAACCCCAACAAGCGCACCAACCTGACCGGCGAGCAGTTGCGCAACCGGGTGCTCACCGACAGCTTCGAGCCAGGCTCAACGATGAAGCCGTTCACGATCATGTTGGCGCTGGAGAAGGGGCTGGTCACGCCGACCACACAGATCCAGACGGCGCCAGGCCGCATCTCCATTGGCCGCAACACCATCAGTGACTCGCACCCCCACGGCGTGCTCACGGTCAATGAGATCATTCAAAAATCGAGCAACGTTGGCACGGTCAAGCTGGCCATGCAGATGAGCCCTCGCGAAATGTGGGAAACATTTGCCCAGGCGGGCTTTGGGCAGAAGCCACAAATTCACTTCCCCGGCGCAGTGTCGGGCCGCCTGCGTCCGTACAAGACATGGCGGCCCATTGAGCAGGCGACCATGAGCTATGGCTACGGCCTGTCCGCCTCGTTGTTTCAGCTCGCACAGGCTTACACAATCTTTGCGCGTGATGGTGAGTTGATCCCGGTGTCGTTGGTGAAAAACGAAGCCCCGGCGACGGGTGTGCGGGTATTCAGCGCAAAGAACGCTCTGGCCGTGCGCAAGATGCTGGAAATGGCGACGGGCCCTGGCGGGACAGCGCCCAAAGCCCAGACCATGGGCTATTCGGTCGGTGGCAAGACAGGCACGGCCCACAAGATTGAGGGCAAGGGATACGCCGCCAACAAATACCGCAGCTGGTTTGTTGGCCTGGCACCGGTTGATGCGCCGAGAATCGTGGTTGCGGTGATGGTGGATGAACCCAGCGCTGGGCAGTATTTCGGCGGCCTGGTGGCTGCACCGGTATTCAGCGAGACCGTTCAGCAAACCTTGCGCATTCTGGGCGTGCAGCCTGACATGACCGTCAAGCCACAGATCGTGACCGAAGCGGTGGAGGAGTCGTTTTGAGCGCCGAGCGCATGCCCCCCGCAGCGATCGCAAACTGGTTGCGTCAGCGCGTGACCGGTCGTCTGCTGTGTGACAGTCGCCAGTTGGGTGCAGGCGACGGCTTTGTGGCCTGGCCGGGTGCCGCGACCGATGGACGCAAGTTCGTTCGCGATGCGTTGAGTGCCGGAGCGTTGGCGGCTGTGGTGGAGCGCGAAGGTGTAGAGGCTTTTGATCTGGTTGATGACCGGGTTTTGATGGTTTCTGATCTGAAAGCACAAGCAGGCGCGATTGCCAGCGCCTATTTTGCTGACCCCAGCGCTTCGCTTGCAATGGTGGCCATTACAGGTACCAACGGCAAAACGTCGACGGCATGGTGGATTGCCCAGCTTTTGGGCGCGGCGAAAAAGCCATGCGGTCTGGTCGGCACCCTGGGTATCGGCCATCCTCCCCTGGCCGGACACGATCACCCACCGTTGGTGCCCACCGGACTGACGACGCCCGACCCGGTGCTCCTGCAAGAGCGATTGAGTGGCATGGTGGCCGATGGCACGGTGGCCTGCGCGATTGAGGCCTCCTCCATTGGACTGGGGGAAGGGCGCCTGAACGCAACGCACATTCGCGTGGCCGTCTTCACCAACTTCACACAAGACCACCTGGATTTTCATGGTTCCATGGCCGCTTACTGGGCAGCCAAGGCGGCGCTCTTTGACTGGGCTGGTTTGGCTGCAGCGGTGATCAACCTGGATGATCCCAAAGGTGCGGAGCTGGTGGAGCACCTTGCTTCTCGCAGGCTCGATCTCTGGACCGTGGCCGTAGGTGAAAACGCCAAGGCACGGCTGAAAGCGCAGGCTTTGAGCCACACCAAAGATGGCGTGCGTTTCGACGTGGTCGAGTGCGACTTGAATGGGGTGTTTGTCGCTCGGGAATCCTTGAATTTGCCCCTGGTCGGTGTCTACAACGTCAGCAATGTGCTGTGTGCGCTGGCGTCGGCCCGCGCAATGCAGGTGCCGCTGCCCGTGGCGGTAGCGGCCTGCGCCCAGCTGACGCCAGTGCCTGGTCGCATGGAGCGGGCGGGCAATGCCGCCGATGACGAGCCGCTGGTGTTGGTTGATTACGCACACACGCCCGATGCACTGGAAAAAGCGCTGCAGGCGCTGCAACCCATCACGGCTGAGCGCGGTGGTGAACTTTGGGTTGTGGTGGGCTGCGGTGGAGACCGGGACACCAGCAAGCGCCCCTTGATGGCTGCTGTGGCCGAGCGCACCGCGACACGCGTGGTGCTGACCAGTGACAACCCGCGCAGCGAAGACCCGCCGCACATTCTGGAGCAGATGGCAGAAGGCCTGAAACAACCCGGTGCAGCGCTGATGGAGGTTGACCGTGCTGTGGCGATTCGGTTGGCCGTTGCGCAGGCGAAGGTGAACGATGTGGTTCTGATCGCAGGCAAGGGTCACGAGGACTACCAGGAAACACAGGGTGTGAAGCGGCCATTTTCTGACACCGCTCAGGCCCGGGACGCGTTGGTCCAGCGTCGTATTGCCGCGGGGGTGGTCGTATGAAAATTCTGGAACAGCTGCTTTGCCAACTCACGGGTGCCCACCTGGTCGGAGCCCTGGGCGGCCCGATCCTGCGTGTGCACACCGACACGCGCACTCTGCAGCCGGGGGATTTGTTTGTGGCACTCAAGGGCGAGTCCTTTGACGCACACACGTTCTTGGCCCAAGCCAAAGCGGCTGGCGCTGTGGGAGCGCTGGCGCAAGAAGGACTGGAACAAGCAGAGCTCGGTGGCGTGGAGGTGCCCGATTCTCTGGTGGGCTTGGGCGAGTTGGCTGGCCTGTGGCGCCAGCAGTGGCATTTGCCCCTGATCGCGGTGGCAGGCAGCAATGGCAAAACCACCGTGACACAAATGATCGCCTCGGTTTTGCGGGCTGCGGCAGGCGATGCCTCTTTGGCCACGCAAGGCAACTTCAATAACCACATTGGCGTGCCGCTCACCTTGCTGAGGCTAAGGGAAACTCACCGCATGGCCGTGGTTGAGCTGGGTATGAACCACCCAGGCGAGATCGCTTACATCGCGGGTCTGGCCGCGCCCACGGTGGCGCTGGTGAACAACGCCCAGCGGGAACACCAGGAGTTCATGGCCACGGTCGAAGCGGTCGCGCAAGAAAACGGCGAAGCGATACGCGCTTTGCCCGTGGACGGTGTGGCGGTGTTCCCCAGTGACGACGAACACACCCCGATCTGGCGCGCTCTGGCTCAGCAACGCAATCAACTGACGTTCAGCGATACCGATGCCGGTGCCGATGTGCATGCCACGCAAGCCAACTGGATCGACGGGGCATGGGCCGTGCACATGGTCACGCCCGCGGGTGACCGCGACTGCACCTTGCACATCGCTGGACGCCACAACGTGCGCAATGCATTGGCCGCAACGGCCTGTGCCTTGGCGGCGGGCGTCTCCCTGGATGTGATTGTGGGTGGCTTGTCGGCGTTTGAGCCGGTCGGTGGCCGCTCGCGCGCGCTGGGCTTGAACCTGCCAGGAGGCCCCGTGACTTTGGTGGATGACACCTACAACGCCAACCCCGATTCGGTGGTGGCTGCGATAAGGGTGCTGGCCGAGTTGCCTGCACCGAGACTGCTGGTCCTGGGTGACATGGGTGAAGTCGGCGAGCAGGGTCTGGCGTTTCATCTGGAAGTGCTTCGCCTGGCGCTTGCCAGTGGCATCGAGTCGGTGCACGTGGCGGGCGACTGGATGCAGCAGGCGGTGCAAGCGCTGGATAAAGAAGGTTCCATCGCGATTCGCCATTGGCCCGATGTGGACGCGCTGGCCACCCATGTGGGTGAATCCATTGATCAGCAGCGCAGTGTGCTGGTCAAGGGCTCGCGCTTCATGCGCATGGAGCGGGTCGTGAAAGCGGCTCAGGCCCGTGCGTCAACCGAACAACAACAAGAAAAGGAGCCAACGCATGCTGCTTAGTTTGGCTCAGTGGCTGCAAACGCTCGGCCCCGAGTTTGGGTTCCTGCGCGTGGTGCAGTACCTCACCTTCCGCGCAGTGATGGCTGCCATGACGGCCCTGATCGTGGGGCTTGTGGCCGGGCCGTTCTTCATTCGCCGCCTGACAGCCTTGAAAATCGGCCAGCCCATACGCGACTACGCGATGCAGTCCCACATGAGCAAAAGCGGCACCCCCACCATGGGCGGCGTCCTGATCCTGTTCGCCATCGCACTCTCAACGTTGCTGTGGTTCGACCTGTCGAACCGTTTTGTCTGGATCGTCCTGATCGTGACCCTGGGCTTTGGTGCGATTGGCTGGGTTGACGACTGGCGCAAGGTGGTCCACAAAGACCCGGAAGGTATGCGTTCGCGTGAGAAGTACCTGTGGCAATCCATGATCGGGTTGCTCGCTGCGTTTTACCTGGTGTTCAGTGTGTCGGAGACCAGCAATCTTCGGGTTCTGGAATTGTTTTACAACTGGGTCATCTCAGGCTTCACGGTGGAGTTGCCCCCCAGGGCCGGCTTGTTGGTGCCCTTCTTCAAAGAAGTGAGCTACCCCTTGGGGGTATTCGGCTTTGTGGCCATGACCTATGTGGTCATCGTCGGCTCTAGCAACGCAGTCAATTTGACCGATGGGCTGGATGGCCTGGCCATCATGCCGGTGGTGATGGTTGGCTCGGCGTTGGGCGTCTTTGCCTACGCCACCGGCAGCTCGGTGTTTTCCCGCTACCTGCTCCTGCCCCACATTCCGGGCGCCGGCGAGTTGCTGGTGTTCTGTGCTGCGATGGCCGGAGCCGGGCTGGCGTTTCTGTGGTTCAACACCCACCCCGCACAGGTCTTCATGGGTGATGTGGGTGCGCTCGCTCTGGGCGGTGCTCTGGGCACCATCGCAGTCATCGTGAGGCAGGAAATCGTGTTGGCCATCATGGGTGGCATCTTTGTGGTCGAGGCCCTGTCGGTCATGGCCCAGGTGGCATGGTTCAAGTACACCAAGCGCCGGTACGGCCAGGGGCGCCGGCTCCTGAAGATGGCGCCCTTGCACCACCACTTTGAAAAAGAAGGCTGGAAAGAAACCCAGGTGGTGGTTCGTTTCTGGATCATTACCATGCTCTTGTGTCTGGTGGGGCTGTCGACCCTGAAGCTGCGATGAACCACCTGAAAGACCACCGCGTCCTCATCCTGGGCCTGGGCATCTCCGGTCTGGCGATGGCGCGCTGGTGCGCGCGAGCAGGTGCGTCGGTGACGGTGGCTGACACTCGCGAGAGGCCGCCGCAGCTGACCGCGCTGCAGGAGCAGTGTCCGCAAGCCACGTTTGTGCAGGGCGCGTTCGATAGCGCGCTGTTGGCGCAGGGCGACTGGACGCTGGTCGCGCGCAGCCCGGGCTTGGCACCTGACACGCTGTCCGAGGTGCGCGAATGGGCGCAGCAACATGGCGTGCCTTACTGGGGTGAACTCGACCTGTTCGCGGCGGCGCTGCATGAGCTGGGTCAACGCGATCCGCTGCCTTACCGTCCCAAGGTGTTGGGCATCACGGGCACCAATGGCAAAACCACGGTGACCTCTTTGACCGGTTTGTTGCTGGATCGCAGTGGCGTGAACGTCGCCATCGCAGGCAACATCGGGCCGGCCTTGCTGGATGTGCTGTCCAAGGCGCTGGATGATGAGGCTGTCGCGAACGCAGAAGATCAGGTCGAAGCAGACCGGGTGGCACAAGAGGCCGCCAATGGGCCCGAGCCGATGCCTGCGCCTTTGGCAGAAGTGATTGAGGCGGTCCCATCATGTGAGTCCGAAGCCGGTGACCCGGAACAAGGCGCATTGACCGACGATCAGGCCCGGGAGCCGTCTGCCGAGGTAGGGGTGACTGACCCCGCAAGCGCACAGGCGGCAGACGCGGAAGACGACGGTGGACCATTGTTGCTGGTGCCACCGCCGGTCGAGCCACCACCACCGCCCCACTTGCCATTGGTATGGGTGTTGGAGCTTTCCAGCTTCCAGCTGGACGGGGTGGCTGGGGGAGCCTGGAGCGACGTGCCAACGGCGGCCACGGTGCTGAATATTTCGGAAGACCATCTGGACTGGCATGGCTCCCTGGCTGCCTATGCCGACACGAAGTCGGCCATTTTTGGCGATCAGGCGCTGATGCTGCTCAATCGGGACGATGTGGCCACGATGGCCTTCACCCCTCCGATGGTGACCGTCAAGATCAGTGGCCGAAACCGCCAGCAGCCTGCACGAGCTTGGGCCAGTTTCGGTCTGGATGCGCCGAGCCGGCCAGGCGACTGGGGTCTTGAAACGGTCAATGGCATGACTTGGCTGGTGCGCGCGCTTGCGGTGGACGAAACCCGCAAGAAGGGTCGCGGCCAGGACGAAGAAGACGAGATCTATTTCCAGCGCCTGATGCCCGCCGATGCGCTGCGCATCCGCGGGCGTCACAACGCCGCCAATGCCCTGGCCGCGCTGGCACTGGCGACATCAACGGGTGCAACGCTCGCACCCATGCTGCATGGCTTGCGGGAATACCGTGGAGAGCCACACCGTGTTGAACCGATAGCGGTGATCGAGGGCGTGGAGTATTTCGACGACAGCAAGGGCACCAACGTGGGCGCCACTCTGGCCGCCATTCAGGGCCTGGGCGCTGAGCGGAAGCTGGTCCTGATACTGGGTGGCGATGGCAAGGGACAGGATTTCACGCCTTTGGCACCGGCGTTGGCGCAGCATGCGCGCGCGGTGTTCTTGATCGGACGCGACGCAACTGCCATTCGCACCTGCATTGAACAAGCCTTGTCATCGGCCTCCGTGACCTTGACGGATGCCGCAAGTTTGCCCGACGCTGTTGCGCTGGCTGCCTCTGCCGCCCAGCCGGGTGATGCGGTGCTGCTGTCACCCGCTTGCTCAAGTCTGGATCAGTTCGACAATTACCAGCACCGTGCACAGGTGTTCGTCGGGGCGGTCACCGAACTGGCACACGCAATGGGTGTCGATCTGGAGGGCGCGCTGTGATGCAAGGTTTGCGTACCGCCCTGGCCAATACTGGCGCCCGACTGAGTGCCCAGTTGCCACGCCTCGTGGGGCTTCGCCCCGCGGGAGACGGTCTGCCGGTGCGCCTTTCCAACCGTACCTATGCCGGAACGCGCAACACCCCCATGGGCGAGCTGGGCTTTGATCAGCCACTTCTGTGGGTGGTGATCGGTTTGCTCGCCTGGGGTTTGGTGATGGTGTATTCAGCCTCGATCGCCTTGCCAGACAACCCGCGCTTTGCCAACTATGCGTCGACCCATTTCGCCGTTCGGCATGCGATCTTCATCGCCATAGGGTTGATCGCTGCGTTGGCGACGTTCCAGTTCCCGATGAAAACCTGGGAGCGCATGGCGCCATGGCTTTTCGCTGCGGCGCTGTTGTTGCTGGTGCTGGTATTGCTTCCCTTCATTGGCAAAGGGGTGAATGGCGCACGCCGATGGTTTTCACTGGGGATCATCAGTTTTCAACCTTCAGAGCTGGCCAAATTGACCGTGCTGCTGTACGCCGCCGACTACATGGTTCGCAAGATGGAGGTGAAAGAGCGGTTCTTCGCTGCCGTGGCGCCAATGGCGGTGGCGCTGGCCGTGGTCGGTATGTTGCTGCTGGCAGAGCCTGACATGGGCGCCTTCATGGTGATTGTGGTGATCGCCATGGGCATCCTGTTCTTGGGCGGCGTGAACGCGCGCATGTTCTTCCTGATCGGTTTGGTGGTGGTCGCCGCCTTTTCGGCCATGGTCATGATGAGCGAGTGGCGGCGGGAGCGAATTTTTGCGTACCTGGATCCCTGGAGCGAGCAATATGCACTCGGCAAGGGCTACCAGTTGTCGCATTCACTCATCGCATTCGGGCGTGGCGAGATCTTCGGCGTGGGCCTGGGCGGCAGCGTGGAAAAGCTTCACTGGCTGCCTGAAGCGCATACCGATTTCCTGCTCGCAGTGGTCGGCGAGGAATTTGGTCTGATCGGTGTCCTGATCGTGATTGGCCTGTTTCTCTGGCTGATCCGCCGCATCATGCACATCGGACGCCAGGCCATCGCACTGGACCAGGTGTTTTCAGGTCTCGTGGCACAGGGTGTGGGCCTTTGGATTGGTTTCCAGGCATTTATCAACATTGGCGTGAATCTGGGCGCCTTGCCGACCAAAGGCCTGACACTGCCTTTGATGAGTTACGGCGGCTCTGCGATCTTGTTGGAGCTGGTCGGGCTGGCCATTGTGCTTCGCGTGGACTACGAGAACCGCATGATGATGAAGGGAGGGCGTTCATGAGTACACAGCCCTGCGCCTTGGTCATGGCAGGCGGCACTGGCGGCCACATCTTCCCCGGGCTGGCTGTGGCAGAAGCATTGCGTGAACGCGGTTGGCGGGTGCACTGGCTGGGCTCTCCGGGCAGCATGGAAAGCCGTTTGGTACCGCCGCGTGGCTTCGCACTGGAAACCATCGACTTCGGTGGCGTGCGAGGCAAGGGATTGAAGACCCTGGTCTTCTTGCCGTTGCGCTTGCTCAAAGCGTTCTGGCAGGCGTTTCAGGTGGTGCGCCGGGTCAAGCCCGACGTGCTCGTGGGGCTGGGTGGCTACATCACATTCCCTGGCGGCATGATGGGCACCTTGCTGGGCAAGCCGATGGTGCTGCATGAGCAAAACTCGGTGGCCGGCATGGCCAACAAGGTGTTGAGCGGCATTGCCGATCGTGTCTTTACCGCTTTCCCCAAGGTCTTTGCGAAGGCCGACTGGGTTGGCAACCCCTTGCGCTCTGAATTCTTGCGCCAGGCTGCGCCGGCAGTCCGGTTTGCCGGACGCAGCGGTCCGTTGCGGCTCCTGGTGGTCGGTGGCAGCCTGGGCGCCAAAGCCCTGAATGACACCGTTCCCCAGGCCCTGGCGCTGTTGCCAGCCAACGAGCGGCCGACCGTGGTGCACCAGAGCGGTGAGAAGCAAATCGATGCGCTTCGAGCCAGCTACGCGGCCGCTGGTGTCGAGGCAGAACTCACGCCCTTTATCGACGATACCGCTCAGGCGTTTGCCGATGCCGACCTGATCGTCTGCCGGGCGGGCGCGAGCACCGTGACCGAGATCGCGGCCGTGGGTGCCGCTGCCTTGTTTGTGCCGTTTCCTTTCGCTGTCGACGATCACCAGACCACGAATGCGCGCTTCCTCGTTGATGCTGGCGGCGCGTGGCTGGTCCAGCAAACCAAGCTCACCCCGGCTGCCTTGGCCGAGCGCTTGAAGATGGTCACTCGACCTCAGTTGATGGCCATGGCCGAGAAAGCCAAGCAAATGCAAAAAACAGACGCAGTGCAGGCCGTTGTGGCCGCCTGCGAACAACTTTCGAAAGTGAAAACGGCGTGAAACATGCCATTCGTCATATCCATTTCGTCGGGATCGGCGGCTCTGGCATGAGCGGCATAGCCGAAGTCTTGCTCAACCAGGGCTATCGGATCTCTGGCAGCGACCTCGGTGAAAATGCGGCCACGCGCCGCCTGGTGTCGTTCGGGGCCACGGTGTTTGTTGGCCACGACGCGTCGTACATCGACGGTGCGGACGCGATTGTCACCTCCACGGCGGTCAAGGAAGACAATCCCGAAGTGGTCGCCGCCCATGCCAAGCTGATTCCCGTGGTGCCGCGTGCGGTGATGCTGGCTGAGTTGATGCGCATGAAAAAGGGTGTGGCCATTGCGGGCACCCACGGCAAGACCACCACCACGAGCTTGGTTGCCAGTGTGCTGGCGGCGGCAGGAATGGATCCCACCTTTGTGATTGGCGGGCGCTTGAACAGCGCGGGTGCCAACGCGCAACTGGGCTCGGGTGAGTACATCGTTGTCGAGGCCGATGAGTCGGATGCTTCGTTCCTCAACCTGTTGCCCATGGTCTCGGTCGTCACCAATATCGACGCAGACCACATGGACACCTACGGCCATGACTTCGAGCGGCTCAAAAGTGCCTTCATCGAGTTTCTGCACCGCATGCCTTTCTACGGTGCGGCGGTGGTTTGCGTGGACGATGCGGCCATCCGCGACATCTTGCCGAGAATCGCGCGTCCCATCACGAGCTACGGGTTTTCAGAAGGCGCCCAATTGCGCGCGGTCAATGTGCGTCCAGAGGGTGGACAAATGCACTTCACGGTGCAGCGCAGTGGGGGTGCACATCCGATGCCTGACCTGGATGTGGTGTTGAACCTGCCGGGTAACCACAACGTGCTCAACGCGCTGGCGGCCATTGGTATCGCCGAGGAACTGGGCGTGCCCGACGCCGCCGTGGTGGAGGCGCTGCGGGACTTCAAAGGTGTCGGGCGCCGTTTCCAGCGGTATGGCGAGGCGCCCTTGCCATCGGGTGGCACCTGCACCCTGGTTGACGACTACGGTCACCACCCTGTGGAAATGGCTGCCACATTGTCGGCTGCGCGTGGGGCATTCCCGGATCAGCGCCTGGTGCTGGCCTTCCAGCCGCACCGCTACAGCCGCACAAGAGATTGCTTCGAAGATTTCGTGAAAGTCATTGGCATGGCCGATGCGGTCTTGCTGGCGGAGGTCTATGCCGCGGGCGAATCGCCCATTGTTGCAGCCGATGGCCGCTCGTTGGCGCGTGCCTTGCGGGTCGCGGGCAAGCTCGAGCCGGTGTTTGTCGATGACATCACCACCATGGCGCAAGCCATTCTGGACAACGCGCGAGATGGCGATGTGGTCCTGTGCATGGGTGCCGGTTCGATCGGTGCCGTGGCTGGTCAGACCGTTGAACTGGCGCAAGCCGCCGCGAAGAAAGAAGGTTTGGCATGAGCGCAAACACCATCGCAGCTGTGTCTATCAACCCCAAAGCCATGGGCAAGGTTGCCGTCCTGTTGGGCGGCCGGTCCGCCGAGCGTGAGGTTTCCCTGATGTCGGGCAATGGCGTGCTGGCGGCCCTGATCGCCAAGGGGGTGGACGGGCATGCCTTCGATCCGGCATCACGCGACCTGAGTGAGCTCAAGCGCGAGGGTTTCGACCGTTGTTTCATCGCGCTGCATGGCCGCTTCGGTGAGGATGGCACTGTGCAAGGTGCGCTTGAACTCATGGGTATTCCGTACACCGGGCCGGGCGTCATGTCCTCGAGCGTGGCGATGGACAAACTCATGACCAAGCGCATCTGGATAGCCGAAGGTCTGGCGACGCCCGCATGGCGTCAGGTGAAAAGCCCAGCCGAAACGAGGGCGGCCTTTGCGGAGCTGGGCTCACCCATGATCGTCAAGCCGGTGCGCGAGGGTTCAACGATTGGCCTCACCAAAGTCACTGCACTGGAGCAGTGCGATGCCGCCTATTCGCTCGCATCGGGCCAGGATCCCATGGTGATGTGTGAACAGTTCATTGCTGGTGATGAAGTGACCATTCCTGTCCTGGGAACGGGCGTTGAGGCCCGGGCTTTGCCAGTGATCCGGATCGTCGCGCCCGACGGCAATTACGACTACCAGAACAAATACTTCACTGACGATACGAAATACCTCGTGCCCTGCGGCTTGCCCGAGGGCGAAGAAGAGCGCATTCAGGCCCTGGTCTTGAAGGCGTTTCTCACGCTGGACTGCCGCGGCTGGGCACGTGCCGACGTGATGATCGACGGCAAGACGCGCAAGCCGTATTTGCTGGAGATCAACACCTCGCCAGGCATGACAGGTCATTCGCTGGTGCCCATGTCGGCCCGCGCGGCCGGTCTGTCGTATGAAGACCTCTGTTTGACTCTGTTGGCCAGTGCTTCGCTGGACAACGCCACACAACCCAACGGCTGAATGAATCAGAAGCCATGACCCAAGCCGACATGCCCTTGGACGTCAAACTCATGACCGTGGTGACCAACACCCTGGTGATGGTGTTCGTCGTCTTGTGCCTGGCCGCCCTGGGGCATTGGGTGTTGCGCCTGCCGTTCTGGACCGTGAAGGCCATTGCGGTGCAAGGGGAGGTGGACCATCAAAACGCCGTTGGACTGCGAGCCCAGTTGGCGACCTCGATGAAGACCCACTTGGCTGGTGGCTTGCTTGCGCTCGACTTGCAGCCTGTGAAGCAAATGTTTGAAGCCGTGCCTTGGGTGCGGCAGGTCAAGGTGCAGCGGGAGTTTCCCAACCGCCTGCGGGTGACCCTGGAAGAGCACCACGCTGTGGCCTGGTGGGGCGAGGCGAGTTCCGGCTACCTGGTCAACCGCATGGGCGAAGTGTTCGAGGCCAGTCCCGACGAAGGCGACGGGTTGCCAGAGCTTGTCGGCCCGCCCGAACAATCCGGGCGGGTGTGGTCGCTCTACCAGCGACTGGCCACGGAACTTGGCCGGTTGGACCTGGGCATTGATCGCCTGGAGTTGAGCGACCGCGGCAGCTGGCGCGCCAAACTGGACTCCGGCGCCCAGGTCGAACTGGGCCGTGGAGAGCCCGATGAAATTTTTGAACGCCTGCACCGCCTCACTGCAACCATCAGCCAACTCACCGAGCGCTACCCCGGTGCGGTGGAGTCGGTTGACTTGCGCTACCCCAATGGTTACGCCCTGCGCATGCGCGGCGTGACCACCGTCGTCGAAGACGATGGCAAACCCACCTCAAAGACCCGGTAAACAAGACACGATCATGGCCAAGGAATACAAGGATCTCGTCGTTGGACTCGACATTGGCACCGCCAAAATCATGGTGGTGGTGGCCGAGGTGCAGCCCAACGGCCAGCTCAAGCTCGCGGGCTTGGGCGTCTCGGCGAGCCATGGATTGAAGCGGGGTGTGGTGGTCAACATCGACGCCACCGTGCAGAGCATCCAGGCCGCGCTGAAAGAGGCCGAACTGATGGCTGACTGCCGCATTGCACGTGTCTACACCGGCATCACCGGCAGCCACATCCGCGGCATCAACTCCAGCGGCATGGTGGCGATCAAGGACCGTGAAGTGACCTCGGCCGATGTGGCTCGCGTCATTGAGACCGCCAAGGCGATCAACATCTCCACCGATCAACGCTTGCTGCTGGTAGAACCGCAGGAGTTCGTGATCGACGGCCAGGAGGTGAAGGAGCCCATCGGCATGAGCGGCATCCGTCTGGAAGCCAAGGTGCACATCGTGACCGGGGCGCAAAGCGCCGCCGAGAACATCATCAAGTGTGTGCGCCGCTGCGGTCTGGAAGTGGACCAGCTCATGCTCAATCCTCTGGCCTCAAGTCAGGCGGTGTTGACCGACGATGAGAAAGAGCTGGGCGTGGTGCTGGTCGACATCGGTGCGGGGACCACCGACGTGGCGATTTTTGCGGGTGGTTCGATTCGCCATACGGCTGTGATTCCCATTGCCGGCGATTTGATTACCAGCGACATCGCCATGGCACTGCGCACGCCGACCAAAGACGCCGAAGACATCAAGGTTGAGAGCGGCTGCGCCAAACAGTTGCTGGCCGACCCCGATACCCAGGTTGAAGTGCCTGGCCTGGGCGACCGCGGTCCCCGCATGTTGGGGCGTCAGGCCCTGGCCGGTGTGATCGAGCCCAGGGTGGAAGAGATTTTTGCACTGGTTCAACAAGTGGTGCGGGAGTCGGGCTTTGAAGAGGTTCTGTCATCGGGCATTGTGCTGACCGGCGGCAGTGCCGTGATGCCCGGCATGGTCGAGCTGGGCGAAGACATCTTCTTGAAGCCGGTTCGCCGCGGCATGCCCAATTACGCCAGCTCCCTGTCTGACATGGTCGCGCAGCCTCGCGCCGCGGCCGTGATGGGCTTGCTCGAAGAGGCGCGGCTGGCCCGCGTGCGCGGCCACAAGGTGGCGCAAAAGGCCGGATCCATGCAGGGCGCCCTGGAGCGCATGAAAAACTGGTTTGTGGGGACCTTCTGATGAACAACATTCGAGTACACACCCGTTTGTCTCTGCGCCACGATCCAGGTGCCGGAGGCCCGCCACCCAGACGGCGAACGCCGGGAGCCCAGTGCAGCGCATGCACAGGGCCACCCCCACGATGGCGACCGCCCTTATCAATTTTTGACAGTAACCGTTTTAGTTTTAAAGCATCGCCCGCCCTCAAAGGGCTTGAGGGCACCAACAGGAGAGTGACATGAGCATCGAAATGATTGAAGTTGAAGAATTCAACCAGGGCACCCAGATCAAGGTGATCGGTGTGGGCGGCGGCGGCGGCAACGCGGTTGACCACATGATTGCGCGCAATGTGCAGGGCGTGGAGTTCATCTGTGCCAATACCGATGCGCAGGCACTTACGCGCAGCTCAGCAGGGCGCACGATCCAGCTTGGCCAGAGTGGACTGGGCGCTGGCAGCAAACCAGAAAAAGGCCGCGACGCCGCCGAATTGGCCATCGACGAAATCCGTGAAGCCATCGACGGCGCACACATGCTGTTCATCACCGCCGGTATGGGTGGCGGCACCGGCACGGGCGCTGCGCCTGTGATCGCCCGCGTGGCGAAAGAAATGGGCATCCTGACCGTCGGTGTGGTGACCAAGCCATTTGATTTCGAGGGGGGCAAGCGCCTGCAGAACGCTGACGCAGGACTGGCCGAACTGGAGGCCAATGTCGATTCGTTGATCGTGGTGCTCAACGACAAGTTGCTGGAAGTCCTGGGTGATGAAGTCACGCAGGACGAAGCCTTTGCCCACGCCAACGACGTGCTGAAAAACGCGGTCGGCGGCATTGCCGAGATCATCAACGAGTACGGCAACGTGAACGTTGACTTCGAAGACGTGCGCACCGTGATGGGCGAGCCAGGCAAGGCCATGATGGGCACGGCGGTGGCCGCTGGCCCTGACCGCGCGCGTATCGCCGCTGAACAGGCCGTGGCCTGCCCGTTGCTGGAAGGCATCGACCTGTCGGGCGCCAAAGGCGTTCTGGTGCTGGTCACAGCAGCCAAGGGATCGCTCAAGCTGTCCGAGTCCAAGCTGGCCATGAACACCATCCGCGCCTACGCGTCGGAGCAGGCTCATGTCATCTACGGTGCGGCTTACGACGACAGCCTGGGCGATGAAATGCGTGTCACTGTGGTCGCCACCGGCTTGTCCAGCCAGGGTTCGCGCCGCACGGCCCCTCCGCTGCAAGTGTTGCGCACCGGCACCGACAACGTGCCACTTCACAATGTGCCCACGATGAACAGCGCTGTGAGCGGTCCTGGTGCTGCGCAACAGCCCGACTACAGCAGCCTTTCTACCCCCAGCGTCTGGCGCACGAACCGCACCCAGGCCGCAGCCAAGGTTGAGGCCTTGTCGTCGGGCGGCATGGATGACTACGAGATCCCTGCTTTCCTGCGCAAACAAGCAGATTGATCGACTCCCCCGCGCCGCCTGCGGCGTCACCCCCCAGGGGGCGATGCGAGTGCCCCGGCAAAGCCGGTTCCATCGCATCCTGGGCTAATGACGCCTCACGCAGGCGAGGACGCTAGCCCAGGGCACCGCCGATCTGGCTCCGCCAGTCAGCCAGTGCCGCCCCCTGGGGGGGGACGGCGCAGCCGGCGCGGGGGGGAATAAAATACGTCATGCTTGCTCAACGAACCCTCAAATCTCTGTCCAAAGCTGTGGGCGTTGGCATGCACAGCGGGCAACGGGTGGAGTTGACGCTTCGTCCTGCGCCGCCCGACACGGGCGTGGTTTTTCGACGTGTGGACCTGCCAGAGCCAGTGGACATTCCCGTGAATGCCGAGGCGGTGACCGATACCCGCATGGCTTCGACGATTTCCAAAGGCGGTGCCAAGGTCGCCACCATCGAGCATTTGATGAGTGCTGTAGCCGGCCTGGGGTTGGACAACCTGTATGTCGACATCACGGCCGAAGAAGTGCCCATACTGGATGGTTCGTCGGCCTCGTTTGTTTACCTGCTGCAAAGCGCGGGTATCGCCGTTCAGGCGGCGCCCAAGCGATTTATTCGCATCAAGAAGGCAGTTGAGGTGCGTGAAGGCGAAGGGCGCAACCTGAAATGGGCCCGGCTCGACCCGTATCACGGCTACAAACTGGCCTTTGAAATCGAGTTCGACCACCCCGCTGTCACGTCAACCGGGCAGCGCGTGGAGTTCGACATGGGCAGCGGCCGTTACGCCCGCGAGATTGCGCGGGCGCGTACGTTTGGCTTCACGCGTGACGTGGAAATGATGCGCTCACACGGACTGGCGCTGGGCGGCGGTCTCGACAACGCGATCGTGATGGACGATGTCAAGGTGCTCAATGCGGATGGCCTTCGCTACCAGGATGAATTTGTCAAACACAAGATCCTTGATGCCATCGGCGATCTGTATGTGATTGGCAAGCCGCTGCTCGCGGCCTACAGCGCCTTCCGCTCGGGCCATGCGATGAACAACCAGTTGCTGCGCGCCTTGCTCGCACAGCCCGATGCCTACGACATCGTGACATTTCAGCAAGACCGCGAGGCCCCCAAAGGCTTCGCTCAGCTCGCGCCTGCCTGGTGACCGTTCCCTATCGGACTCGCTGATGCTGTTGTTTAGGTTCGCGATCTTTTTTCTGCTGCTGGCCGCAGGCGTTTCATTCGCCTTTTACATCGGTACAGGTCAGGAGCGCTTTCGAGGCTATGGCGTCAGGTTGCTCAAGTGGGCCGTGATCGCAGGTCTGGGGTTTTTTGGGGTGTTGCTCCTGGAGCGTCTGCTGTAAGAGGGTGAAAACCTGGCGGGAGGCCTCCAGCGGGTCGCTCAGTAGCTTCGTCCGCCTTTGTAGGCAGCGTGGGTACGGGCTTGCAGGGGCGAGACCTTGTTGATCACAGCAACCGACCGGGCCACCTGGGCATGGATGATGCACAGGCCCAGGGCGTCGGCAGCGTCTTTGCCCGGCAAACCAGGCAGCGCCAGCAACCGTTTCACCATTTCCTGCATTTGTGCTTTGTCGGCGCGCCCATAGCCAACAACGGCCTTCTTCAGCTGAAGTGCGGTGTACTCCGCCACGCTCAACCCGTTGGCCACCAGCGCAGTGAGGCAAGCGCCGCGTGCCTGACCGAGCAGCAAGGTGGCTTGTGGGTTCACGTTGACGAACACGATTTCGCAAGCGGACACCTGGGGCTCATACCGCTTGACCACTTCGCTGATGCCGTCGAACAGGATTTTGAGGCGTTCGGGCAGCAGTGCGCCATCTTTCGGGCTGGTTTGAATGGTGCCGCTGGCCACATAGTGCAGAGCTGCGCCTTCGCTATCGACCACGCCAAAACCGGTGCATTGGAGGCCCGGGTCGATGCCAAGGATGCGCATGGTGGTAGTTCCCGTCGGGTTCAGAGATTGAAGTTCCAGCGAACCGAGTGGAAGAAGACGGGTGCAGCGAAACACAGCGCGTCAACCCGGTCGAGCAAGCCACTGGCACCCGTGATAGAGCTGCCTGCGGGACCCCAGTGGGTGACCCCGCGGTCCCGTTTGATGGCTTTCATCACCAGGTGCCCGAAGCTGCCGGAGACTGAAGCCACCATCGCCATCGCCATCGCGGGCAACGGCTTGAAGGGCGTGAAGCCTGCGAGTGCCGCACCGAGCAAGCCACCAGCGAGCACGCCCGCCCCCCATCCATACCAGTTGAAACTGGCGCTGACGGCGGGTGCCACCGCCTGGCCCCGGTACCGGGAGACGATGTGTTGCACCATCATGGCTGTTTGCACTACCAGCACCAGGAAGAAAACCAGAAAGGCGGAGCGACCTGGGGACTGGGGGAAATCAAGCAGCAGCAACGCGGGCACATGGCTCATGCCATACACGCAGACCATGATGCCCCACTGCAGCTTGGCGTTGCGGGCCAGAAAGTGCTGCGGATCGTTGCCCAGGGCGCCCGCTGTAGGAATGGCAAGAAACACGTAGACCGGGATGAACACGGTGAACAGATCGAAGCGCTCGGTCCAGACCAGCAGGTACTGCAGCGGCAAGACAATGAAAAACACCAGCAGCAAGCTGCGGTGGTCGCCGCGTCGGGTGGGAGAGAGGCTGATGAACTCACGCAAGACAAAAAACGACACCATGCCAAAAAGAGCCGTCGCCACGCCAGGCCCGGCGGCCCATCCCAGCCAGAACACCAGTGCCATGAGCCACGAAGTGCGCACCAACCCCTGGTAGTCCTTCAAGCGCAGGCCATGCTTGGGAGCCTGTGCGTCGTCCTGTGGTCGATCTCGCATCGACAAGACCAGCAACGTGGCACTGGCCAGGGTCAGAAAGCCGAACAGCAGCACAAACAGCAAACTGACTTGCTGATTGGCCGAGAGGCTGCGCAAAAACGAGGTCATACGTCTCGCAGTTCCACCACGGCGTTTCGGGCGCGGGTCAGAAATTCTCCTCTTGGCTCCCCTTCGCCCAGTTGCACGGGCGTGCCAAAGGTGACGGAGCACAGCACCGGCACCGGGATCACTTCACCCTTGGGGATGACGCGCTGCACGTTGTGGATCCAGGCGGGCACAAGCACCACTTCGGGAAAGCGTTGGGTCAGGTTGTAGAGGCCCGACTTGAACGCTTGGGGCTCATCTTCAAAGCCCCGCGTGCCCTCGGGGAAGATGATCAGGGAGTCGCCGCTTTCCAGTGCATCGATCAGGGGTTGCAATGGGTCTTCATCGCCCTTGCGTTCGCGCTCGACATACACGGCGTTGAACACGCCGGTGGTGATCCATTGTTTCAGTGGTGATGCGGTCCAGTAGTCTTTGGCGGCGATGGGGCGCGTGATGCTGCGCAATTCGCTGGGCAGGGCCGCCCAAATCAAGACCAGATCGGCGTGGCTCTGGTGGTTGGCGAAATAGATGCGTTGTTCCGCTTTGGGCGGGCAACCGTACCAGCGGGCCTGGGCGCCAGTCAGTAAACGGATCAGACCGAGCAAGAACAGCCCCATGGCCTTGGTGCCCATCGTCACCATGGGTTTCGCCCCTGGGTGCTGGTCAGGCTCATGGCAGGCCTACATCGTTCATGCGCGCGGCGATGATGTTGGTTCGCCGCGCCAGGTAGGCTGAACCTTGCCGGATTTCAAAAAACTTGGGGCTGGGCAGCATCACCGCCAGGCGGGCCGCTTCCCGCGCACTGAGCTGGCTGGCAGGTTTCTTGAAATAGCGCTGGGCTGCCGCTTCGGCACCAAAAACACCGTCGCCCCATTCAACACTGTTGAGGTAGATCTCAAGAATGCGCTGTTTGCTGAGCAGGGCCTCCAGCGTGAGCGTCAGCAGCAACTCCTGACCTTTGCGCAGCAGGTTGCGTTCACCGGAGAGCAACAGGTTTTTGGCCAGTTGCTGTGTGATGGTCGATCCACCGATCACTTTGGCGGGTTTGCTCGTGGCGGCAGGAGCTACAGGTTCCTTGCCCTGGCTCAATCGTTTGGCGGCAAGTTTGGCCTGGCGTTCGGCGCGCCTTGCATCGATTTTTTCCGCCGCCTGCTGGCGTTTTTCGTTTTTGGCCCAGGCGGCCTGGATCGCGTCCCAATCGACGCCACCATGGCTGGTGAAACCTGCGTCCTCCGAGGCCATCACCGCACGCTTTAGGTTGGGGCTGATCTTGTCGTAAGGCACCCACTCGGCGCCCCACTGCCATGAGCCCTTGCCTTCAACCCGGCGTTCTGCAATGCGCCAGATTTCCGAGCGCATGAACGCCGTGCTTTCAGGTGCGATCACAAGCATCAAGGCGATGCGGGCGACGAAAAAAAGTTGCAGAGCGACACCAGCGAGAGCGATCCACAGCAACCAGCGGGCAAACGACTTCATAACTAGTTGCTGATCTGGGTTTTAAGGCCAGCCTCGCGGGTGAATCGGAACCGCGATACCACCACGATCTGGTCGGCGCGCCTGCGCATGGCCTCATTGAAAGTGCCGAAGTCGAGGCTTTTCACGATGGCTTGTGCGCGGCGATCCAGGTTGGGGTTGTTGGAAGTCTGCACCACTTCGGTGTCGAGCACCACGCCGGTGAAGTTCACGGTGATGACCATGGTGAGCTCACCATAGAGCTTTCGGCCACCGGCTTCGGGAAAATTGGTCGTGCCTCTGTCTTCGATTTTTCGCCGCAGGTCGTCGTAGTAGATGGCATACACCTCTTCTCGCGTGGCCGGGCTGATGTATCGCTTGCGTGGCCGGGCGTTTTCCTCGTTGATGCGCTTCTCGATCTCAGCCAGTAGCTTGACCATGGCTTGTCGCTTGCGCTCACGCTCGATTGACTCCTGGCTGGGGTTGACGGCTTGCAGGTCGGGCGGAGGCATGGTGGCCAGTTGTTTGCGAACCTGCACCAGCACCTGGTTTTGCTGCTCTTTCAACTCGCGGATCTTCTTCTCTTCCTGGTCCTCTGCTGCGTCGCCCAGTTTGGCAATGGCTTCAGATGGCAGGGGCGAAGTGGCGCGGACGTTGTTTTTCGAGTCGCCGCCGCCCGCCAATG
This sequence comes from Hydrogenophaga crassostreae, assembly GCF_001761385.1. Taxonomy (GTDB): domain Bacteria; phylum Pseudomonadota; class Gammaproteobacteria; order Burkholderiales; family Burkholderiaceae_C; genus Hydrogenophaga; species Hydrogenophaga crassostreae. The sequence goes on along the minus strand of NZ_CP017476.1, from coordinate 4,497,339 downwards.
ACGCTTGTGCGATGGCGCGGGCTTTTTCGGGCTTTTCGTTGCTCTTGGCGTTGACAAGAATCACCTCCAGCGGGGTGTCCTGAAACACCCGGTTGAAGCGTTCAGGCGCCACGAAGCGCACTGTGAGCAAGGTGGCATGCAGCCCCACCGAGACCAGCAGCGCCCATTGCAGTGTGGAAAGGGTTTTCAGAAAAGCGAGAAGCGGTTTCACGCGGGCATTATCCGTGCTGAATGATTTCGACTTACCCCAATCACCCAGTCTGGGCGGGGGCGGCGGGTTCGTTGTCTGGTGACTCGTTGATGTCGATGGCCAGCGCCAATGGGCTGGTGATGCCATCGTCGTCGCCATCGCCGTCCGAATCGGCCTCGTCAGGCGATTCGTCGACGGGGAGATCGAGCCGTTCGATCAAGGTGCCGGAGATATCCAGGGTGATCTCATCGACGGCGCCCAGGCGCACGCGCACATGGGCCCCGCGCGGCAGTCCTTCCACGCCCATGACCGGCAAGACCAGTGGCAAGCCGTCGGCGCGCACCAGGTTGTCTTTAAAGAGCGTGGCGGTGAGCTCGGAGATGCCTGCCTGCTCCAGGTGTTTGAGCGTCCAGTAGCGCTCCATGCCGTTCTGAAAACCGTTGTAGGCGGAGTAGGCGGCATCGAAGGCGCTGATGACGGCGAACAGGTTCGCGTCTTTGGGTTTGAACGGTGCCACCAGGGCTGCGGTCGCGCCATTGCGCGCGCAGGCGATGATCTGCCATTGATTGACCAGGTCGACATAGCGGCGCAGAGGCGAGGTGCTCCAGGCATAGGCCGGCACACCGATGCCGGCATGCGGCGCGGCTTTGGTGCCCATGCGCACCTTGACGCCGGGCGCCAGACTGGCCTGGCTTCGGTAGATGCCGGGCACACCACATGCAGCCAGCCATTGGCCCCAGGTGCTGTTGGCCAGGATCATGGCCTCGGCCACCATCAAATCCAGCGGTGCGCCGCGTTGCCTGGTGGATATGCGCACTGTTTCACTGCCGTCGGGCTCATCGCCGGTCATGCCTTCGAGGCGGAAGTTGTAATCCGGACGGTTGAAGGTCTCGGGCTTGCCGCGGACCACTTCGCGCTGGGCCTTCAAGTGTTTGGCCAGCTGGAACAAAAACACCAGCGAAGGCTGCAGCGCGGCAATGTCGGCGGGCACCTCGTTCGAGGTGGCGTCACCGCCCAGCCAGGCTTCGGTGATGACCTGATCGAGCTGGTCGTGGCGCAGGTTGTGGGCGATGGGCACGCGCTCCAGCGCAGTACGCGAGTCGGTCACAGCCAGCGTGGCTTCGTCGAAGGTGACATAGAGCGAGACGGCGGGGCAGTCGCGCCCGGCCATCAGGGTGTAGGTCTGCACCACCTCGTCGGGCAGCATGGTGATCTTGTGGCCCGGCATGTAGACGGTGGACAAGCGGTTGCGGGCCACCTGGTCGATGGCGCCGTCTGGCGCGATGGCCAAGCCCGGGGCCGCAATGTGGATACCCAGTGTGACGGTGCCGCTGCCCAGACCCTGCACCGACAGCGCGTCGTCAATTTCGGTGGTTTGTGAATCGTCGATGGAAAATGCCTGCACGGGCGCCAGCGGCAGTTCATCGGCAATGGCGGGGGCTTCCAATGCGGGGAAGCCGGTGCCTTTGGGGAACTGATCGAACAGAAAACGCTGCCAGTGGAACTGGTAAGCGCTGGAAATGGCGCCTGCCTTTTCCAGCAGCGCCAGTGGCGCGCTGTGGCTGTTGCGCGAGGCCTCAACCACGGCTTTGTATTCGGGTGCGTTTTTGTCCGGCTTGAACAGAATCTTGTACAACTGCTCACGGACAGGCTCTGGGCAGTTGCCTGCGACCAGCTCGGCGGCCCACACTTCGATTTGAGCCTGAACCTGCTTCTTCTTTTCGATGGCAGCCAGCGCCTGGGCAAGGATCTCGGGAGGCGCTTTTTTGTAGCGGCCCTTTCCGGCCCGGCGGAAATAATGGGGGGCGCCTTGCAGGCATATCAGGGCCGCGACCTGCTCGGTGGTGGTGGCTGAATCGCTGAAGTAATCGTGGGCGATGTCGAGAAAACCGAAGTCTTCTTCAGGGGCGAACTCATAGGCCAGTTCAAGCTCCATGGACTCGGCCAGGGCCGCTGCGGCGGGCATGAGCTCGGCCGGTGCTGGCTTTTCAAACCGCAAAAACGCATTGGCGCTTTTGACTTTGACCCGCTTGCCGGAATCCAGCTCCACCTGGAGTGAGCTCTCGGTTTCGGACATGAGGCGACCGGTCATGAGCTTGCCGGCGTCGTCGAACAAAATATGCATGGGGCCGATTGTCCCATGCGGCACGCCGGGCTTTTGCGATCACCCGGCCAGGTTCAGGAACTCGAACAGCGCGTCCATGTGGTCGTCAAAGTCGCTGATGGCGTGATCGCCCCCGGGCAACAGGCGAACCGTGCCGCCTTGGCAAAAGCCGAGCATTTCTCGCCAGTCCAGCACCTCGTCGCCTTTGGCCACGATGGCGAAAAGCCGCTCAGCGGTGGCCGGATGCAGGGGGGACAGGCGCTCGATCGTGCTTTGCTGCTGGATCAGCTCGGTCACGAATTCGGGTTGGAAAAAGAAGTGTTCTTCCGGATCGTGCCAGGTTGTTTGCTCACCGATGTACTGGGCCAGATCGCGTGCAGGGTAAACGGCCGGATTGAACAGGGCGGCTCGGCAGTTCTTTTGTAAGCAAAAGCCACGGGCATAGAAACCGCCCAGCGAAGAGCCGATCACGGTGGTGGTCCTGGCTGGCCAGTCGGCAGTGCCTTGCAAAAGCATTTGCATGGCCAGGGCCGGTGAGGGCGGCAACTGAGGACACCACCAGACCACCTCCGGATGCTTCTCTCGCACCCGGCGGGCGACTTTCTGCGCCTTGGCCGACTGCGGAGAGGAGCGAAACCCGTGCAGGTACAGCAGGTGGGTGGTGGGGGAATGCGTGTTGGAGACCATTCTCGAAGCATAGGGCAGCGCGGTCGGGTCGCAGCTTGCGATAATCTGACCCATGGCTGTTGTATTTGACAAACCCTCTCTGTGGCAACGCATTGCTCCGATCTTTCAGGGGTTCGATATCCCGTTGATGTTGGGCGTTCTGGTGATGGCAGGGGTGGGCCTGATGACCATGTATTCGGTGGGCTTTGACCACGGAACCCGCTTTGTCAGCCATGGCCGCAACATGATATTGGCCGCAGGCGTGTTGTTCCTGGTCGCCCAGGTGCCGCCGCAGCGCCTGATGGCCCTGGCTGTGCCGATGTACACGCTGGGTGTGGCGCTGTTGCTGGCGGTGTTTCTGTTTGGCATACAGAAAAAGGGCGCACAGCGCTGGCTCAACGTCGGCATTGTGATCCAGCCGAGCGAATTGATGAAAGTGGCCATGCCGCTGATGCTGGCCTGGTGGTTTCAGCGCCGGGAGGGGCAGTTGAAACCGCTGGATTTTGTGGTGGCAGCCATTTTGCTGGCCATTCCGGCCGCGCTGATTCTCAAGCAACCCGATTTGGGCACCACACTGCTGGTGCTGGCCTCGGGCCTGGCGGTGATCTTCTTCGCGGGCTTGAGCTGGAGGCTGATCTTGCCGCCGGTGTTGATACTGGTGGTCGGGGTCATCACGCTGGTGATCATGGAAGACTCTTGGTGCGCCAAAGGCGTTGATTGGCATGTGCTTCACGAATACCAGCGCCAACGGGTCTGCACGTTGCTTGATCCGTTCCAGGACCCTCTGGGCAAGGGCTTTCACATCATCCAGGGAATGATCGCCATTGGCGCCGGCGGGGTGTGGGGCAAAGGATTTATGCAGGGTACCCAGACCCACCTTGAGTTCATTCCCGAGCGCACCACCGATTTCATCTACGCAGCCTTTTCGGAGGAGTTTGGCTTGATCGGAACCTTGGGTTTGATCATGGGCTTTCTGTTTCTGGTGCTGCGTGGCCTGGCCATTGCTGCCGATGCGCCTACCTTGTTTGCCCGCTTGTTGGCGGGGGCAATGACGATCAACATGTTTGTGTACGCCTTTGTCAACATGGGCATGGTCAGTGGCATCCTGCCTGTGGTGGGCGTGCCATTGCCGTTCATCAGCTACGGGGGAACCGCCATGGTCACCCTGGGAGTTGGCTTGGGCATTTTGATGTCTATCGCCAAATCGAAACGGTTGATGCAGTCATGAGGTTAGACCCCCACGCTCCACCGTTGCACGGGTCGCTGCCCCCGAGGGGGCTGTGCCTGCCTTGGGGCGGCCCGGCGGCAGGCCCGGCGACCCCCACGCTCCACCGTTGCACGGGTCGCTGCCCCCCGAGGGGGCTGGGCCTGCCTTGGGGCGGCCCGGCGGCAGGCCCGGTGGCCCCCACGTTCTGCTGCTGCGCGGGCCCTTCGGCAAGCTCAGGACCGACGGTGTTGGCCTTCTTTGCCAGGGGGTGGGTGTATGGCAGCGGTAGCGATCATCGGCGCGGGCAACATGGGTGGCGCGATGGTGGCGCGCCTTTGCGAGTTGGGCTGGGCCGTGACCGTTTGCGATCTGGACCCGGTGCGCCAGGCGCAGGCCAAGGAGGCTGGCGCGAGGCTGGTTGAAAGCCCCGCCGAAGCGGCTGCTGCGCTGGGCGAGGCAGATGTTTTGATCCTTTGCGTGGTCACGGCCGAGCAATGCCTCGAGGTGCTGTTTGGTGCGAACGGCGCCACTGAATGTTTGAAGGCGGGGCAGGTGGTGATGCTGTGCCCGACCATTTCGCCCGAAGACGTGGAAAACATCGGGTCAAGGCTGGCCGAACTGGGTGTGGCCTGTATTGATGCGCCCATGTCGGGTGGGCCTGCGCGGGCACGCGACGGCTCGATGAGCCTGATGCTGGCGGCTCCTGTGGCGCTGATCGCCCAACACGAAAGCTTGTTGGCCGCGCTGTCAAACCAGTTGATTCGCATCAGCGAGCGCCCGGGAGATGGCGCGCGAACCAAGTTGGTCAACAACCTGCTGGCGGGCATCAACCTCGTGGGCGCCGCCGAAGCCATGGCGCTGGCGGAGAAGCTGGGGCTGGATCTGGGTACCACGCTGGACGTGATCGAGCGCTCGAGTGGCCAGAGCTGGATAGGCTCAGACCGCATGCGCCGTGCGATTGCGGGCGACTTTGAGCCCCGGGCCCACGTCACTTTGCTGGAAAAAGACACCGGGTTGGCTGTGCAAGCCGCTCGGGCGGTCGGTTTTGAGGGGCCACTGGGGCAGCGCGTTGCGTCGACCTTTGCACGGGCACACGCGGCAGGCTTGGCCGATCTGGATGACGCCGCGCTGTTCACCCTTCTGCGCAAACCCGGATAACCACGCCGGCAGCGGGTTGGTCCCGCCCTTCTTACAATGGGGTCATGATTTCACGCGAACCCACCCTGGCCCGTCTGGCCCATGCCCAAAGCCAACTCCTTGATCCGTACGGACTGACGCCCGCCCATTTGCAGCGCGCCCTGGGCGAGATCATGGTCCGGGGCGCCGACGATGCCGACCTGTATTTCCAGACCACGCGCAGCGAAGGCTGGAGCCTGGAAGAGGGCATCGTCAAGACCGGCAGCTTCAGCATCGACCAGGGCGTGGGCGTTCGTGCCGTGAGCGGTGAAAAAACGGCGTTTGCCTACTCTGACGATCTGTCGTGGGCATCTTTGCTGGATGCGGCCCACACCGTGCGTTCCATCGCCGGGCAGGGCCAGGACAAACGGGTGAAAGCGAAGGCGTCAAAAGTGGCCAAATCGCGTTCGCTCTACCCTGGGGTGGACCCGATCGGCACGCTGGACAGTGCCGCCAAAGTGGCCCTGCTGGAAAAAGTGGAAAAAATGGCCAAGGCCAAGGATCCCCGCATCGTGCAGGTGATGGCGGGTTTGGCTGCTGAACACGATGTGGTGCTGATTGCCCGCGCAGACGGCACCATGGCTGCCGATGTGCGCCCGCTGATCCGTTTGTCGGTGACTGTGATTGCCGAGCAAAAGGGCCGCCGCGAGGTCGGCTCCTCGGGCGGCGGCGGCCGGTTTGGCCTCGCCTACTTTGATGAGGCCATGGTGCAGTCTTACGTCGATGATGCGGTGAGCAATGCGCTGACCAACCTCGAGGCGCGGCCCGCACCCGCTGGCGAGATGGTGGTGGTTCTGGGATCTGGCTGGCCTGGCATCTTGCTGCATGAAGCGGTGGGCCACGGCCTCGAGGGGGATTTCAACCGCAAGGGCTCGAGCGCGTTCGCGGGCAAGATCGGCCAGCGGGTAGCGGCCAAAGGCGTCACGGTTCTGGATGACGGCACCATTGCGGACAGGCGGGGCTCGCTCAACGTGGACGATGAAGGCCATCCTTCTCAAAAGAACGTGTTGATTGAAGACGGCATCCTGCGTGGCTACATTCAGGACGCCATGAACGCACGGCTCATGGGCGTGAAAGCCACCGGCAATGGCCGGCGCGAAAGTTACGCCCATGTGCCCATGCCACGCATGACCAATACCTACATGACGGGCGGCGACAAGACGCCCGAAGAAATCGTGGCCAGTATCAAAAAGGGCCTGTATGCCACCAACTTTGGCGGCGGCCAGGTCGACATCACCTCGGGCAAGTTTGTGTTCTCGGCCAGCCAGGCCTACTGGGTAGAGAATGGCCAGATCCAGTACCCCGTCAAGGGCGCGACGCTGGTGGGCAATGGCCCGGACGCGCTGACCCGGGTGAGCATGATCGGCAATGACATGAAGCTTGACAGCGGAGTGGGCACCTGCGGTAAAGAAGGCCAAAGCGTGCCCGTTGGCGTGGGGCAGCCCACCTTGCGTATCGATGGTTTGACCGTGGGCGGTACCGCCTGAAAGCTTCTGTTAGGTCGCTGTGCTACATTCGTCCTCGATGAAATCGCGTTCCGCAACTTCTTTTGCCTTTTACTTTTGGTTCTCAGTCCCCGGCGGACGAGAGGCAGAGCTGTAAACGCGAAACCGAATCTCGATCAAACCGCCGGCGCCGACAGCCAGGCGGTTTTTTTTTGCCCGATCCCTCTCTCAACTCTCACTTTTAGTTTCAGGAGCCCTTTGATGACCTCGAAAAGCACCCAACCCGTTGCCCCAGATGCCTGGCACCAGCGTCCTGCTGACCGCACCAGCCAGACCGACGACGAACGCATCAAGGACATCACTGTGTTGCCGCCTCCCGAGCACCTGATCCGCTTTTTCCCCATCGGGGGGACGGCGGTTGAATCACTGATCACCCAGACCCGTGAACGCATTCACAACATTCTTCATGGCAAAGACCAGCGCTTGCTGGTGATCATTGGCCCTTGCTCGATTCACGATCCGGCCGCAGCGCTTGACTACGCGCGTCGATTGAAACCTTTGCGGGACAAGTACGCGGACACGCTGGAGATCGTGATGCGCGTGTACTTCGAGAAACCCAGGACCACGGTGGGCTGGAAGGGGTTGATCAACGATCCGTACCTGGACCAGAGTTTCCGCATCGATGAAGGTTTGCGCATCGCCCGCCAGTTGCTGATCGAAATCAACCGAATGGGCGTGCCTGCCGGTAGCGAGTTCCTCGATGTGATTTCGCCCCAGTACATTGGTGACCTGATTGCCTGGGGCGCCATTGGCGCGCGCACCACCGAAAGCCAGGTGCACCGTGAACTGGCCTCGGGCCTGTCTGCTCCCATTGGTTTCAAGAACGGCACCGATGGCAACATCAAGATCGCCACCGATGCGATCCAGGCCGCCGGGCGCGGCCATCACTTCCTGTCGGTGCATAAAAACGGGCAAGTGGCCATCGTGCAGACCAATGGCAACAAGGATTGCCACGTGATCTTGCGTGGTGGCAAAACGCCCAACTACGACGCCAGCCATGTCAATGCTGCGGTGAAAGAGCTTGAGGCTGCCAAGTTGACGCCTCGCCTGATGGTGGACTGCAGCCACGCCAACAGCAGCAAGCAGCATGAAAAACAGCTCGAAGTGGCACAGGACATCGCCGATCAAATGGCGGGTGGCTCCAACAGCGTGTTCGGCGTGATGATCGAAAGCCACATCGAGGCCGGCGCGCAAAAATTCACGCCTGGAAAGAACACTGTGGATTCCTTGACCTATGGCCAGAGCATTACCGATGCGTGTCTGGGCTGGTCTGATTCGGAGCGTGCGCTCAGCCTGCTTTCAGAAGGGGTTCGCGCGGCGCGTGCACGCAAAGCCTGAGTCTTTTCGTCTGTGGGCAGCCGGTTGTGCTGCGGATACGGGCCACGTCTTTTTACGGTTTGATGGAAGGGCGGGCGCACCTGTCAACACATCCCCAACCAGTTTGCTCAGCCCAAGGCGAAAAAGCCACGCCACTTTTTGAACTTTCTGGCTACCGGAGCTATGCTCGGGTGCTGTATTCGGCACCGTTCTATTGATCAGGGCTGTCACAAGTAAAAAGAATGGAGCAAGTGTGGAACAGCCGTTGTTGCGACTGGGTTTGCTGGGGTTCCCTGACGAGGTGGGATTGCGCTTGCAAGCGTGGGCGTCGGAAGTGCACGAGGGTTGGCCGCTTTGGCAATGCTGCGATCCCCATCTGGCCGATGCCTGGATGATCAATGGGGCTGCGGTCGAGGTGTTGGGCCGCGATGAATTGGTGATTGTTCATCCCTATGGCGGCGGTGAGCGGCTGACCCTTCATCGGGCCGAGGTGGACCGTCCGCTGGCTTTCGCTCAGCCTTTGCCTGAGGGTTTTGCATCGGCTGAGTTTTTTGATGCATCGGATGAGCGCAGTGTGCGCCAAAGATTGCAGCGATTTGAGGCTTGGCTGCGCCCGCTTAGAAGTCAGTTTGCGCTGGGGGCGGCGGTGGCCGGGCGCCGTGATTCGTTGAGTGGCGTGGTGCATGTGGTCAATGATGGAAAGCTTCTGGCTGTGCTGGATTTTGGGCGTTGGCAAGCGGGAATTTCTGTGCCTGCGCGGCCGGGCGAGCTGAGCATGGCCGAATGGGTGACCCAGCCTGGTCCTGTCGCGGACATTCCCACGTCGTTCATCCGTTTGCCGCTGCACCGGATGATGTGGATCTATGCGGTGCGCACATCCACCGATGTGTTGCCTGAGCGTTACCGGACCCAATCGATTTATTTGCGTCGTGTTCCCATGGTGCCCGCGCGCTGGTTTGGACCTGAGCACCTGGTTCTGATGCAGGCACTGTCAGAAAAACCGGCAACATTCGACGAACTTGTGGATCGCATCGAGCTGGCCCCGGCCGAGCTGGCGCGGCATTTGGCGGCCCTGTTTCACGCTGGCGGGCTGACCACCGACCCCGAAAGCGCCCGCCGTGCCGAGCGACACACCCGTCGTTCCATGAATCAACTCGATTTGGACGAAGATGAGACCGACAGCGACTTGAAGAACCGCATTCGCAGCTCGGATCAGGCGGTGCCGACAACCATCTTGCGGGAAGCCAGGCATTCGCCATTGCGGGTGAGCGGGCAGGGCCGGTGATGTGGGGCCGCTTGTAAGGTGTTTTGAAATGCCTTTGGCGCACAATGGACCCATCAATGATTCAACCCGACGCCAAGGAGTCGTCCGCATGAGAAGCCAAGTGAAAGTCAGTTGGGGCGATGCCAATACCTATTTGTTTGATCTCGACGAGGTGCAGCCCATGCCGCATGAACAGGCGCGCATCTGGCTGGATCAGCAGTTCCAGGCTTGGGACTGTGACCCCATCCGGCTCAGCGGCAAGGTGTTGACGGCCGACAAAGTGTTGTTGGTGGCGCAGGCAGCGGGCAAGCAGCAGTTTGCGCTGCCTGAAAACAGAGAGTGGGCGCTTACATTTTCCAGGGCTGCCAGTGCGGCTCTTGCCAAACCTGTGGTGACAGTCGACCTGGCCACCATGGCCATCGGCTATTGAGGCCGGAAATCAACGAGGCAGATCTTGCTTTGGCCGCAGATCCGGCCATGTCGGCACCTTTGCGGGCGCCCTTTTTCACCAGCCTCGCTCTTCTCGGCCGGTAGTCAAAGGTCTAACCGCATAGCGCGGCGAGCAAGCGCGCATGAACCCCGCCAAACCCGCCGTTGCTCATGCAAACAATGTGATCACCGTCCTGAGCGGCCGCCACCACTTGGGCCACCACCTCATCGATGCTGTGGGCAACGGTTGCGCGGGAACCCAAAGGTGCGAGTGCCTCAGCGGCGCTCCAGCCCAGGCCACCGGAATGGCAAATCGAAAGGTCGGCAGATTCCAGGCTCCAGGGGAGCTGGGATTTCATGGAGCCCAGCTTCATGGTGTTGCTGCGTGGCTCAAACACGGCGATGATGCGCGCCTTGTTGGGTGACCCTTGCTGATCCAGCCGGCGCCTCAGGCCATCCAGCGTGGTGCGGATGGCGGTAGGGTGGTGCGCGAAATCGTCGTACACCGTGATAGCCCCTCCCGGTCGGGCAATGGTGCCCCGCACCTCCATGCGGCGGCGCACATTGACAAATTGCCCGAGCGCCTCCGCTGCGACCGCCGGTGAAACACCCACATGCTGCGCTGCCGCAATAGCCGCCAGTGCGTTGAGCTGGTTGTGAGCCCCGGTGAGCGCCCATTTCACCTCGGCGACCTTTTGGCCGCGCTCCAGCACGGCGAACTCATGGGGTTCACCTTCAGCCGTCAAATCGCTGACGGCCGCGCCAAAGCTGCGAACTTCGCTCCAGCAGCCCTTGTGCAAGACCCGTTCCAGGCTGTCTTCCACACCGTTGACGACGATGCGGCCCGAACCCGGCACGGTTCGCACCAGATGGTGGAACTGCCGTTCGATGGCTGCCAGGTTGTCAAAGATGTCGGCGTGGTCAAACTCCAGGTTGTTCAGGATCGCGGTGCGCGGCCGGTAGTGAACGAACTTGCTGCGCTTGTCGAAGAAAGCGGTGTCGTATTCGTCGGCTTCGATGGCGAAAACGGGTCTGGTGTCGGGCCCAGGGCTTGCCCCACCCAGCCGGGCTGAGACGTCAAAGTTCAAGGGAACGCCACCGATCAGGAAGCCCGGCTTCATACCGGCGAATTCAAGGATCCAGGCCAGCATGGCGGTGGTGGTGGTTTTACCGTGGGTGCCGGCCACAGCCAGCACATGGCGCCCTTGCAAGACGTGTTCAGACAGCCACTGCGGGCCGCTGGTGTAGTTGGCGCCACTCTCCAGAATCGCCTCCATGAGAGGAAACTTGGGTGTGCCATCGTGCAATCGAGCCCGGCTGACCACGTTGCCCACCACATACATATCAGGTTTGAGTGCCAATTGTTCGGCGCCAAACCCTTCGATCAGATCAATGCCAAGAGCGCGCAACTGATCACTCATGGGTGGGTAAACACCCGCGTCGCAGCCGGTCACCCTGTGGCCCGCTTCGCGTGCCAGTGCCGCCAATCCACCCATGAAGGTGCCACAGATGCCCAGAATATGTATATGCATGCAATGGATTCTAGGTGTTGAAGGGCGTCAGACCGATTGTGGGTATCGGGCCAGGTAGCACCTGGCGGCCGACACGAAGGCACAATCGGTGCATGTACAGTGATGCGACACATATTGCAACCGAACTGGCCGCCGTGGCAGCCCGTTTGGTGGTGGACGAAGGACAGGAATACGCCACCGCCAAGCGCCAGGCTGTGAAGCTGCTTGGGTTGACCGGATCGAGGGTGCCGCTGCCAGACGCAGCCTCCATGGACGCAGCGGTACGGGAACACATTGCCATTTTTTGCGCCGACACCCAGCCCGTCGAGTTGCGTGCACTGCGCGAAATTGCCCTGATATGGCTGGATCGACTGGTCGAATTCTCGCCATACCTGAGTGGCGCGGTATGGCATGGTACGGCCACCCGCCACAGCGATGTCTATATTCAGCTGTTTTGCGATGACCCCAAGGCAGCCGAGTGGCGCCTTCTGGACAAGGGACTGGATTACCAGGTGGGGTCGGTCATGGGTTGGAAAGGTGAGCCGGTGGAGGCGCTGAGCCTCCGGGTGCGTTGCGATGCCCTGGCCCAATGGGTTCTGGTGCATCTGATGGTGTACGACCGCGACGATGTGCGCGGCGCGCTCAAGCCCGACGCCCAAGGTCGCAAACCTCGGGGTGATGCTGAAGCGGTGCGTGCGCTGTTGAGTCAGGCCGAAGGAGGTGCCCGTATATGAGTATGCAAAGACGACACCTCCTGGGTTTGGTGGCACTTGCGGCCGCCGCCGCCGGAGCTGGCGTAGCCTGGCGCCATCGCGGCCCGATGCTGTCGGAGGCGGAGCAGGCATTCTGGGCTGCCCGGTTCACCGATCCCGAAGGGCGGGCTCTGGATCTGGCCAGCTTTCGGGGCCACCCGGTGCTGGTCAACTTCTGGGCAACCTGGTGTCCTCCGTGTGTGGAAGAGCTGCCCATGTTGAACGGCTTTCATACTGCCCATGGCCCAAAGGGCTGGCGCGTATTGGGTTTGGCCGTCGATCAACCCAGGGCAGTGCAGGCGTTCATGGGGCGATTGCCGCTGAATTTTCCGGTGGGTATGGCCGGGTTCAGCGGGGTAGAGCTCAGCCGAGCCCTGGGCAATCCGAATGGGGGCTTGCCGTTTTCGGTTGTGTTTGACCGGTCGGGTGTGGTTCTGCACCGAAAAGTTGGCAAGGTCTCCGAGGCCGATCTGGCTGCCTGGGCGCAGACATCCTGACCCGGGTGTGTGTGCGATGCACCGGATTTGATAGCGTCTCAAAATCCGTTAAAGTGGGGCAAACTGCGCGTATTTGATGCTGGCCCAAGCAAAAGCGGGCCGCGACAAACGGTCGTTCATAAGCCCCATTTTGATTGTTACTTCGTGTACACTCCGGCACCTTGTTGCCCTTGAGGGCATTGAAATATGCGAATTTACGGTGTTTTCACCTAAATTGACCGAAGTTCGATGGAGAAATCATGGATTTAAGAAAACTGAAGACGCTGATCGACCTTGTGTCCGAATCCAACGTGTCTGAGCTGGAAATCACCGAAGCCGAAGGCAAGGTTCGCATTGTCAAAAGCTTGCCTGTCAATGCGGTCGCCCCGGTGACCTACAGCATGGCGCCTGCAGCAGTTGCTCCAGCCGCAGCGCCCGCCGCTGCGTCGCTCGATGCTGCGGCCGAGGTTGCCCCAGCGGTCGCGGAAGGTCACACGGTGAAGTCGCCGATGGTCGGCACGTTCTACCGCGCGTCCAGTCCCGGCGCAAAGGCTTTTGTTGAGGTAGGAGACACCATCAAGGAAGGCGAGACCATTTGCATCGTTGAGGCGATGAAAATTCTCAACGAGATCGAGGCCGACAAAACCGGCACCGTGACCCGCATTCTGGTGGACAACGGCGAGGCCGTGGAGTACGGCCAACCTCTGTACACAATCGAATAAGCGGTCGGGCCCATGTTCAAAAAAATACTGATCGCCAACCGGGGTGAGATTGCCCTGCGCATTCAGCGCGCGTGTCGCGAAATGGGCATCAAGTCGGTGATGGTGTATTCGGAGGCCGATCGTGATGCCAAATACGTCAAGCTGGCCGATGAAGCGGTGTGCATTGGTCCGGCGCAGTCGGGGCTGAGCTACCTCAACATGCCTGCGATCATTTCGGCCGCCGAAGTGACCGACGCCGAAGCCATTCACCCCGGCTATGGGTTCTTGAGCGAAAACGCTGATTTTGCAGAGCGCGTGGAAAAGAGTGGCTTCACTTTCATTGGTCCCACGCCTGAGTCGATCCGCACCATGGGTGACAAGGTAGCGGCCAAGCAGGCCATGATCCGTGCAGGGGTGCCCTGCGTGCCAGGGTCGGAGGGGGCCTTGTCGGCCGATCCGGCTGCGATCAAGAAGGCGGCCAAGTCCATTGGTTACCCCGTGATCATCAAGGCCGCTGGCGGTGGCGGCGGACGCGGCATGCGCGTGGTACACACCGAAGCAGCCTTGCTGCATGCGGTGCAGACCACCAAGGCCGAAGCTGGCGCGGCCTTTGGCAATCCCGAGGTGTACATGGAGAAGTTTCTCCAGAACCCTCGACACATCGAGATCCAGATTCTGGCCGACACGCACCGCAATGCGGTGTACCTCGGCGAGCGTGATTGCTCCATGCAGCGGCGCCACCAGAAGGTCATTGAAGAGGCCCCTGCGCCGGGCATTCCCCGCCGCGCCATCGAGAAGATCGGCGAACGTTGCGCTGCTGCCTGCAAGAAGATGAGCTACCGCGGGGCAGGAACTTTTGAGTTTCTGTATGAAAACGGCGAGTTCTACTTCATCGAGATGAACACCCGTGTTCAGGTGGAGCACCCGGTGACGGAGTGGATCAGTGGTGTGGACATCGTGCGCACCCAGATCGCGGTGGCGGCAGGCGAAAAACTGCCCTTCACCCAGCGCCAGATCCAGTTGCGCGGCCATGCCATCGAGTGCCGCATCAACGCCGAAGACGCCTACAAGTTCACACCGTCGCCAGGCCGTATCACCACCTGGCACATGCCCGGTGGCCCCGGGGTGCGCGTGGATTCGCACGCCTACGCCAACTACTTTGTGCCGCCGAACTACGACTCGATGATCGGCAAGCTCATCGTTTTCGGTGACACCCGCGAGCAGGCACTGGCCCGCATGCGCACGGCGTTGGCCGAAACCGCCATCGAAGGCATCAAGACCAATATCCCGCTGCACCGCGAGATCATGGTTGACGCCAAATTTGTGGCCGGAGGCACCAATATCCACTACCTCGAAGAGTGGCTGTCGCAACATGAAAGGTAGCGTTTCCCCTGCGCCGCGCTGTGCGCGTCACCCCCATGGGGGGCGATGCTGGCGGGCCGCCAAAGCCGGTTCCGGCGCATCCCGGGTTTCGCCACCGATTGCTCAACTTTGTTCGCTCTCTTCATCTGTCCGGCCGCATGTCTACTCTCTTTGAACTGGTGCTGATGGCGCCCGAAGCGGCGGTTGAAATGGTGGGCGACGCGCTGGTTGCACTCGATGCGCTGAGCGTGTCGGTGGAAGACGCCGATGCCCTGACGCCCGCGGAACAGGCTTTGTTTGGCGAGCCCGGCATGCCGCCGCCCCGCGAAGGCTGGCAGCGTTCCCGCGTGGTTGCCTTGTTCCCTGCCGAGGCCGCTGCCCGGGAAGCCGCTGCTTTGCTCCAGCCGCAAGATTTTTTCGAGGGCTGTCAGGTGTTGGGTGTGCAGGCCGTGGTCGAACAGGATTGGGTGCGTTTGACCCAGTCCCAGTTTGACCCGGTGGAAATCACGCCCACGTTCTGGATCGTGCCCACCTGGCATGAGCCCCCGGCCCAGGCCGAGCAAATCATTCGCCTCGATCCGGGTTTGGCTTTTGGTACCGGTACCCATCCCACGACCCGCATGTGTCTGCGCTGGACGGCGCTGCACGGAGCCAAGGGTCAGCGAGTGCTGGATTACGGTTGTGGATCCGGCATTCTGGCCATTGGCGCGTCGAAATTTGGCGCTGCCGGGATCGACGCGGTGGACATCGACCCCGCCGCAGTCGAGTCGACCACGCTGAACGCCGCCGCCAACCACGCCACACTGAATGCCGGCTTGCCTGACGCCGCGAAAGGTGAATACGACCTCGTTCTGGCCAATATTCTGGCAACACCCCTCAAGGTGTTGGCGCCCCTTCTCTGCCAACATGTGCGCAGCGGTGGGCATCTGGTGCTGGCGGGCATTCTGGCGCGCCAGGCCGATGAGCTCAAAGAGGCTTACGCCCCTTGGCTGGCTTTGACGGTGAGCGACGAAGAAGACGGTTGGATCTTGATGACCGCCCAGCGCTCCTGAGGCAGTCCTTGTCCACGCCTTGCCGCGCTTGACAGGCCGCAAGGTGGCGGAAAAGGTCCGCGCCGTGCTGCAATAATCCCTGCATGAGTTTCACCACCCGTTGCCCGGCTTGCGGAACGATGTTCAAGGTCGTTCCCGACCAATTGAAGATCTCCGATGGTTGGGTGCGTTGTGGGCATTGCTCGGATGTGTTTGACGCCATGCTGAACTTGCAAGGCGAGACAACGCAGTCTCCGCCAGTGAACCCCTCATCTTGGCAGCAGATGCCGCCGGGCTCTCCGACGCCCTCTGGCGGGTCAAGCCGAGTGGTGATCCGGCGCACCCCGATCGCCGCTCCACCGCCGCCTTTTTCGGCGCCTCTTGCGCCACATGCGGTGGATGTCCCTGCGCCATTTGGCCAGTTTCAGCCACCAGCCGTGCCAACCTTCAGCATGCCGCCGGTCCCTTCTCAGCCTGCACCTGCACCTTCGATGGCGCCGCCGCACAGCGATCCGGGATGGGCCTTTGTGGAGCGCCCCGGTGAGGATGAAGTAGGTGATCCGGTGGTGCCGGCAGCCGCCGTTGACGACCAGTCAAATGGGCCTGGTGATGACTGGGACAGCGAATGGTTGCTGAGCCCGAACAGCGTCTCGCGCCACCGTGAAGCGGTTGCGAAGGAGCTGCAGACGCAACAAGGCGCACTGGGGCAGACCAAGTCGCCTGCAAAGCCCGTTGACAAGGACTTTGAGCGTGAGCTCGATGCCTTTTCGAGCTTGGCGAAGCAATCCACCAATGTGGTGCAAACGCCTGAGTCCGACAAGATCGCCAAGACCGAGTCGACCGAGTCGAAAGAGAGGGCCGTTGGCTGGAACGGAATCGAAACGGTCGAAATTGAAGAAGACGACCTCGATGACCACCTGTGGCCCCCGTCGCATCCCGAGGAAGACGCGCAGGACAGCGGCTTTGATGCACATTCCGATGAGCCCACTTTTGTGGTCCAGGCGCGCCGCGATGCGTTCTGGCGCCGTCCGGTTATGCGGGTTGCCTTGCTGTTGCTGGCAGGTGGGTTAAGTGCCCTGCTTGCGTTGCAGTGGGCCAGTTTTGACCGAGACCAGATTGCTGCCCGCTATCCTGCGATGGAGCCCATGCTGAAACAGCTCTGCGCTGTGACAGGTTGCTCGTTGGCCGCACCGCGGCGTATCGAGGCGGTGGTGATCGACAGCTCGACCCTGACCCGCAAGCTGGGCCAGTTCTATTCGTTTGATCTGGTGGTCAAGAACACCGAGCCCATGGCGGTGGCCATGCCTGCTCTGGAACTCAGCCTGACCGATGCGCGCGACAAAGAAATTGCGCGCCGCGTGTTTTTGCCCGAAGAAATGCCCGGTACGCCGACGATCGTGCCAGCCAATGGCAGCCTGTCGGTGAGCATGCGTTTGTCGCTCGTCGAGAGCGAGCTGGGCAACATGGCCGGCTACCGCGCCTTGGTGTTTTATCCCTGATTTTTTAACCATTGAATTCGAAAGATCCCATGTCCATTCTCGTTTGCGGTTCACTCGCTTTTGACACCATCATGACGTTCGAAGGCCGCTTCGCCGAACAGATTTTGCCCAGCCAGTTGCACATCCTCAATGTGTCCTTCCTCGTGCCGGCGTTGCGCCGCGAGTTTGGCGGATGCGCGGGCAACATCGCTTACGGCCTGCGCCAGTTGGGCGACGACGTGGTGCCTTTGGCGGCAGTGGGCCCTGATGGACAGGACTATGTGGAGCGCATGAAGAACCTGGGCGTGGACACAGCGCACCTGCAGACAGTGAAAGACAGCTACACCGCGCAGGCCATGATCATGACCGACCGCGACAACAACCAGATCACCGCTTTCCACCCTGGCGCGATGTCTATGGCCCATGAGAACCCCGTGCCTGCGCGTGATGACATCCGGCTGGCCATCATCTCGCCCGATGGCCGAGATGCCATGCTGCAACACGCCGAGCAACTCAGCAAGGCTGGTATTCCGTTCATGTTCGATCCCGGCCAGGGCTTGCCCATGTTCAACGGCGACGAGTTGAAGCACTTCATCGAGCTGGCCACCTGGGTCAGTGTCAACGACTATGAAGGACAGATGCTTTGCGAACGCACGGGCCTGACCATTGAAGCCATTGCCCAAAAGGTCAAAGGCGTGGTCGTGACCTTGGCCGAGCACGGCTGCGATGTGTGGGAAGAGGGCAAGAAGACAACGGTGCCCGGCGTCAAGGCTGCCGAAGTGCTGGATCCTACGGGTTGCGGCGACGCCTTCCGCGCTGCCTTGTTGCACGGTTTGGCCCAAGGATGGACGCTGGCAAAATGCGCCGAACTCGGCAACCGCATCGGTGCGACCAAAATCGCCAGCCGCGGCGGCCAGAACTACCGCTTTACCGCCTGATGATCGCCAGCGGGCCGCGTTCATGCGGCCCACTTCGGCGATGTGTCCTCTTACCGCCCCGACTCGGCCTCAGGGGCTTGCGGGCGTTGTGCGGGCTCCGCCTCCGGCGGTGGCTCGCCCCCGCTGGCCAGATGCAGCGTTTGCGTGGGAAAAGCAAACTCGGCGCCGTGGCGTTCGATGATGCGCCCGACCTCCAGCAACACGTTTTGCTTGATGCCGTGGTACTCCACCCAGTTGCGCGTGTGGGTGAAGGTGTAGATCATGATGTCCAGCGAGCTGGCAGCAAAGGCGTTGAAATTGACGATCAGCGTCTGGCTGGTGTCGATGTCTTTGTGGTTCTGCAGCATCGATTTGATCTCGGCCACAATGCCTTCGACCTGGGTGAAATCGTCGTAGCGCACACCCACGGTTTCTTTCAGTCGGCGATGGCTCATGCGCGAGGGGTTTTCCACCACGATGGTGGTGAACACCGCGTTGGGCACGTAGATCGGGTTCTTGTTGAAGGCGCGGATGCGGGTGTGGCGCCAGCTGATGTATTCCACCGTGCCTTCGATGCTCTTGTCGGGTGAGCGGATCCAGTCGCCCACGCTGAAGGGTCGGTCGAGGTAGATCGTCAGACCGCCGAAAAAATTGGCCAGCAGGTCTTTTGCTGCCAGACCAACGGCCAGACCGCCCACGCCGCCCAAGGCCAGCAGGGCGCCAACGTTGAAGCCCAGCGTATGGGCCACGCTGATGGCGGTGACCACGATGATGAGCAAGCGACCCAGTTTGCTCAAGGCGAACACGGTTGTGACGTCGAAGTCTTGCCCCGCCTCGCGGCCCCGGGCTATCGTGCTGTCGGTGATGAGTTGAACAAACTTCCAGCAGAACCACGCGACGGCCAGAACGATGCCCACATCACGCACCTGCAAGAGCTCTGGCAGAAACTCAAAATCGGTCCATTGGGCTTGCAGAACCCTGCCGACCCTGGCCAGAGCGACGATGCCGATGAGCAGATGGGTCGGCCGCCGCGCCGCGCTGATGAGGGACTCGTCCCAGGCGGTGCTGGTGCGCTTGGCCAACTTGTCAAACTGGTTGTACACCACGCGCGCGACCTGGCTCAAGAGCAGGGCCAGCACCACGATGGCCACCAACATGGCCAACCACGCTTCGATACCGAAGGTTTGAACGAAAAACTCGCGAACTGACTGCATGCAATACCTACTAGCGAATGGAAATTACTGAAAAGCCACTTCGGCAAAACTGCGCAGTTTGCGGCTGTGCAGCGGGCCAGCGTCGCCGTCGCGCAGGCGTTCGACAGCGCGTATGCCGATGCGCAGGTGTTGGTCGACCCGCTCACGGTAAAAATGGTTGGCCATGCCGGGCAGCTTGATCTCGCCATGCAAAGGCTTGTCGCTCACACACAGCAAGGTGCCATAGGGCACGCGGAAACGAAAACCGTTGGCGGCGATGGTGGCGCTTTCCATGTCGAGCGCCACGGCACGTGATTGCGAGAAACGGCGTTGCGGCGTGTTGTTGGGCAGCAGTTCCCAGTTGCGGTTGTCGGTGCTGGCCACGGTGCCGGTGCGCATGATGCGTTTGAGCTCGGTCGGCGGTACTCCGGAGACATCCGCCACGGCAGCTTCCAGCGCCACCTGAATTTCCGCCAGTGCGGGAATCGGGATCCACAGCGGCAGCTCTTCGTCCAGCACATGGTCTTCGCGCACGTAAGCGTGGGCCAATACATAGTCGCCCAGTTGTTGGCTGCTGCGCAGACCGGCGCAGTGGCCGAGCATGAGCCATGCATGTGGACGCAAGACAGCGATGTGGTCGGTGATGGTTTTGGCGTTGGCCGGGCCGACACCGATGTTGACCATGGTGATGCCGGTGCGGTCTTTGCGTACCAGGTGATAGGCAGGCATCTGGGGCAGACGGGGTGGCGCCACGCCCAGGGCATCAATGGCCTCTGCGCTCAAACCCGAACGGCGTGTCACCAGATTGCCGGGTTCCACAAAGGCCACGTATTCGCTGTTCGGATTGGCCATTTCGGCATGGCCGAGTTTGACGAATTCATCGATGTAGAACTGGTAGTTGGTGAACAGCACAAAGTTCTGGAACCACTCGGGCGCGGTGCCGGTGTAGTGCCGCAGACGTTGCAGGGAGTAGTCGGTGCGCGGCGCAGTGAACAGCGCCAGCGGCTGGGCTTCGCCCGGGCGGGGCTCGTGGGTGCCGTTGGCGATGCCGTCGTCCATCGCGGTGAGGTCGGGCAGATCGAACACGTCGCGCATATGGGCGCGGCGCTCGACGCTGAGCTGGCCTTCGACGTGGTCGTGGTCGGCGAACGAAAAATGAATCGGAATGGGTGAAGCGCTGGTGCCCACCTCCAGTTCACCGCCATGGTTGGCCAGCAACAGGGTGAATTGGGCGAGCAGGTAGTCGGCATAGAGATCAGGGCGGGTGATGGTGGTCTCAAACCGGCCCGGCCCCGCGACAAACCCATAGCTCAGGCGGCTGGACCCTTTGTGGGACACGCTGTGGGTGTGCAGGCGCACAAACGGGTAGCAGGCACGCACGCGGCGCTGGTTGAAATTCTCACCGGCCACGAAGCCGCGCATGGCAACCCGCAGGTGTTCGACGCTGGTCTGGTAGATGGCCTGAACCTGGGCGAGCGCGGCAGCGGCGTCGACATGGAAGGCCGGGGGTGTGAAAGGAGGCGTGTGGTGCATGGGCCTATTGTCGCCCGCGCCTGTGAAACCTCGGTGGCACGGGGCTTTCTAGCTTGTACAGTGGCTGTATGTATTGTCGTCTTCAACCTGTTTCTGGTGGTCCGGGGTGAGCACCGCTGCCCCATCCATTCCGATCGACCTGGCCGCGTCGGCGGCGGTGCTCGCCACGGCCCTGGGCTGCGGCTTGCTGATCGGGATCGAGCGTGAGCGCCGCAAGGGCACTGGCCCTGGCAGGGCTTTTGCCGGTTTGCGAACCTTTGCGTTGACATGCGTGGTCGGGGCTGTGGCGGCGCTCACGGGACTGGCTGGCTTGATGGTGGCGGGAGCCCTGCTTGTGGCGGGGTTGGCCGGCGTGGCCTATTGGCGCGATCGCTCGGAAGACCCGGGCGCCACAACGGAAATTGCCTTGCTGTTGACCTACCTGATCGGCGTGCTGTGTGTCTGGAGTCTGCCGTTGGCCGCGGCGATTGCCGTGGGGTTGACGGCGCTCCTGGCAGGGCGCGAACCGCTGCACCGGTTTGCCAACCATTGGCTGAGCCATGGCGAGGTGCGCGACGGCATCATTCTTGCGGCGCTGGTGTTGATGGCTTTGCCGCTGGTGCCCAATCGACCATTCTGGGGGCCGGTGCTGAACCCTTACCTGATCGTGCAGTTGCTCGCCCTGTTGCTCGCCGTGCAATCGGTGGCCCACCTTTGCCGGCGACTGCTGCAGGCGCGTGAGGCCGTGGCCTTTTCGGCACTGGCCTCGGGTTTCGTTTCGAGCACGGCCACCATCGCCACCATGGGGTTGGCTGTGCGGGAGGGCCGGTCGGGCGCTCGCCTGATGGCGGGTGGTGGCCTGGTGTCGTGTGTCTCCACGCAGGTTCAGATCTTGCTGGTCGCTGCGGCCGTGCAGCCGGTGTGGGTGACGGTGTTGTGGATGCCGACGTTGGTGGGCGCTTTCATGGCCGCCGCCTGGGGCTGGTGGTTGTTGCAGGGCGCGCCGGCTGAAGCGGTCGATGGCGCAGGATCCAGTCCACGAATCGAAGGGCTGCCCGGTGAAACAGGCGACCGCATGTTCAGCCTGCAAGGCGCGGCCCTGGTGGTGGTTTTGCTCAGCGCAATCCAGGCCTTGGTGCATGGCCTGGATCTCTGGCTGGGAGAAGCGGGATTGATTGGTGGCACCATGATCGCGTCGCTGGCCGATCTGCACGCCGCGATGGCGGCGGTGTTTGCCTCGTCGGGCGCGGACTTGTCGAGCAATGATGCGGTCCCCGTGATGCTGGCGTTGGCCGTGCATGCGGGCAGCAAGAGCGTCACGGCAGGGCTGGTGGGTGGACGGCGTTACCTGTTGTGGCTGGCGCCTGGTCTGTGGGCGCACACCCTGCTGGTCATCATCTTGCTGGCTTGGGTGGCCTGAGCGCCGACCCTCGCCGTCTTGCGCTCAGCGCCAGCCGGAGGTTTTCTTCAGCACAAAGGGGTGCTCGGACAAGGGTTCCACTGTGGTGCGCCCTTCGACCACGCTGCGCCATCCCCGTATCTCGCGGCCACAGCCCGCCGGATCGACTTCGCCGGACCACACTGCGTCGATGTTGACGCCATCGGCCGACTCTTCCAGGTGAAAGCCCTGGCCGGTGACGTCGCCGGCCACCCGGGCCTGGTATGGCTTTGCCCGCCACGCTCCTTGTCAGAGAGCCACGCACACTGCCTGGGAACTCCGGGTGGCGCTCGAAAATCAGGTGGCCTTTGCTGTCCGGGTTTTCCGGATCGCCCAGTGTGAGTGACCAGAAGCCGTACAAATGGGTGGGTGTGACGGCCTCGGGTGCGGCGCAGTTGGCAGAGGTATCCGTGGCCTGAGCCAAGGCCGTGCCGGGTTGCCAGAAAAGCAGGCTGGCCAGCAGGGGCCATCCGCCAAGAACCGCGCGCATGGGATGGTCCCGTTTCATGGCGTTTCAGCGGCCTTGATGGCGGCCTGGTCGCTGGCGCGTTGTGCAAATTCGGCGCGCAGGGCGCGCAGTTTTTCGCGCGGGTCTTCTTTGACCGTGTTCTCGTCCAGCGCCATCTCCTTGATGAACCTGCTGGGAATGCCGGGAACGCTTTCGCGGCCCTTCTTGCGCCGTTTGAGCCAGCTCACTGCCAGCGTGCGTTGTGCCCGTGTGATGCCCACATACATCAAGCGCCGCTCTTCTTCCAGGCGTTGGGCCACGGCTTCTGCCGGCAGATCCATGGACGCTTCTTCCAGCTTGAACGGCAACAGCCCTTCGTTCACGCCCACCAGCACCACATGGGGCCACTCCAGACCTTTGGAGGCGTGCAGCGTGGAGAGCGTGACCACGTCTTCGTCTTTCTCCCGCTCGGAGAGCGTGGAGATCAGCGCAATGGTCTGCACCACTTCGAGCAGCGTCTTGCGTTCCCGCTCGGTGTTCACGCCCGCACCATCTTCGATTTGCCCACCGCAGCGCCCAGCGACCCAGTCGCAGAAATCGATCACGTTGGCCCAGCGGGCCGCGGCGATTTTCTCGTTGTCTTCGGTGTCGTTGAGGTGTTGCTCGTAGGCGATGTCTTTCAGCCATTCGTCCAGAAACTTCTTGGCGTCTTCGTGGCCAACGGTGTGGCGGGCGCGGTACTCGAGATCGTTCACGGCGCGGCCAAACTCGTGCAGCGTGGCCACGGCGCGGGCGGGCAGGGCAGCGGCCAGCGAGTGAGAAAACAGGGCCTCGAACAGGCTGAGTTTGTATTGGGTGGCGAAGTTGCCGAGCTGCTGCAGCGTGGTGTGGCCGATGCCGCGCTTGGGCGTGGTGGCCGCGCGCATGAAGGCCGGGTCATCGTTGTTGTTCACCAGGATGCGCAGCCAGGCGCAGAGGTCGCGGATCTCGGCTTTGTCAAAGAAACTCTGACCACCCGAGACCTTGTAGGGAATCTGGGCCCGGCGCAGCGATTGCTCGAAGGGTCGTGCCATGTGATTGGCGCGGTAAAGGATGGCGAAGTGGCGCCACTCCTTGTATTGCGACTCGGCTTGCAGGCTCTGGATGCGGGCCACGGCACGATCGGCTTCGTGGTCTTCGTTGTCGGCATCGACCACGCGCACCGGTTCGCCTTCGCCCAGATCGCTCCACAGCGTTTTGGGGAACAGCTTGGGGTTGAGGCCGATCACCGCGTTGGCGGCGCGCAAGATGGCGCTGGTGGAACGGTAGTTTTGCTCCAGCTTGATGATCTTCAACTCAGGGAAATCCTGCGGAAGCTTCTTCAGGTTGTCCAGCGTAGCGCCGCGCCAGCCGTAGATGGACTGGTCGTCGTCGCCCACCGCAGTGAGCCGCGCGCGATCACCCACCAGCAGTTTGAGCAGGTCGTACTGCGTGGCGTTGGTGTCCTGGTATTCGTCCACCAATACATGGCCCATCTTCTGCTGCCAGCGCTCGCGCACCTCGGCGTGGTCGCGCAGCAGTTTCAAGGGCAGGCTGATCAGGTCATCAAAGTCCACACTTTGGTACGCGGTGAGCCGCTCTTCGTAGCGCGCCATGATGGTGGCGGCCACGCGCTCTTCGTCGTCTTTGGCCTGCGCCAGGCACTGGGATGAGTGGAGTCCGCCGCTTTTCCATCCACTGATGGTCCATTGCCAGGCGCGTGCCGTGTTGGCGTCGGTGGTGCCACCGCAGTCTTTGAGAATGCTGGTGATGTCGTCGGTGTCGAGGATGCTGAAATTCTTTTTCAGACCCAGTGAGGCGCCGTCTTCGCGCAACAGCTTCACGCCGAGCGCGTGAAAGGTGCAGATCAGGACCTTGCGTGCATCGCGCCCGATCAGTTGTTTGGCCCGCTCGCGCATCTCGGCGGCGGCCTTGTTGGTGAAAGTGATGGCGGCGATGCGGTCGGCGGCCAGACCGGCGTTGATCAGACGGCCGATTTTGTGGGTGATGACGCGGGTTTTGCCCGAACCGGCGCCTGCGAGCACCAGGCAGGGCCCGCCCAGGTGGTTCACGGCTTCAAGTTGGGCGAGGTTCAGACCGGCGGACATGGTGACAATGCAAGGGAACGCAAAGCGATTGATGATACCGGCAGGGCCTTGCCCCTGGTCTCCTGAGACAATGGCCCACCGTGCTCAACGTTCTGCTCATCACTTTCCCATTTTTCGCCTTGGTGCTCGGCGGCTATTTGGCCGCCAGGCGGGGCATGCTGCCGTTGGCAGCGATTCCGGGTTTGAACGGTTTTGTGCTGTTTTTTGCACTGCCGGCCATGCTCTACCGTTTCGGATCAACCACACCGATCGCCCAGCTGCTGGATTTTTCGGTCGCAGGGGTCTATCTGGTGTGCGGGCTGATCATGGTCGCGTTTGCCATTGTGTGGAGCCTGAACCGCCGCATTCGCTGGAACGATGCTTCGTTGGGTGCTTTGGTGGCTGCGTTCCCCAATACCGGGTTCATGGGTGTGCCGTTGCTGGCGGCGCTGCTCGGTCCGGAAAGTGCAGGCCCGGTGATCGTGCTGATCGTGGTGGACATGGTGATCACCACCTCTTTGTGTGTTGCGCTGTCCCAGCTCGACGGCGAGCCCGGCGAAAGCGGGGGCCACGCCATGATGGTGGCCGGGCGAAAAGCGCTGCGTGGCGTGTTGGGCAACCCCATGCCCTGGGCGATTTTGCTGGGCGGGGCGGCATCGTCGCTGTCGTTCAGTTTGCCTGGTCCAGTGGAAAAAACCGTGTGGCTTCTGGCCGATGCGGCCTCGCCTGTGGCGCTGTTCACCATCGGCGCTGTGCTGGCCCGCTCGCAGATCCAGGCCAACCACCCCATGCCCCTGTCCGACTATTTGCCGGTGTCGCTGATGAAGCTGGTGCTGCATCCGCTGCTGGTGCTGGCGGTGGGTGCATCGGCGATCCAGCTGGGTGTGCCGCTCGAGCCGTTCGCCTTGACGGTGATGGTGTTGGTAGCGGCCTTGCCCAGCGCCAGCAACGTGTCGCTGCTGGCCGAGCGGCTGGGCGCCGACAACGGGCGTATTGCCCGCATCATTTTGGTGACCACGTCGGCTGCTTTCTTGACCTTCTCGGGGGCCGTGGCCTTGCTCACCTGACCATCGGACCCGGCGTGCACCATCCCTTTTTCGGGGGATTGGCTGCGGGTCAGGTGACCGGGGGGGCAGCCCCCCCTGCAGGAGCAACGCTACCTTACTGCGGTCCAGTTGCCAGAGATGACCCGACCATCCGGCCTTGACCACGTGCCATCCAGAAACTGGTTGCCCGCCACATTCAGCAAGGCGCGCCAGTTGGCTGTGATCAGGTTGTATCCGGGTGTGACGCTGTAGCCACTCATTTCCATTCGGCCACTGGCATACAGGGTTCCAGTGAAATCTTCTGCCCCATACGGCTGTCCGTTTCGCACAAAGTTGACGCGCGCATGGAAGGTATTGTTTTCTCCGGAAACGGCTTGTTGGCTGAACACGAGTGTGGATCCAGTCCAGCTGGAGTTGGCACTGTCGCGTGCGGTCAGTACCCAGCTCCCGATGGTCAGGTCGACATCAACCGGTTGGGTCCAGGTGCTGGTCAGTGCGAAGTAAGCAGGTCCTTCGTCGATGTAGTTGGGCAGCGTTGCGCGAATGCGTGCCGCTTCCTCGGCACTGGACGTATAAAAATGGAATCCCTTATCCCGAACAAGGAAACGCCTGATGCTCGACGTGCCTGCTGCTGTGACCTGGCTTGCGTAATACGCGATGCCTTCGTACAGAAATTGGGGGATGTTTTTTTGAATGTTGGTCTTTTCGCTCTCACTGATGGTGAACAGGTGAACGCCGGTCTGGGTGTTGTAGAAGCGGTATACCGGGCTCAAGCCCCGTGCTGGAGCCAGGTTGGCGTAAAAGGCGATGCCTTCAAACTGAAAAATGGGCAGGTTGGCGCGGATATGGTCGCGCTCTTCGGTGCTGGCGGTGAAGAAGTGGGCGTTGGTCGCCGTGTTGAAAAAACGGTAGATCGGAACCAGTTTGCTGGCCAGCTTTGGCTCGCCAACCCAGGCCGCCCCACCGGTGCCTGATGCCACCACTTTCTCGGCGGCCTCCAGTTCAAGCGCATTCAGGCGTGCGCTCTCTTCCAGGAGGTCGATGAACTGCGGCGAGGGGGCCTCAGACATGGCCGGGTTCTTGGCAGCGGCTTCATCGAGCGACGCGTGTGAAACTTGGGTGGTGGATTCAACGGGATCGCCCCCGCCGCAGGCTGCCAGAAGTGTTGCCAGCGAAAGCAGTGCAATCGCACCAGTCGATCGGATGAAAGAAAAAGATGGCACAGAACCCCCTTTGATGTAGAGAAAAATATCGGTTTTTCTGCCATTTTATGCTTATCTGAATCGAAAGTAGTCGTTTTGGCTGGGGCGAGGAACGATGGCCGCCTGGATATATCCCTGGACACCCGTTCAGTGCCCGCAGCCCGCAGCCGGTGTCAGGAATTGCTGTCTCTCTGGGGGCCTTGCCTCAGGTGGCGGCTTGGGGTCGCAGGCACCTGTGAAGCCTTGCTTTGCCGATAGCGAAGCAACCGTTTGCTGGTGCGTCGAGGCGCTGGCTGGTTGCAGTGCCCTGCTCTTTGCACCAGTTCATGTGCGGGGCGCAACGCCAGCGCGGCGACGGGGCATAGGCATGCCCTATTGAATAGATCGTAACTATCAAATGGACTTGGCGATAGATGAAGTCTACAGTCAAGCCTCACTCAACAGCATCCAATTAAAGAGCACGGCCATGGTATTTGCCACCCACCCCCTACCCGATCCCTGGCTCGATCTGCTGGCGGCTTTGGCCGCCGCATCCTGACTTGACAGCTTCAGTCCACCTTCCAAGGAGATTCCAATGAGCAAGCCCACTTCCAACGCCGGTCAGTGTCCCGTCATGCACGGCGCCACATCGACACAGGGCACCCAGTCCAATCGCGACTGGTGGCCAAATCAGTTGAACCTGAACATCCTGCACCAGCACGCCCCTGCGTCCAATCCCATGGACGAGGGCTTTGACTACGCCGAGGCCTTCAAAACGCTCGATTTCGCCGCGCTGAAGAAAGACATGGCCGCGCTGATGACCGACTCGCAGGACTGGTGGCCGGCCGACTGGGGCCACTACGGGGGGCTGTTCATCCGCATGGCCTGGCACAGCGCCGGCACCTACCGCACGGCAGACGGCCGCGGCGGGGCCGGCACCGGCAACCAGCGCTTTGCCCCCATCAACAGCTGGCCCGACAACGGCAACCTCGACAAGGCGCGCCGCCTGCTCTGGCCGCTGAAGCAAAAATACGGCAATGCCATTTCCTGGGCCGACCTGTTCATCCTGGCAGGCAACGTGGCCATGGAAACCATGGGCTTCAAGACCTTTGGCTTCGGCGGCGGCCGCGCCGACATCTGGCAGCCCGAAGAAGACATCTACTGGGGCGCCGAGAAAGAATGGCTGGCCACCAGCGACAAGCCCCACAGCCGCTACTCAGGCGAGCGCGATCTGGAAAACCCGCTGGCCGCAGTACAGATGGGTCTGATCTATGTGAACCCCGAAGGCCCGGACGGCAATCCTGACCCGGTGCTGTCGGGCCGCGACGTGCGCGAAACCTTCGCCCGCATGGCGATGGACGACTATGAGACCGTGGCCCTGGTGGCCGGCGGCCACACCTTCGGCAAGGCCCACGGTGCGGGCGATCCGGCCAAAGTCGGCCCCGAACCCGAAGCGGCGGCGATCGAAGAAATGGGCTTTGGCTGGATCAACAGCCACGGCAGTGGCAAAGGCGGCGACACCACCACCAGTGGCATCGAAGGCGCCTGGAAGCCCAACCCAACGACCTGGGACATGGGCTACTTCAAGGTCCTGTTCGGTTACGAATGGGAGCTTGTCAAGAGCCCGGCCGGCGCCCATCAGTGGCGTGCGAAAGACGTGGCCGATGAAGACATGGTGGTGGATGCCCACGACCCGAGCAAGAAGCACGCGCCCATGATGACCACGGCCGACCTGTCGCTGCGCTTCGACCCGGCTTACGAAAAAATCTCGCGCCACTTCGCCGCCAACCCCGACGAATTTGCCGATGCCTACGCCCGCGCCTGGTTCAAGCTGACCCACCGCGACATGGGCCCCAAGAGCCTCTATCTCGGCCCTGAGGTGCCGGCCGAAGACCTGCTCTGGCAAGACCCTGTGCCCGCCGTGGGGCACAAGCTGATCGACGCGGGCGACGTGGCCGACCTCAAGGCGCAAGTGCATGCCTCGGGGCTGGCGGTGAGCGAGCTGGTGTCCACGGCCTGGGCCTCAGCCTCGACCTTCCGTGGTTCGGACAAGCGCGGTGGGGCCAACGGTGCACGCATCCGCCTGGCGCCTCAGAAAGACTGGGAGGTCAACGAACCCGCTCAGCTCGCCAAGGTGCTGGGCAAGCTGGAAGCTATTCAGCACGCGTTCAACGGCGCTCAAAAAGGCGGCAAGCAGGTGTCGCTGGCCGACCTGATCGTGATCGCAGGCGATGCGGGTGTGGAAGCCGCAGCCAAGGCGGCAGGACAGACGGTCGAAGTGCCGTTCGAGCCGGGTCGCACCGATGCCTCGCAGGCGCAGACCGACATCGATGCCTTCGACGTGATGGAGCCGCAAGCCGATGGTTTCCGTAACTACCGCAAGAAGGCCTTCAGCGTGGCGCCAGAAGAGATGCTGCTCGACAAGGCGCAGTTGCTGACCTTGAGCGCGCCAGAGATGGCGGTGCTCGTCGGCGGCCTGAGGGTCTTGGGTGCCAACGTGGGCGGCGCCGGGCACGGCGTTTTCACCCAGCGGCCAGGCCAGCTGACCAACGACTTCTTCCTCAACCTGGTGGACATGTCCACCGCCTGGAAGCCCACCGGGGCCAACAGCTACGAAGGGCGCGACCGGAAGTCGGGCGATGTGAAATGGACCGCCACCCGCGTGGACCTGGCGTTTGGCTCCAACTCGCAGTTGCGCGCGATTGCCGAGGTCTATGCCCAGAACGACGGCTCGTCCAAATTCGTCAAGGACTTTGCAGAGGCATGGACCAAGGTGATGAATCTGGACCGGTTCGATCTGAAAAAGTGATGTGCCCGGTCGATTGACCTGGACGCCAGACAGGCGGTGGGGGTGAAAGCCTCCACCGCTTTTTTTCGCCAGGCCGATGGGCTGGACAGGCCCAACCGCTGCACCATGCGGGTCTCGATTCGGCCAGAAAAGGTGATGCCCTGACGCCCGACGCCCTGACTGCCTGCGACCGCCAACGCGGTGCGCCGTGCCGCCTTGGCGACAAGCATCGTCGCTCGCCGCGCTAGCATCACCGAGGTCCGCCAGCCGGACGCTTTTTATGAACAACCCAAGTGATGAGGCAAAGACGCTTATGGATTTCGACCAGGTGGTGCAAGGGCGCCGCAGTATCCGCGGTTACCTGAACAAGCCGGTGCCGGAGGCGCTGGTGCGCGAGGTGCTGGCGCTGGCCATGCGCGCGCCGACGTCGTTGAACACCCAGCCCTGGAACTTCTACGTGGTGGCCGGCGAGGTGCTCAACCGCATCCGTCGAGGCAATGTCGAGCGCAACCTGGCCGGGGTGCCGCATTCGCGTGAGTTCCGGTTGGGGCCTGATTACACCGGGGCTCACCGCGAACGGCAGATCGGCGTGGCCAAGCAGCTCTTTGCCGCGATGGACATCGCACGCGAAGACAAAGCCAAACGTCAGGAATGGGTTTTGCGCGGCTTTCGCCAGTTCGACGCGCCGGTGTCCATCGTCATCACTTACGACCGCGCCATCTACGGCAGCGACGTCGCACCTTTCGATTGCGGTGGGGTGGTCAACTGCATTGTCAACGCGGCATGGTCACGTGGTTTGGGCACGGTGATCAACAGCCAGGGCATCATGCAGTCGCCGGTGGTGCGGGCCGAGGCCGGTATCCCGGAAGATCAGGTGATCCAGACCTGCGTCGCCATGGGCTGGCCGGACGACAGTTTTCCGGCCAATGCGGTGGTCTCGCAGCGCAAGTCGGTGGACGAGGCGGCGGTGTTCCTCGGGTTCGACGACTGACCTGCACTGACCCGATGCCTTTGCAGGTGGCATCGAACCGGCCGGCCGCTTGCGGCCCGAGCCGCAGAGGCCGAAATCGGGTTGCCGACCAGCTGCGACGGGCCACCTTCGGCCAAGGCGCGGCCTTTCGAACCCGGAGTGCGCTTGCGTTGAAGCGCCGGACACGGAACCCCCTTGTCTCTCGCCGCCCGGCACCCGGGCGCGAGAGGCGGGCTCCCTGATGCCCAGTCAGCTCAGATGCTTGCCCACCAGACCGGTCATTTCGAACATGGTGACTTCATCTTTTCCGAACACCGCCTTGAGCTTGGCGTCGGCCAGGATGTTTCGCTTGTTCTTCGGGTTCTGCAGGTTGTTGGCCTTGATGTAGACCCACATCAGCTTCACAACTTCGGTACGGGGTTGTGGCGTCGCACCGATCACAGCGGCCAGTTCGGCACTGGGAGTGAGAGCACGGTTGAATGCGGTTGGCTTTTTGGCAGTGGTCATCTGAGGCTCAGTAGTTAAAACGAACATTTTAGGGTGTGCCTTCGATTCTTCTGTAACCAGGTGCCACCGAGCAAGCGATTCAGGCATTTTCAGGGCTGGTCTACACGTGTGCTGAAAGATTGCTTGGCGCAGGCTTCAAGCGCAGCAATGGGTTGGCTTCAGCCCTTCAAATCCTCCACAACATCGGCCACGGGTTCCTGCAGACCTGTCGCTGGATGGAGGCCCATGTGCAACCTGGCCGAGCGCAGACAAAAACCTGACACACGGCGGGATGCCCAGAGGCTCTGGCAGAAGATTTGGTCTGGCAAGACCCGGTGCCTGCCATGAACCGCAAGCTGATCGACGGTGGCGATGTGGCCGATCTCAAGGCGCAGGTTGTGGTTTCAGTCCCGGCCTTGGTGAGGCGGCTTCCACCACCAGGGCCTCTGCTCCGACTCTCCGGGGCGCGAACAAGCGCGTTGGTGCCAACGGTGCGCAGGCGCCTTTCTGAAAACGCGGTTTCATACAATGAGGCACCTATGAATTCACCCCTTGACCATCCCGAACTCTTCGCCACCTACAAGCGAGCGAAAGCAGATGCTGAGCACAAGTTCGGATTGATCAGAACGGCTGCCAAAAAAGGCCCCAAGGCCGTTCAGGCGGCCGTTGACACGTCTGCAAGGGCTGACAAACGCAGGGATTCTTTTGCGAAAAAATTGCGCGACCTGGGGGTGGTGCTCGAGGATTGAGAGAGGCGCAGATGTTGGCATCTGCTTCAGGGCTTGTTCTTCAGCCCGGCATCGCGTCGAACCCGGGAAGCGCGTGGCCGCTGCACGACCAGGCTGCCCGCGAGCCCTGGAAGATCCGCGCCTGTGGTTCGATGCCCGGGTCGTCGTCCAGCGATCCCATCGGGATCATGACCATGCCCGACCCCGCAGCCGACCGCGGAACCCGTCCACCACATTCGCTGCAGAACGCATTCGTGAACCGCTCGGCCTCTGGCACCTTGAAATGCCGCACCAGCGACTCGCCAGCGTCCCAGGTGAGCGTGCCGGCGACGAACAGGTTGGATGCATGGCCTGTTCCTGTCGCTTTGCGGCACCGCGAACAGTGGCAGTGAAAGGCGCGCTGCGTCTCGCCATGCACGGTGTAGCGGATGCTGCCGCACAGGCAACTGCCAGTGAGTGTCTTGGTTTCCATGAAAAGTGGGCCCTCAAAGAGATGAAGTCAACACTGTACTGGCTGGCTGTTTGCATAGAGTTTCGCCATGTTCCCGCCCGACCCAACCTTGCGATGGGTTGGTCAGGGTCGACAGGCTGATCTCGCGACCTCCGAGACCGGCCAATCAACCCCGGTCGGATCGGATGTCGGGTGTCGGCCATGAGCGGTGGATCACGGAGGACCTGCTAGCAGGACAGCATTTGTGCAGAACCAATAAACGATGGCTCGTGACTTCGCGGATGGTGGGTTTCAGCAGTGCAATCACCGACTACGCTGATGCTTGGTTCAGTCCGTGTCTGCGACAACGCGCTACAGCTGCCCGGTGAGCCGCTCGGACAGAAAACCGACCAGAGCGGAAACACGAGAGGCCAACGCTTCTTGTTTGTAGAACACCGCCCACACCGGCTGCGACCAGGGAAGCGTTTCTGATTCCAGGATGGGGACCAGGTCGCCATTCGACACATCCTGCCGGGTCAGAAAATCGGCGAGGCAAACCACGCCGGCCCCTGTCAAGGCCAGGTGCCGCAGGGTTTCACCGCTGGAGGCAGCAATCACCGGGAGCACAGGCAGGCCGTCACCCCCTTCTTGGGGCAACGGCCAGATATTGAGCGAATGGGGTGCCGTGAAGCCCAGCAGTCGATGCCGCACAAGCGCCGCGACATGGGTTGGCGTTCCGTGGATCGCCAAATACGCAGGGGATGCCAGAACGCGAAGGCGGCTGGAACCCAGCTGTCTGGCATTGAGGGTGGAGTCGGCCAAAGGGCCGATGCGAATGGCCAGATCGGCCCGCTCATCGATCAGATCGACAACGGTCTCTCCGCTGACCAGTTCGAGTCGCACCAGTGGGTAGGCATCCAGGAAATCCGCCATCAGGGGGGCTATCAAGTGGTCCAAAACGGGCGTGGCCGCGTTCAGGCGAACCAAGCCTGAAGGCTGGGACAGACGGGCGGCCAGTTGATTTTCAGTCTCTTGCAAGTCCGCAAGGATCTTCCTCGCGCGCGCCAACAGCCAATCGCCCTCTTCTGTCAGGCTCAGTCGCCTTGTCGTCCGCTTGATCAGCGTCATGCCCAGCTGCGCTTCCAGTCGCGAAAGGCTTCTGCTGACGCCCGATGGGGTCTGTCCAAGCCGCTCGGCAGCGGCAGAAAACGATCCCGAATCTATGATGGCAACAAAGCCAATAAGGGCATCTACGCTCAGCATTGTTGACTCCGAATCAAAAGTCAAATGTAGCCGCAGCGATTTTTCTTTGCTTGCACCAAGCCCAAACTGCGAGGCATCGTTTACCCATCAAGGAAATAGTCATGCCTCTCGCACTGTGGGCGCTGACACTCAGCGCCTTCGCCATCGGAACGACTGAGTTCGTCATCGTTGGACTGATCCCAACCATCGCAGACAGCCTGAATGTCTCTGTGCCTTCGGCCGGGCTTCTGGTCAGCCTCTATGCCCTGGGCGTCGCCGTCGGTGCACCGGTGCTGACGGCGTTGACTGGACGTGTGCCACGCAAGCAACTGTTGTTGGGCTTGATGGCCTTGTTCACCGTTGGCAATCTGGTGGCGTGGATGGCCCCGGGCTATGAGGCACTCATGGCGGCGCGGGTGCTCACCGGGCTGGCACACGGCGTGTTCTTCTCCATTGGATCCACCATCGCGACGGGCCTGGTGCCCAAGGAAAAGGCCGCCAGTGCCATTGCACTGATGTTCACCGGCTTGACCGTTGCACTGGTCACCGGCGTACCACTGGGCACCTTCATCGGCCAGACATTTGGCTGGCAATCGACCTTTCTGGCGGTTTCCCTGTTGGGCGCGATTGCGTTTGTCGGCAGCTGGATTCTTGTGCCGAACAATCTGGCGCAAAGCACGCCGGCCTCGCTGGTGGCGCAGTTCGCTGTGCTGAAAAAGCCGCGCCTGCTGCTGGTGTATGCCATGACAGCCTTGGGCTACGGCGGCTCATTCATCGCCTTCACCTACCTCGCGCCGATTCTGCAAGAAGTGTCCGGCTTCTCTGCGGGCAGTGTCAGTCTGGTCATGCTGGTGTATGGCGTGTCGGTCGCGTTTGGCAACATCTGGGGCGGCAAGCTGGCAGACAAAAAAGGGCCAATTGGGGCGCTTCAAATTGTCTTTGCGCTGCTCGCGCTGGTGTTGTTTGCGCTGACCTTCACCGCTTCCAATACTTGGCTTGCGCTGGCAACGGTGCTGGCATGGGGGGCTGTTGCGTTCGGCAACGTACCGGGCTTGCAGGTGTATGTGGTGCAGCGCGCTGAGCTGGATGCCCCCGAGGCTGTGGATGTTGCCTCAGGCTTGAATATCGCCGCGTTCAATATCGGAATCGCAGGCGGCGCCTGGGGCGGTGGGTTGATCGTTGCTCAATTTGGTCTGATGGCAACACCTTGGGTTGGCGGTCTGGTCGTGCTCGGCGCACTGGGGCTGACAACCCTGGCCGGGCGGTTGGATCGCCGAGATGGTATTCGCCCGAGCGCCAGACCAACCCATGCGGTGGCGGCTCACTAGATTCAGGTTGAACGTCGACGGGGCTCAATCCTGACCACTTCACCTGACCGCCAGCTCTGGACTGCCGCGTCAGGGTCTCGAAGTTCGCGCTCTCAAGCGCTTTGCCGACTGCAAAGGGCACATCAAAACTCCTCTGCGACTGACTGATTTGGGCCGAGGTGTTGAGCTCGCCGACATAAAGAGCGGCCGTTCAATCAGCACCTGATCCGATGGCAGCTGTCGGCCATGAGTGGTCGGTGGTCAGCCGGGAAAGCAGTCGCTCAACGTTCAAATCGAGCGGTGGCGAAGGCGTCCGCCTCGAATGATGGGATGGACTCCCCCGTTTGTTTGCGCGACATTCGCGTTCTGGTCTTCATGGGCGTGGGGATCAGGGCAATGTCAAAACGAAAGGAGTCCGACATGAATGCTACTACTGTGGCCGTCGATCTGGCCAAATCCGTTTTCCAAATTGCCGTGGCCGATCAGCATTGGCGCATCGTTGAAACCCAGCGTCTCACCCGCACCCAGTTCGAGCGTTGGTTTGCCAACCGTGCCGTTTCCCTGGTCGTCATGGAAGCCTGCGGCTCGGCCCATCATTGGGCGCGATGGCTCAATGGCCTGAGCATCGAAGTTCGCCTGCTGCCCGCTCAATATGTGCGCGCCTACGTCAAGCGCAACAAGACCGATGCCACCGATGCGGCGGCTTTGCTCGAAGCCGCCCGCGCTTCCGACATGCGCCCGGTGCGCGTGAAGTCGGTCGAGCAGCAAGCTTTGCAAGGCTTGCACCGCGTGCGCTCGCTGTGGATGGGCACGCGCACCTCGCGCATCAACGCCTTGCGCGGTTTCCTGCGTGAGTTCGGCATAGCGGTTCCCGTGGGTGCGCGCACCGGGCTGGAGGCGATCAGCCGGGTACTGGCCGATCCGAGTTCTGCTGTGCCTGAGCTGATCCGGGGAACGGCTCGGTTGTTGGTAGAAGAAGTGCGTTTGCTGGAGGCTCGCATTGCGCAGCTGGAGCGAGAGTTGGCTGCCTCGGCACGATTGAGCCCAGCCTGCACCACGCTGCTGTCCATTCCTGGCATCGGCTTGCTCACGGCCACCGCGCTGGTGGCGGCCACTTCGGGCGATGTGACGCACTTCAAGGACGCGCGCCACTTTGCCAGCTGGTTCGGGCTCACGCCGCGTGAGCACTCCTCGGGAGGCTCTCGCTTCCTGGGTTCGATTTCCAAGCGCGGGGACCGCTATTTGCGCATGTTGCTCACGCATGGCGCCAGGAGCGTGTTGCGAGCGGCCAAGGTGGCTGAGGCGGCCGAGCGTGAGGTGTGCGGTGTGCGCCGCTGGGCACTGGATGTGCAGCGCCGATCGAACCACAACAAGGCGGCCTGTGCGCTGGCCAACAAGCTGGCGCGCATTTGCTACGCCACGCTCAGGGACAAGGTACCGTTCGGTGAAACCGAACGGCTGAGCAGAAAGATCAACCGAGAGAGTTTTGTGATGCCTGCCTGAGTGGCAGACACCCACCGAACAGCCGTCACCCAAAACGAGTTCTATTTCCACCCACGCCGCTTGCGACGAGATTGATTGACCCACATGGCTAACCGGGCACACCCCAGACCGTCTGACGCCGATAACTCTTCCGGCAGCTTGCCTGCCGCTTGTAACGATTGGCGCGCCGGTCCCGCAGATTCCATGCTGGCACGGACCACAACAGAGTCCACCTCAGATGCCGGATATACGACTGCAGGCGATTCCCCAACAGCCAAAACATCAATCAGTTTCTTGCACTTGTGGGGGAGTCCATATAAGCAGGGTTAGCTTCACAAATTTCGCCCAAACCAAGAAAGTGATTTACGACACGGTTTCATTACAGATTCGTAGATGTCCATGTATTCGACATTTACTGTTAATGACGTGAGCGCCTTGCGAACCTTGTCCCTGCATCGGGAAAAATTTTGCTCTCCGTCGTATTCAGTCAATTCAAGGAGGATTATTTCTGCCCCGGCTTGCAGAGTTCGTCGCTGTAGTGCATGAGTAAACGTATTCCACGAGCGATTTGGCGGAAGCGTCGGCATCCAATCAATGAGACTTTCGTGCGAATTAGACCCATCAGAAACTGTCACCGCGATAACGATCATGGGCCCAGAGCCGTTATTTCTGAGCTTCACACGTAAGCTGTTCTCGTAGTCTGCCACGGTGACCTCTGCGAGCGGACGCACCGACAACTCGTTATGGCGCCGCTGGCTACGGCTCGCGGAGATTGATATCCAGACCGAGACGCAAGACAAAAATAGTGCGAGAACGGCTGCGATTGCGCTCGCTAACGCGCCAAGCGCATTGGCCGCATTTGCATCCGACTTCAACAGTGCAAACAGCGCTTCCATTTTTAGTTCAACGTTTGCGCTCAGCGGGCGGCTTAGCCGTCCGCTGCAGCAAAAGGTTGGGCATCACACGCTTCAAAGGTGGTCACCCACGAATCGAAGGACACCGGCGTGCATGTCGCGAATGTCTTCCGCGGAATACGCGCTCCAGTCCCCGTGTGCGGCCTTGTTTCGTAAGTCAGCCCAAGCTGTTATTTGCTTCTGCTTCGCCACGTTGTAGGCGCCGGCTTTGCAAAGATCCGCGTTCATCTTGTCCAACTTCGCGACGGGTACCAAGTGCCGAGAGGCAAGTTCCTTGACGCCAATTTCGAGAGATACGCCAATGAGAACGCAGGCAGGGTCCTTGTACCCTGAAGTTAGCAACTCGTCTGCCTGTTCAAGCGCATCAGAAAGAACCTCCGCCTTCACGAGTCCGCGAAGGCTGAATATGTACCCGCCTTCGTAATCTTCCTTTGCCGAGGAGAAAATCGCGTACAGCGAACGGAACGACGACAGGTAACCACTAAAGCTAGTGAACGCTGCTTCGAACTGTTGTGTGTGGACGCTTTCCAGGCCGAAGGCTTGCCTTAGCAAGCTTAGAACACTGGTGCCCCAGCCCTTGGTGTCAGCAAAGGAGACTTACTCAATTACCCGGCCAGTTCGTGCATTCGCGACTTGAGAAAACTTCGCAGCAGCGATGTCTTTGCCCTTGGCTTCGAGTTCATCGAGCCGCTTCTGAATTAACGAATCGCGATGCATGACTGCCCGGTGATTTGTGAGGCCCAACTTTGATTTAAACGGCAAAACGCCGGATACACACAATGGCAGTCGTTAAACAAAGTCGGCCTCCCGTGTGAAAAGTTATTTCAAATCAAAATGCTGCGCAATCTTACTTCGCCTGTGAGGAGGTTTAACAGAATCGACCAACCCGACTACCCTCCCTCTGTGGCTATTTCGCCGAGCGAGAGGCTTGGCTCGCGGCGAACTGTCCGCTTTCTGGCAGCTCAAGCGAATGCCCGCTCCGGGTCGACTTGCGCCGTTCAAGTTCGAACCTAACATCGGCCAAGGGCCCCGGCAGACCTGTGATCGGCTTGTTCTCACTCGGCAGCGTAGCCAGGCATAGGCAAAAAATTCCCTGGGCATCTCGCGATGCCCAGGGAATTGTGTTTGGCGGATGCGGAAGTTGGTGCGTTGTCCCGACTCAGTCCTTGAGTTTCTCGATGATCGCCTCGATGACCTGCACCACCGCTTCGTTTTTCTTTGCGTCCAGCGCATCAGGATGGGGCGGGGCAAATCGACCTGCATCGTTGTCAAAGTACTGACCGGAGACTTGGGCGAACTCGGCCGAAGTGGCAGCGCGGGTGAGGATGTCTGCGCCGATGGCGATGTCGTTCCCGGCCACGCCGAAACCTTCTTTCACCATCTTGGTGGCCAGCAGCGAGCCGGGGTTGACCGAGACCACCATGGGGCCTGGAAGGCCCTTGTCTTTGAGGGTGAGTGCCATCTGGTTGGTCCACATGGTGATCGCCAGTTTGCTTTGGGCGTAGGCGGCCATGTCGGCGAGTGGGGCGCGTCCTGCCAAGGCGTCGATGTCCACCGGGGCCTGGGCGGCAGACGACAGGTTGACCACACGCGAGGTCTTGCCCAGCAGCGGCAGCAGGCGTTGGGTCAGCAAATAGGGCGCCACCGTATTGACGGCGAAGCGCACATCGAGCCCCTCGGCGGTGCGGGTTTCGGGGGTGCGGTAGACGCCGGCGTTGTTGATCAACACATCGAGTTGCTGGTGTTTTTGGAGCACGGCCTTCGCCAGGCTCTCCACTTCGACCAAGCGCGACAGATCGGCCACATAGGTTTCGATGCGCCCGACGCCGGGCAGCGCCAGCAGCGCTTTTCCGGCGTCGGCCAGCTTGGCCGGGTTGCGTCCGTGCAGCAGCAGGGTGTGGCCTTGCGGCGCCAGCATGTGTGCGGTGGCCAGGCCGATGCCGTCGGTGGCGCCGGTGATGAAGATCGTTTTGGGGGTGGTCATGGCCGGTTTCCTTTAGGGGGCGAAGTGGGGCAGCAATTCATCCGCCAGGCACTTCAGGGTGTCTTCGATGTTGCCTTGATTGAAGCGCAGGTTCAACGCCACGTGGTTGATGCCGATGGTTTCCAGCGCTTGCAGGTAGGCCAGCAGGTGGCGCGCACCGATGTGGAAGCCCAGGTGGATCGGCCTGGGCAGGGTGTTGGGGTCGTTTGCCAGATCGACATAGAGTGACTGCATGGCCGGTTGGTCGGGGCGACCAGCGGCCAATACGCGGGCCCGCCATTCGCCCACGACGCGGGCTTGCGCCGCGATGGGGCGCGGGTAGGTGATCCAGCCGTCGCCGTGGTGGGCGATCCAGTCGGGGCTTTGCTGGCTGGCGCCGGTGATGAGCAGAGGCAACCGGGCCGCTGCGGGTTTGGGCAGCATGTCCATGGTGCCGTCTGGGCTGCCGTGGTGGTTGGTGAAGGCGGGGTGGTCTTCGCCCATGCGCCGGATGTAGTCAAAGCTCTCGCGGAAGCGCTCGCCGCGATCGTCAAACGGCATGTTGAGTGCCGGGTATTCATCAGGCCGGTCGCCCGAGGCCACGCCCAGCAATAGCCGTCCGCCCGACAACACATCGGCGCTGGCTGCGGCCTTGGCCACGTGGGCCGGATGCCGCAGGGGCAGCACCACGCTGGCGACACCCAACGCGATGCGCTCGGTCAAGCCCGCGAGTATGCCGAGGTAAACGAAGGGGTCAAAGGTTTGGCCGGCGTCGCCGAATGAGGGCACGTTGAACGGCACATCGCGCAGCCACAGCGCCGAGAACCCGAGGGCTTCGGCGAGCTGGGCGCGCTGGATGTGGCCCTTCATGGTCGGCACGGGGTCGGTCGCATAGGCTTCCAGCGGCACCACCAGCCCGAGGCTCAGGCGGTTGGGCCGGAACACCGAGTTGTAGGCCTGGTTAAGGGGTTCAAAGCTGGGCGCTTGGGTGGGCTGGGGCATGGCGGTTTCAAATGCAATGGGGCGCGCGGGTGGGGGAACCCACCCGGCGGTGGGGTGCAGTGCGGTCAGGCCAGATCGTCTTTGCCTTCGATCAG
Organism: Hydrogenophaga crassostreae; assembly: GCF_001761385.1. Classification (GTDB taxonomy): domain Bacteria; phylum Pseudomonadota; class Gammaproteobacteria; order Burkholderiales; family Burkholderiaceae_C; genus Hydrogenophaga; species Hydrogenophaga crassostreae. The sequence continues at coordinate 4,456,923 of NZ_CP017476.1, read as the reverse complement.
AAAGTGGTGGCTTTCGGAGCCGGCCGTGCGCGCCTTGAGATGGGGCACATAGCCAGGGTCGTTCATGAAGTCGAGCGCCGCTTGCCTGCTCGGCCACTCGATCAGGATGCGCAAGCTGGCGCCCTTTTCGCTGCCTTCCAGTTGCTCGTGGCTGGCGGTGCGGGCCAGGTATTTGCCGCCGTGTTGGGCCACGAGTTGGTTGGCCGGGCCGATGTAGTCGGCGACCCAGTCGGAGTTCGTGGGGCTGACGGCAAGAATGGAATAAAAGGTCATTGGAATTGGTTTTTCAAGTAGATGGGGTGGGCGCATCGCCTTGGCCGGCGACGCGTTGTTTCAGGCCGCGTTGGGAACGTCGACCACCACTTTGCCAACGGCCTGGCCGCTGCTGAGGCGGGCGTAGGCTGCGCCCACTTCTTCGAAGCCGAACTGTGTTTCATCGAGCAAGGGTTTGAGGGCGCCCGCGTCTGCGATTTCGGCGAGCTTGGCCAGAATGTCACCGTGTTCCTGGCGATTGAGGTTGTGCAACATCGGGATGAGCATGAACACCACGTGTATCGACAGGCCTTTGAAGTGGGCGGGCGACAAGTCCAGCTGCAGCAAGGCCACGGTGGTGACAACTTGCGCATTCAATGCAGCCGCTTCAAACGAGTTCGCCATGTTGGGGCCACCCACCGAGTCGAACACCACTTCGAAGCCGGCACCGGCGGTGTGTTGGGCCACGTAGTCGGCGACTTTTTCGTTTTTGTAGTTGATGGCCGTGGCGCCATAGCCTTGAATGATCTCGCTCGCCTTTGGGTTGGAACCGGTGGCGTAAACCTCGGCACCCAGGTGCTTGGCCAGTTGCACGGCAACGTGGCCCACGCCGCCTGTACCGCCGTGCACGAGCACTTTTTGTCCGGCCTTTGCACCGGCGCGTTTCAGGCCTTCGTAGGCGGTTATGCCCACCAATGGCAACGCTGCGGCTTCGCGCATCGACAGGGTTTTGGGTTTGTGGGCGATCAAACGGGCATCGGCCAGCATGAACTCGGCCAACGAGCCTTGCAAGTCGGCGAGGCCGCCTGCGCAGCCGTACACCTCGTCGCCCACGGCAAAGCCGGTGACGCCGTCGCCGACGGCATCAACGGTGCCAGCAAAGTCCATGCCCAACACGGCAGGCAGAGCGGGCGAAAGCGGCAAGTCCGTGCCCATCTGGCGGATCATGGTGTCGACCATGTTCACGCTGGTGGCGGCTACCCGCACGACCACGTGGCCGGCTTTGACGGTGGGCTTTGGCAACTCGGCGGCCTGAAACTGAGCGTCTGCACCGTATGCGTTGAGGACCATGGCTTTCATTGAGATTTCTCCAGAAGGGGATTAAAAGGGGTTGATAGCGACTTTATTGCCCATTGAAATCCGATAAAAGTACCTGAAATAGAATTCATTATTCGCGAAATAAAGATAATTTATGGACACGGACAGCATTCGACTCTTTGTGCTCGCGGCCGAGCGGCTCAACATCAGCGCGGCGGGCCGTGAGCTGGGCTTGGCGCCTGCCGTGGCCAGCGCCCGCCTGGCCAAGCTGGAGCACACCCTCGGGGCCGACCTGCTGCGGCGATCCACGCGCAAGGTGTCGCTCTCGCTGGAAGGGGCCGAGTTTTTGCCCTTCGCCCGCGAAATGCTGGCGCAGGAGGCCGCAGCGCTGGCGGCGTTGGGGCGTGGGCAGGTGCAGGCCTCAGGGACCCTGCGTTTTGCCGCATCGAGCACCTTCGCCCAGCTGTACATCGCGCCTTTGTTGCCCGATTTTTTGAAGCAACATCCCGGCGTGCAGCTGGATTTGAGGCTCTCAGATACCCCGTTTGATTTGATCGAAGGCAGCTTTGATCTGGCCCTGCGCAACGCCGCTCTGGAAGACAGCAGTCTCAGGTGCCGCAAGCTGGCGGACGACCAACGGGTGTTGTGCGCATCGCCGGGTTATCTGGCGCAGCACGGTACGCCGCGCCACCCCGATGAGCTGGCCAATCACCAGTTGATGGGGTTCAGGGATGCTTTGCCAAGAGCGCTGATCGGCCCAGAGGGGCAGGCGGCGGTGTTTGACCCGCGCCAGACCGGCAGCCGGCTGGTGCTAGACGATGGGCTGAGCCAGAAAATTGCCACCCTGGCAGGGGCCGGCATTTCCATCAATTCGCTCTGGAGCGTTCACCGCGAAATCGAGCAGGGTTCGCTGGTTCGGGTGTTGCCCGCCTACGCGGTCGATGACCGGTCCGCGCTGTGGCTGATTTATCCCAAGTCGAATGTGCTGAGCGCCAAGGTCAGGGTGTTCATGGATTTTTTGCTCGACCGCATCGGTGCACACCCCGTGTGGCGAGCCGCTTGAGACGTACCCGGCAAGATATCCACACTCAGCGCTTCTTTTCCAGCGCCTCTTCCTCCATCAACAGATAGGTGTTGTAGGCGTTCATGCGGTTGGCAAAGCCAAACATGGGGATGGCCGAGAAGGCGCCCCAGTCGGTGTCTTTGTAGGCCTCTTCGAAGGGCACGAAATCTTGCACCGCCTGGCCCATGGCGCTGCGCAGGAACTTGAGGTAGTCGCGGGTCACGCCGATGTCTTTTTTCGGGTCGGTGGATGCGGCGCCGTGTCCGGGTACTACGGTGTTGGCATCGTGCGCGAGCATCAGTTCCAGCGACTTGATCCATTGGCTGCTGTTGGCTTTGCCCACAAAGGGCAGGCGGCCGTTGAAAAACAGGTCGCCGGCGAAAAGCACCTTTTCCGAAGGCACAAAGATGGTCAGGTCTTCGGGGGTATGTGAGGGGCCGACGTGGTCGATCTCAAACACCATGCCGCCTATTTTCAGCACCGTGGGGCCGCTGATCCAGGTGTCTGCTTCAACCAGTCTGGTCTTCTCGTCGATCCAGGGCGCGAGATCGGTGCGAGAGGCTTCCAGGCGCAACCGGGCTGTGTCGGACTGGATGTATTCCTTGGCCGACCCGTGTGCCGTGATGTGCGCGCCGAGCGCTTTGAAAAATTGCAGCCCGTAGATGTGGTCGGCGTGGTAGTGGGTCAGGATCACATGGGAGATCGGCAGCGGTGTGAGCTTTCTGATCTCCGCCGTGAGCCGTTCGGCCAACGCTGGCGAGCCCAGTGCATCGATGACCACCACGCTTTCCGGCGTGATGACAAAACCGGCGTTGGAGATGAAGTTCTGGTTCTGGGGCGATCCCAGCGCAGACTGCCCTTGCACGTAGTAGCTGTGTGGCCCCACCTGTTCCAGCTGCATGGGGGGTTGGCTGTCAGCCGCCGCAGCCAGACTGCCGCTGGTCCACATCAGCAGTCCAATGGCGGCGTGCCACAGGCTGACATGGCTATGTTTGGTGCTCATTGGCATGCGCGGTCTCCGGTGAATCGTGATCGAAATTCCCTTATATCGCAATTTGCTTATGTTTATCTGGGGGCGTGGGACGCCAAGGTGATGTGGAAGCCCCAGATTTTCGGGGAATCGGGTAAACGGGCTCAGGTTTTGGCGCCAACCGCCGATGCAACAGATACGAACTTTCGCTATCGACGCGCTGGCCGATGCCGGCCCGGTGAGCGCACGTTCGGCACCAAACAGCAGCCTTTTGGAGTAAACCTTGATCCAACCACCCCTGCCTCACAACGAAAAAAAGCGCTTGAAATCGTTGCGCGACCTGCTCATTCTCGACACGCCACCTGAAGAGCGTTTCGACCGCCTTTCGGCCTTTGCCGCCAAGGAATTTGATGTGCCCATGGCCCTGGTCTCGCTGGTGGACCAGGACCGCCAATGGTTCAAATCGAACTTTGGCGTGGAGGCCAGCGAAACCCCTCGGGATGTTTCGTTTTGTGGGCACGCTGTGGCCCAGTCCACGCCTCTGGTGGTCCCTGATGCCCTGGCGGACCCGCGCTTCGCCGACAACCCGCTGGTCATCGGCAAGCCCTTTGTGCGTTTCTACGCTGGCGCAGGGCTCCGGTTGCCGTATGGCCAGGTGGTCGGCACCCTGTGTGTGATGGATCGCCGCCCGCGCGCTTTCGACCGCCTGGATGTGGCCGTGCTGTGCGGTTTGCGCGATCTGGTCGTTGAGGAACTGTTTCGGCGTGAGGAGGCCTTGTCGTGAGCATTGCTGCGTTTGCTAAAGCACCCAAGATTTTGTTGGTGGACGCCGACAACACGGTCAGGGGAACGGTGGCATCCGTGTGCCGCGACCTGAATGTGGCGCGGGTGACCCAGGCCACCAGTGTGTCCATGGCCGAACAGCATTTGAGGACCGGGCGCTTGAGTGGTTTGGTGCTGTCCATGGGTGAAGAGGTGGCAGCACTGGCGTTGCTGACCCGGTTGCGGGCTGGCGACTTCCCCTGTGGACCCGAGGTCGCGGTGGTGGTGATGGCGCACGAATGCACAGCCGACCTGGCCCGGCAGCTCAAAGCGCTGAAGGTGCGCCGTTTGCTGTTGCAGCCTTTCAAGCTTCGCGATGTGATTCAGACGCTGGAGCAGCTGTGGGAGGAGGGCGTGGGATCGTCAAGCGGTCCCGGCGATTCAGCGGTTCCGGAGGATTCCCCTGAACCCGTGGAGCCTCCTGAAGCCGCCGAACCGAAGGCCGTGGCGGAGGACCCCGGTGAGTCCGGGACGGCGGAGACCATCGAACAGGATTCTGAAACCCCACCAGACACGTCGACCGAGGATGCCGCCGAGCCCACCGAGGCGGATGCCTCGGCCTGAGCCCGGCTGTCGCCGGTTCAAAGGCAACGCGGTTGCTCAATCTTCCAGCGCCAGCCCCGACTGTTTGAGCGCGCGGCGGCGCAATGCGTGATCGGGCATGACCTCGGCCACCACGTTCCAGAAGTTGGCGCTGTGGTCCATGTGGCGCAAATGGCTGAGTTCGTGCACCACCACGTAGTCCACCATCTTCATCTCCAGATGCACCAACCGCCAATTGAGGCGAATGGTGCCGTCCACGCTGGCGCTGCCCCAGCGGGTGCCGGCGCTGGACAGGCGCAGGCGGCTGTAGGTCACGCCCAGCTGCGGCGCGAAATGGTCGAGCCGCTGGGTGAACACCCGCTTGGCTTGCCGCATCAGCCAGGCCTGCGCGGCGTCGCGCACCTGGGTTTCGCTGGCGTTGCCGGCCACACCGAGGCGCAGCGTGGGCATGGCTTCTTCGCCTTCGGCGGCTTGCAGCTCGGCGCTCGCGTGAGAAGATGCCTGCGCCGGGTCCAGCAACAGGCGCACGCGCTCGCCCAGATAGTCGAACTCCGCGCCATCGGCCCACACCGTTTTCGCCTGCGCCATCTCGCCCACCCGTTCATGGGCCTTTTGCAGCTTCTCCAGCACCCAGGCCGATTTGTTGCGGATCAGCGCCTCCACCTCACCTACCGGTGACCAGCGCGGCGCGCTGACGGTGAGGCCGTCCTTGCCCACCGACAAGCCAATGGTCTTGCGCTTGCCCCGCTTGAATTCGTAAGCCACCTCCACTTCACCCAACATGATCAGACGGTTGGCGCGGGGGTGGTGCCAGGTGGCGGGCTGGAACACATCGGACAGCGGCAGCGCCGGTGGCGCACTGGGGTCGCGTGGCTCGGGAGAAGGCGTGGGTTCTGGCGATGGCGTGGCCTTTGGCGCAGACAACTTCCCAGGCAACACCGGATCCGGTCCACCCAAAAAATCAAACGCCATTTGCAACAACTGCTTCATGCCAGAAAGGTGTGATCCAGGTGTCTAAATCAACAAAACGCCAAGCCAATGAGCGGAAGCCAAACCCAGAACGCCGTCGATCCGGCTCCGCCGGTCGGCCAGCGTTGCCCCCTGGGGGGTGACACGCCTATGGCGTGGCGCGGGGGGGGACATATGCTGCGGGGTCGAGGCGATGCATTTCTGCTTCGATCCAGTCTTCTACCTCTTTCATCAGCTCGTCCGGTTCACGGCCTTCGCTCGAAATCGGTTTGCCGATGGAAAACTCCACGGTGCCAGGGGTTTTGATGAACGCTTTTTTCGGCCAGCATTTGGCCGAGGTCACGGCAATTGGAATCACCGGCGCGCCAGTGCGAATCGCCAGCCGCGTGCCGCCGCTCTTGTAGTTGCCTTTCTGGCCGCGCTCGATTCGCGTGCCTTCGGGAAACATGATCACCCAGGTGCCCTGGTCAAGCAGGCGCTGGCCCTGTTGCACCACCTTGATGAAGGCCCGTGCACCGTCGGCACGGTCGATGTGGATCATGTCCATGCGCGCCATGGCCCAGCCAAAAAAAGGCACCTTCAGCAGTTCTTTCTTGAACACGAACGCCAGCGGATGGGGCATCAAGGCGGCCATGCAAAACGTTTCCCAGAGCGACTGGTGTTTCACCAGCAGGACCGCCGGGGCCTTGTCGCCTACTGGCAAATTCTCAAAGCCGATCACCTTGTTCTTGATGCCCAGGATCACGGTGCCACCGTCCACCGCCAGCTTGAGCCAGCGGGCGCACATCCAGTAGACCTTGGTGCTGTTCATGAAGGGCGCAGCGACCATCACGGCCAATGCCCAGGGAATCACCGTGATCGCCATGAACAGGAGGTGCAAAACGGAACGCAGGAAATTGACAATTTTCATGGGTGAGCGGTGCGCTGGGTTTGAGCGGGAATCGGTGCCGTTGAGGGGGTGTGGGGGCGGCGTTTCAGGTGACGGCAACGGCTTCTGGCTGACTGAGCAGCCAGTCGGCGAAGGCTGGCAAGTCGAGGTGCACCATGATGCTGGCGTCCATGCCCTTGATGCCCGCCTCTGGCACGCCCCCTTGAAAGTCACGCAGGTGCTCCGATTGACCGGTGAGCAGCAAATGAGACGGGCAACCCGCTGCGGTACCGGCCTGTACATGGCGCAAAGCATTGCCCGCTACCGGAACCGTGGACAAGGGGATGCCGTAGCGCGAGCCCACCTGTTCAAACAGACCGGGCTCCGGTTTGCGGCAGTGGCAGCCGTCTTCGGGCGCATGAGGGCAGAAAAACACCGCGTCCACGCGGGCGCCGGCGACGGCCAGCTGGCGGTGCATCTTGGCGTGAATGGCGTTGAGCGAAGCCATGTCGAACAGGCCTCGGCCAATGCCGCTCTGGTTGGTCGCCAAAACCACCCGCCAGCCACCCTGGTTCAACCGCGCCACGGCCTCCAGTGCGCCTGGCAAAGCCTCCCACTCATCGGCCGAAGCCACGTGGTCATCGCGGCTGCGGTTGAGCGTGCCGTCGCGGTCGAGGATGAGCAGTTTCATGGATTACTCCACTGAAGGACAGGGCCGCAGCGCAGGGCCGCCCCCCCGTACCCGGCGAAGGCCGGGGCCCTCTCCAGTCTCGGGGCAGCGACCCCCGCAGCGGTGGAGCGTGGGGGTTTCATGAGGCCAGACGCGAGAGGTCGGCCACGCGGTTCATGGCTTCGTGCAATTGCTTCAGCAAGCCCAGGCGGTTGGCCTTGAGTTTGGGGTCTTCTGCGTTCACCATCACGCCATCAAAGAAAGCATCGACCGGCGTGCGCAAGGCGGCCAGCGTCTGCAAGCTGTTGGTGTAGTCACCCGCGTCGAACTGGCCGTTGGCGACAGGCACCGTGGCCTGCATGGCGGCGTAGAGATCTTTCTCTGCCGCTTCCACGAACAGGCTCGCGTCAACCGCAGCGCCCTCGCCTTCCGATTTTTTCAGGATGTTGCCAATGCGCTTGTTGGCCGCAGCCAGCGCAGGCGCTTCGGCCAAGGCCGCGAAGGCGCGCACGGCGTTCAGGCGCTGACTCACTTCGGCCAGGCGTTGGGGGCGAAGGGCGAGCACAGCATCAACCTCTTGAGCGCTTGCTCCCTGTTCACGAAGGCTACCCGCGAGGCGGTCGAAGATGAACTTGCCTTCTAACTCGTCCATCACCACTGATTTCTTGAATTCGCTGATGCCAGCGAACGTCACCGAAGCCATGTCGATGAGGTCCGCAAGGTTCAGTGCCAAGTCCTTTTCCACCAGCATGCGGATCACGCCCAGGGCATGCCGCCGCAGCGCAAACGGGTCTTTGTCACCGGTGGGCAGGTTGCCGATACCAAACATGCCCACCAGCGTTTCCAGCTTGTCGGCCAGCGCCACGACCACACCCGCCATGTTGCGTGGCAGCTCGTCGCCAGCGAAGCGCGGCTTGTAGTGGTCTTCGATAGCGAAGGCGATGTCTTCGCTGAGGCCATCGTAGCGTGCGTAGTAGCCGCCCATGATGCCTTGCAGCTCGGGGAATTCACCCACCATGTCGGTCAGCAAATCGGTCTTGGCCAGTTGGGCTGCGCTGTCGGCGCTTTTCGCCAACACATCGCCGCCCAGTTGCTGGCCAATGGCCCTGGCGATGGCGCGCACGCGCTCCACGCGCTCGCCCTGCGTGCCCAGCTTGTTGTGATAAACCACCTTGCCCAGGCCTTCGACGCGCGAGGCCAGTGTCTTCTTGCGGTCCTGGTCGAAGAAGAATTTGGCGTCGGCCAGGCGCGGGCGCACGACGCGCTCGTTGCCCTGGATCACGGCGCTGGCGTCGTCCGGGCTGATGTTGCTGACCACCAGAAACTGGTTGGTCAGCTTGCCCTGCGCGTCCAGCAGCGGGAAGTATTTTTGATTGGCCTTCATCGTCAGGATCAGGCATTCCTGCGGCACGTCGAGGTATTCGGTTTCGAACGAGCAGGTGAGCACGTTGGGTCGCTCGACCAGGGCCGTCACTTCCTCGAGCAGGGCGTCGTCTTCAATCGGCTGGCAGCCACCGCCGAGCTTGGCCGCCGCAGCGGCGAGCTGGCGTGCGATCTCGGCCTTGCGCGCTTCAAACGATGCGATCACCGAGCCGTCTTGCAACAGCGTGGCGGCGTAGCTGTCGGCGTCTTTCAAGACCACCGGGTCCACAGCGGCTTCGAAGCGGTGGCCGTGGGTACTGTTGCCGGAGGTCAGACCCAGCACCTTGAGGGGCACGACCGTGCTGCCGTGCAAAGCCACCAGACCGTGCGCCGGGCGCACGAACTGCACGCTGCTCCAGCCGGGCTGCTCACAGTCGGTTTCCAGCTGGTAGGTCATGACCTTGGGAATGGGCAGCTTGGCCAAGGCTTCGTCCAGCGCTTTTTGCAGGCCGGGGGCGAGCGCCACGCCGGGCGCGATGCTGTCGAAAAACAAGGCTTCGGCCTTGCCATCGGGCGCGCGCTTCAGGCTGGGCACAACGGAAGCATCGGCACCGAGCGCGCCCAGGCGTTTGAGCAGCGCAGGGGTGGCCTGGCCATCGGCGGTGAGGCCCACGCTCACGGGCATGAGTTTTTGCGACACGGCTTTGTCGGCCGCACGATCGGCCACGCCGGTCACATGCACGGCCAGGCGGCGAGGCGAAGCGAAGGCGGTCACGGCGGCGTCAGCGCTGGCCAGACCTTGGGCTTTGAGCTGGTCGGCCAACACCTGGGCGAAGGCATCGCCCAGCTTCTTGAGCGCCTTGGGG